>NZ_JAGYGF010000053.1:0-45359 GCF_019947305.1 Pseudomonas sp. BF-RE-21 | reverse complement strand
GGGTCAGTCAACATCAATGCTGAATGATCCACCGCTTTCGCGAGCAAGCCCGCTCCCACAGGGTCTGAGTCTGACCTGTGTGTACCAATCGGTACAAACCCCACATACCCACGACAACTTGCTCCTTGAGGCTGCATAAGCCGGTGCACCCACCGGTTTTCCATTCCAGGGAGTGAGCCCAATGATCGGTAGCGTCAGCAACTACACGAGCTATACCAGCACCAGCAGCACCACAACCAGCAATGCTCGCAGCCAGCAATTCCAGAAAGAACTGCTCGCCAGGCTCGACACCAACAGCGACGGTTCGGTGGATCAGGACGAGCTCACCAGCGCTCTGTCACAGAAAACCGAGGACGGCCTGCTGGTCAGCCTGAGCAAGAACTTCGCCGATCTGGACAGTGACGACAGTGGCAGCCTGAGCAGCGAAGAAATGGCTGCGATGGCACCACCGCCACCACCAACGCGTGATCAGGCACCGAACACCGAACTGGCCGACGCGCTGATCAGCGCACTGGACACCGACAGTGACGGCGCCATCAGCAGCGATGAGCTGAGCAGCGGCCTGACCAACGCCGGCAGCAGTGCCGACAGCACAGAGATTTTTTCGGCGCTGGATAAAAACGAAGACGGCGTCGTCAGCAAGGACGAACTCGCCGCCAGCCTCGCCCCGCCGCCGCCACCTCCGCAACAGGTGTCCAGTGACGAGTTGTTCAGCCAACTCGACGCGGACAGCGATGGCAGTGTCAGCGCCGGCGAATTGAGCAGTGCGTTGCAGGCCAGCAGCACTTCAACCACCAGCAGCGACACCAGCGCCGCGTTGCTCAAGGTGCTGGACAGTGACAGCAGTGGCGGCGTCAGCAGCGACGAATTGGAAGCCGCGCTGCAGGCCGGTCGCGAGAAAAACAGCAACAGCGCCACCGATCAGGCGAACGTGACTGAAGCGCTGAATAAAATGATCGCCAACCTGAGCAAGCAGTACTCGCTCGACAAGGTGGCGACGTTGGGCAAATACCTGAACGTTACAAGCTAATTGTAGGAGCCGGCTTGCCGGCGATTGGATCACCGCGGCGTTTGAGGTGAAACGCGGTGATGCCATCGCCGGCAAGCCGGCTCCTACAATTTATCGGCCATGAGTTTACGGTCGGCGATCTTCCACCCGCGCCTGACTCTTGCTCCAGTCGGTCAACAGGCTGTACGCCACGGCCAGCAACGTCGGCCCGATAAACAGACCGATGAACCCGAACGCAATCAACCCGCCAAACACGCCCAACAGCACGATCACCAACGGCAAATTGCCGCCACGACTGATCAGGTAAGGCTTGAGCACGTTGTCGACCCCACTGATGATGAACGTCCCCCACATTCCAAGGAACACCGCCATCCCGTATTCGCCCTTCCAGGCGAGCCACGCCGTGGCCGGAATCCACACCAGCGGTGGCCCCATGGGAATCAGGCTCAGCAAGAAGGTAACGATGCCCAGTACCAGCGCCCCCGGCACCCCGGCAATCAGGAAGCCGATCAGCGCCAGCACCGCTTGCGCCGCCGCAGTCCCGATCACGCCGTTCACCACCCGTTGCACCGTACCCGCCACCAGTTCGATGTAATAACCGGCGCGGTCACCGATCAACCGTTGCAGCAGCCCATGGACAAACGCCGCCAAACGCGGTCCGTCCCGGTAGAAAAAGAACACGAACACAATGCTGAGCGTCAGCTCGAGAATGCCGCCGCCAATCTGCGCACTGCGCGCCAGCAACCAGTTGCCGACCTGCCCCAGATAAGGTTTGAGCGACACCATCATCGCCGCGCCCTGCTGATCGATGCTGTTCCAGATCACCACCAGACGCGCACCCACCAAAGGAATACTGCCCAGCCATGTCGGCGCCTCGGGCAGGCCATCCATCTGCACGTCCTTGATGAACGCCGTGGCATCACGCACATGGTCCGCGAGGTTGAAACCCAGCCACACCAGCGGCACCGCCACCAGCAACATCCAGCCGAGGGTCAGCAATGCCGCCGCCAGGGATTCTCGCCCATTGAGCCAACGGGTCAGCAAGCGCATCAGCGGCCAACTGGCGAACGCAAGCACTGCGCCCCAGAACATGGCCGACCAGAACGGCGCCATCACCCAGAAGCTCGCACCAAACAGCACCAGCAGCAGGATCTGCACCAACAGTCGATCGTTATTGATCATCCACGTCTCGAAAAAAGTCAGTCAGCCAATAAGAGTAGGCGAACGCGGCAAGCACGTCCGCCTGTCACAGCTTATCGCAACAGTTCGATGTGCAGGCCAGAGCCTTCGACGCTGCCGGTTTCCATCCTGGCCGTACGCACACCCTGGCCGATCAGGGCCTGGCGCCAGGCTTCGGCCTTCGGCCCGGACACACTGACCCGCAACGTGGTGTCCAGGTTCAGTCCACGGGAGATCAGACGCAGCCAGGTATCGTCAGGGTCGCCGGTCAGCTTGGGGAAATCGAGCTCGCCGGTGCTCTTGAGCTCTCGAAGCAAGGTGGCGGAAGTCGGCAGCAAATCACCCAGCGGTGCTGCGGCGTCGAACTGCTCGACGTGCAAATAGGCTTTGCGATTACCGCGAGTGATGCTGTAGAGCGCCACCAGGGTGTTGTCCCGCGGCGCCGCCAGACGCAACAACAGGTAGGCCTGCTGATCGTCGGCCCCATAGAGCTTGGCATTGCCGAAGACCTCATTGGCCCACAGGCTGCTCTCGCCGCAATCACGGGCCTGGCACCAGAACAGCAACTGGGCGTCCTGCTTCTGCAAGGCTTCGCGAGCGGCCGTGAAGGCTTCGGTGGAGGAATGCTCCGCAGGCAGCTCGTAGGTCACCGAGGTGGTTTGGCCGCGGGCGCTGACCTGACCGTCGAAACGCAACTGCCCACTGATCTTGCGGATCGAGCCCAACGGGTAGATCCGTTCGAGTTCAGCGGTAGGGCGATAGTCGACGATCTGCGAATCGGCCAGGCGCGGCACGATCGGCAGGTCCTGACTGCCCGGCACATCGGCGGCAAACAGAGAAGGACTGAAACAACACAGCATTAGCAGACTGAGTGATCGCATGGACAGGCTCATCGGATCAGCATGGCCTGGGCACCCTTGACGACACTGGCGTCGTCGATGCGCTCGGGCACCAGCAAACCGCGCTGCACCGCCGGACGCGCCGCCATCGTCGCCATCCAGCGTTGCAAGGCCGACAAGCCGTCCACTGCCACACCGGACCACTCGTGACCACGGACCCACGGATAGGTCGCGATGTCGGCAATGCTGTATTCGTCCGCCAGAAACTCTACGTCTTGCA
Source organism: Pseudomonas sp. BF-RE-21 (assembly GCF_019947305.1). Taxonomy (NCBI): domain Bacteria; kingdom Pseudomonadati; phylum Pseudomonadota; class Gammaproteobacteria; order Pseudomonadales; family Pseudomonadaceae; genus Pseudomonas; species Pseudomonas sp. BF-RE-21. The sequence goes on along the minus strand of NZ_JAGYGF010000053.1, from coordinate 42,052 downwards.
GGCGCGTGTCGAGCACTTCATACAGGCGTCGGGTTTCATGCTGATAACGGTCGATGGCGCCCTGGAGCTTTTCCGGAAAGTAACGGAAAAACACGTTGGCCTGGCCCTGCATCGGACCGATTCCACCCATCTGGAACATCAGCCACTGCAGCACCACCGAGCGCCCCTTCGGGTCCTTGGGCAACAGCTTGCCGCTCAGTTCTGCCAGATAAATCAGGATGGCGCCGGATTCGAACACGGCAAAATCGCCGTTGGCGCGGTCGACAATCGCCGGGATCCGGCCATTGGGGTTGATCTTGAGGAAGTCCGCGGACTTCTGTTCCTTTTTGTCGAAACTCAACGCATGCACCGTGTAGGGCAGGCCGAGTTCCTCGAGCACGATAGAGACCTTGTGGCCATTCGGGGTCGCAGCGGTGTAGAGATCTATCATGGTTGTCTCCCATTTCAACCCGCCCAGCCTCGACAGTTGCCCGGCGCAAGTCAAGGAACGGCGAAGAACCGATTGAAACAGTCTGCGACAAGGTCGGCACCGGATTCGTCATTCAGGTGCAAATGATGACCGCCAGGCAGCTGTTCACGGCTAAAGGGTAGACGCTCCAGCAACTCGGGATGTTTGGCGAGCATGCCGTCGGCCGCAACGACCAGCAGCGCAGGACAACTGACGCGCTGGACGAAGGCCATGGCTTGTTCGGTGGTCAGACGCAGCGGCGATGGCAGCGTCAGACGGCTATCGGTGCGCCAGGTGTAACCGCCCGGCACTGGCATCAAGCCGCGTTGCGCCAGCAATTCGGCGGCCTCGCGACTGACCGCCACCAAACCTTTCATACGCGCTTCGATGGCGCGATCCAGGGTGTTGTAGACCGGTTTGCTTTTCTCTCGCAGGTCCAGTTGCGCTTGCAGGGCCATGCCCATGCGCTCGGCAGCATTTTCGCCTTTGTCTGTAGGAGGAATGATGCCGTCGATCAAGGCCAGGTGCGTAACCCGCTCCGGCAGCGACCCGGCGATGATCAGCGAAGCGATCGCCCCCATGGAGTGCCCCATCAGCGCAAAACGCTTCAAGCCCAGCTGTTCGGCGACTTGCAGCACATCATGGGCGTAGTCCCACATCGCGTAGCCGGCACCCGTCGGGCGATGCCCGGAATGACCGTGACCGGCCATGTCCAGCGCGATGATGCGCAGCCCTTTGAGCTTCGGCGCCAACCGGGCAAAGCTGTTGGCGTTGTCCAGCCAGCCGTGCAAGGCAATCACCGGCAAACCGTCTTCGGGGCCGAACAGGTGCGCCGCCAGCTCAATGTGCGGCAGGCTCAGGCGGACTTCTTCGACGGCATGGTTCATGCGCAATCCTGCTGATGACGAGCGTCCCAGCGGCTGAACAGGTTTTTCAGCAGCGTGGCGGTGTCCTGGGGACGTTCGAGGGGAAACATGTGGCCGCCGGGCATGGTCAGGGATTCGCCCAACGGCATGCGCCCGACAGAATTGGCGTGATGGCGCATCACCACGCGGCTTTTGTGCCCTCGCACCACCGCCAGCGGCACTTTCAGTTGCCGTGCGCGACCGGGACTGGTGTGGGGAACGCCCCGGTAGATGCTGATTTCCGTGGCGGGATCGAAACGCAGACGCAGTTTGTCGCCGACCTGATGCAGGCCGTGTTGCAGGTAAGCGTCGAAACATTCAGGGTCGAAACCGCGGAACAGCGTTTTACCGGCGAAATAACGGCGGGCACTCTCGATATCGGCGAACTCTTCGCGACGCCCCAATGTGCGGCCGGCCGGGGTCAGGCGGTCGATAAAACCGAAACGCTTGGCCGCGAGGATCACCCATTGATCGGCGCGGGTCAGCACCGGCGAATCGAGCATCACCACGCCGCGATACAGCTCGGGACAACGCAATGCCGCGTGCAGGTGCAGCACGCCGCCGAAGGAATGGCCGACGCCCCACACCGGTTCCGCCTGTTGCTTGAGGTGATGAATCAGCTCGTCCACCAGGTTGTGCCAGTTGTCATCCGCCGGGAAACGCGGGTCATGGGCATGCTGCTCCAGATGCGTCACCTGATACTCGGGCGCCAGCGCCGCGAACAACTTGCCGTAGGTCCCGGAGGGGAACCCATTGGCGTGGGCGAAAAATATCTGCTGCGACATACCGGTCGTTCCATCAAACGAAAAACAGAACCTGATTGTCCGCAAGCCCACCGGGAACCGCAATGACCGTAACTGCCAGGAATGATGACAGTCGTGCCGTGGCTATGAGCGGCACGGTGGGTCGGACCTGTTATTTATGACAGTTGACAGTCAATCCTCATGACGCGGATAAGAGCACTGTCGCCAAGCCTCAGGCAATGCCTGTCATGACCCACGCCAACACGCCCGCTATTGCAGTGATCGACTCCCGCGGTCTGGGCGTGCGTGCCGTGGCGTATTACCGCCGCGACAATTCTGCAGTCGAAAGCTGCATCACCCAGCAGGTCCACGATGTTGCCGGGCGTGCCGTGCTGAGCCGCGATCCACGGTTGTTTCGTTTACATCAGGCAGGCCAGAGCGCCGCCAATCAAATCAACGCGTTCAGCCTGTCGGGCGCCCTGTTGTTGTCCGAAAACACTGATGCCGGCTGGCGCCTGGGCTTGCTCGGCGAGGACGGACAAGGCGTCGAAGGATGGGATCAGAAGCTCGCCCATAGCCGCCTGCACTACGACGGGCAGCGCCGGCCGATCGCTTCATTCGAGAACGCCCACGGTGAAGCGCAACGCTGCATCGCGAGGTTTGCCTACGCGGCTGCCCGCGCCGATGAAAGCCTTAACCTGTGTGGCCAACTGATTCGCCAGGACGACACCGCAGGCACTTTGCACTACCTCTCGTTCGGCATTGGCGGCACACCGCTGCAACACAGCCGAACTTTTGTCGAAGATCCGCAATGGTCCGTGGATTGGCCCGCGACGGAGAGCGAACGCGATGGTTTTCTGGAGGATGATCCAGCGATCACTCGCCTTCACTGCAACGCCGTGGGCGACCCCATCAGGCAGACCGACGCAAAAGGTAATACTCAAGCGTTCATTCAGACCCGTGCAGCCGAGCTGAAAGAAGTTCGCCTGACACTGGCCGGGCAGACCGAGGAAAAAACCCTGGTCAGTGATATCCAATACAACGCTTTCGGTCAGATCGAGCGACAACGTGCAGGGAATGGCGTTATTTCGTGTGCGACTTTTCGCCCTGAAGACGGGCGCCTGGAACATCTGAAGGCTTACGTGCCAGATCAACCTGCGATCCAGGACCTGACTTACGAGTACGACGCCACAGGCAATATCACGGGCCTGACCGACACTGCCGACCCGATTCGCTTTCACCGCAATCAGCGGATCGAACACACCCATCGCTACCGTTATGACAGCCTTTACCGACTGATAGCCGCCACCGGCCGACAGCTTCGCAATGCCTGCGGCGGGCCGCAGTTACCGGCGTTCCAATCTGCGCCCGACCCCGGGCAACTGGAAAATTACACGCGTATTTACACCTACGATGCCGCCGGCAACCTGGAGGTCATGCAGCATCAGGCCGACAGTGCCAGCCGCACCGAACGTACTGCCATCGCCGCTTCCAGCAATCGCAGCCTGCCTCAAAAGACCAATGGCGAGTTACCCGACGACAACGACATTGCCGCCGGTTACGACCTGAACGGCAACCGCATGACCCTCCAACCGGGACAAGACTTGCTGTGGGATTTACGCAACCAATTGCGCCAGGTCGATCGAGTGGTGCGAGAGGACGAGCCTGACGACACCGAGATTTACCTCTATGACGGCAGCGGCCAACGCCTGCGAAAGATCCGTCAGGCCTACACCGGCACGTTGACCCGCATCCACGAAACCCGCTACCTGCCGGGTGTGGAAATTCGCTCGTGCACTGACGAAATCCTTCATGTCATCACGGTGGAGGCCGGGCGCGGCAAAGTGCAGGTACTTCATTGGGAGAAAAAACCTGCGTCAGGCATTCCCCAGGACCCGCATCGCTACAGCTTCACCGATCATCTGAAGTCCAGCACCGTCGAGCTGGATGAAGCTGCGCGATTGATCACGTGGGAAAGCTACTACCCGTACGGTGGAACCTGCTGGTGGGCGGGGCGCAGCAAGCTGGAAGCCAGTTACAAAACCATTCGTTATTCAGGGCAGGAACGGGATGTTACGGGGTTGTATTACTACGGGTTTCGCTACTACTTGCCTTGGTGTCAGCGGTGGCTGAGTGCGGATCCCGCGGGGACCGCTGACGGGTTGAATCTGTATGCGATGGTTCACGCAAATCCGGTGGGGCATGTAGATATCGCCGGACTGATAGATGACCACACGCTACAAACCAGTAACCTGCGCGATGCGTCTTCATCTGCCTTTGTGCGTGATTTCGTTTCCAGGGGTATGTCCGGCGTGGTGCAAATGTCGACCATTGCGGCGTTGAACACCTTGCCCGCCAGTCGTGCTACCAACGCTGCACTGGAGACAACCGCCGGCCTGCTTGATGGGATTGCCGTCGGGATTGTCGGTGGTGGTTTGGCTGCACGGTATCATCGTAACGCAATGGTATTCGGTGCCATCGGCGGCGCTTTGATAGGCGTTTTACCGGCGGCATTGAGTCATGACAGTGATTCAACGGACGAATCAGAGGTGGAACTGAACCAGACAGCCATCAACCGAATAGGCGCAGATGCAGGCGCTTTCATTCGAGAACTCTTACAACAGATACTCAGGGGGCATGGAGCAAACTTTTCCTGGGGCAATGTCAGCCTGGGAGATCGGGCGCCGACCGTTCATCGAACAGTCTCGGCCTATGCGGTAACTAACGCACTCAATGGCGCGTTCGGTCGATTTGTCCCAGAGTCCATTCGCAGTTGGCTAGGTCCTTTGATTGAAGGGGCGGACGGGTTTGTCGGCACGTGGTTGCGGGGAAATCATCCAGATACAAACTATGCAGCGGGTACGTCGCCAATTCAAAGTCCACCGCTCCTCGATACAGCCTTAGGGACGATCGGCAGGGTTACCTCCAGCCTGTTCATTTTCGGCGTGAATACCGCGGTTGAAGCTGCGACGGCCAGCATCACCGGCCTGAGTGCCTCCGAACGCGGGGATTCGCTGAACATGCTAAGTGGAGCCATCGCCGGTGCCTTCATCGGGCTCGCTGACTATCGAGCTGTGGTCATGCCAGCCGCTCTGGACGGATACAGTGTATTTGATCCGCAGGCCGCAGCTCGCATTAGTCCAGACGTCCAGTCAACGGCGCCTAGATTCAGCAGCCGTTCTGTCGTCCGGCGCCATAGCGTTCATGACATCTGAAGCCGTCAGTCCAGACCCGGTTCGAAAGGATTATCGGGCCGGCGGGCTCTCCCCCAACGGCACCACCGCCATGGTCAACCGCGACACACAACTGGCCTTGCCCTCATCGCTGGTCAACCGAATGTCCCAGACATGGGTCGTGCGCCCGATGTGAATCGGCTTGGCCACCGCCGTCACCCGTCCGCTGCGCAGCCCCCGCAAATGGTTGGCGTTGATCTCAAGGCCTACGCAGTAAAACTTGCTGGCATCGATGCACAGATAACTGGCCATGGAGCCGACTGTTTCAGCCAACACCACCGAAGCACCGCCGTGCAGCAAACCATAAGGCTGGTGAGTGCGGTGGTCGATGACCATGCTCGCGGTCAGGGACTCTTCGTCGAAGGCTTCGAAGCGGATATCCAGCACTTCGCCGATGGTGTTTTTCTGAGTTGCGTTCAACTGCTCGATGTTGGGAGTGGTACGCCACAAACTCATTGCACACATCCTTTGTTGGTTTTGTTCGTGGCTCAATCCTGCCACAGCACCGCTTCGCTATGCTCGCTCCATTCTTCGAACCGGGGGCCGTAAGCCGCTTCGATCACGTTGCGCTTGATCTTCAGGGTTGGCGTCAGGAAGCCGTTTTCCACCGCCCAGCTGTCTTTGACGACAACGAGCCGGCGCAGGCGCTCATGTTTGTCGAGGGCGCCGTTGACCTCTTCGAGAAGTTTTTCCAGGCTTGAATGCAGGCCGGCACGCGCGGTTCCGCCGGCGTCCTGCTGCCCGACTGCCGAGAGCACGCACAACCCCAGCGGCGCGCTCAACCCATCGCCGACCACGCACACTTGCTCGATGCGTGAATGCACCGCCAAACGGTTTTCGATCGGTGCCGGTGCCACGTACTTGCCTTTGCTGGTCTTGAAGATTTCCTTCAGGCGGCCGGTCAGGCGCAGGTTGCCTTCGGCGTCCTGTTCGCCCTTGTCACCGGTGCGCAGGAAGCCGTCCTCGGTGATGGTGTCGGCGGTTTTTTCCGGTTCCTTGAAATACCCGAGCATGGTAGCGCCACTGCGCACCAAGACCTCGCCCGATTCGGCGATCTGCACTTCAACGTCGGGGCAAGGCTTGCCGATCCAGCCCGGTTTGTTGTCGCCGGGCCGGCCGATGTGGGAATAACCGCAGCTTTCGGTCATGCCGTAGACCTCCAGCACGTCCAGCCCGAGTTTGCGGTACCACAGCAACAACGTCTGCGGCACCGGCGCGGCGCCGGACAACGCGACGCGCAAGGCGTCCAGCCCCAGCCCCGCGAGCACTTTGTGCCCTACCCGTTTGCCGATGAAGGGCAGCCCGAGCAGGAAGTCGAGGCGTTTTGCCGGGATCTTGCCGTACACGCCCATCTGGAATTTGGTCCAGATGCGTGGCACGCCGAACAGCGCAGTCGGCCGCGCACGCTGCAAATCAGTCAGGAAGGTGTCGAGGCTCTCGGCAAAGAACACGGTTTGCCCGGTGTAGATAGACGCCAGTTCGACGAACATGCGTTCGGCGACGTGGCACAGCGGCAGGTAAGACAGCAATCGATCCGACTCATTGAGGCCGAACAACTGCGTGCCACGGGTGGTGGCGAACCCCAGATTACCGAAGCTGTGCATGACGCCTTTGGGCATGCCGGTGGTGCCGGAGGTGTAAATGATGGTCGCCAGTTGGTCAGCGGCAGGCTTGGGGTCGTCCTGGATCGGTGAGCAGGCTTGCAGGTCGGCCCAACTGAAATCGAAGGTACCCGGCGGGTGCAACGGCAGGCTGATGGTCGGCAAGTCGGGATTGACCCCGCGGGACATGCCGGGCCAGTCATCGAGTTTGCCGATGAACGCCAGCGCCGCTTCGGAGTGTTCGAGTACTTGCGCGACGGATTCGGCAGTGAGGTTCGGGTACAACGGCACCGACACATGCCCGGCCATCCAGATCGCCAGGTCGGCGATGATCCAGTGGGCGCAGTTTTTCGAGATCAGGGCGATGTGGCTGCCTTGCGGAAGTTCACGGGCGCGCAGCCAGTGCGCGGCGCAGCGGGCCTGATGGCCGACGTCTTCCCAAGTCAGGGTCTCGACCTGGCCACCACCCGTGGGCTGGACCAGAAAGCGCTGGCGGGGATGACGGGCTTCGCGCTCGTAGAAGACGTCCAGCGGCAAACGAAAAGCAGCAGACATGCGACTCGCTCCTTTATTTTTGGTCTGGAGCAAGCGTAGTCAACCAAGCGATTGCTTGGTTGACTATTTCATTACAAAAAATCAGTACTGCAGCCGAACACTGTAGGAGCGAGGCTTGCCCGCGAAGGGGCCCTTGAAGGCGCTAAAAGCTTCGCGGGCAAGCCACGCTCCTACAAAAGCAAAAGCAGCAAAAAGTGTTATGGGTGCTTGAGGCTGTTGAGCGTCATCGACCCAATCAACAACTCGCTATGCTCAAGTTCGGCCAGGCCGGCGGTGCTGACTTTTTCCGGTGGATAGCCGGCGCCATGTTGCAGGTAGCTCAGCAAGTTACCCACCAGCGGGTTGTGACTGACCAAAAGGACGTCACTCACCGACACCAACTGCTCGGCCACTTTATCCGGGTCGGTTTCCGGGGTCAGCCAGTCGACTGTACGAATCTCCGGTTCGAAGCCCAGAGCCTCACGGACCAGTTGCGCAGTTTCCTGCGCTCGCAGGTAAGGGCTGGCATAGATCGCGGTGACGGGCTGCCCCATCAACCGCGCAGCGCTGCGCAGCACTTCTTCACGACCGTGGGTAGTCAATGTCCGTTCGGAGTCCGGACGCGAGCCGTAAGGCTCGGCTTCCCCATGACGCAATACCCAGAGTTTCATAGCTTGGGTTCCTCATCTCGGGCCGGATGCGGCGCAGGCGCCACGACGTGTGGCGCTTCACCTTCCGGTGTACGCGGCGTCGGCCAGTCGGCGAACGGCCAGGGTTTCTGGTCGCTGTGAAACGTGCCGAAACGACCGATCTGCGCCAGGAACTGGCTCAGGCTGTCGCCGAAATTCATCAGGCTGGCGCTCGGGGCGCCATAGATCAAACGATAGACCAGTTGCACCAGCACCACGGCGCCGAGGATGAACTGCGCCACCTGCCAGACCAGCAGGAAGACGATCATCCACAACACCCGCAGCAGGATGGATTCGTATTGGGCTTCTGTTTTCGGATCGTTCATGTCTCGCTCTCCTGCTCCTTATGAGGAGCGTGATCAGTTAAAACCACTGGTGGAAATAAAGTCGACGTCGGTTTTCGGTTCGCCACGCATCAGCAGTTCAATGACCTGATTCAGCGTGCGCCCTTCGAACAGGATCGCGTGCAGCCCGGCGACCAGCGGCATGTAGACGCCAACTTCCTGGGCCTTGGCCTTGAGCACTTTCAGGGTGTTCACACCTTCGGCGACTTCGCCCAGGCGTGTCACCGCGTCTTCCAGGCTCAAGCCCTGACCGAGGGCGAAGCCGACCTGGTAGTTACGGCTTTTTGGCGACGAACAGGTGACGATCAAGTCCCCCACCCCGGCCAGTCCCAGGAACGTCATGGGGTTGGCGCCCTGATTCACCGCGAAGCGGGTCATTTCCGCCAGCGCCCGGGTGATCAGCATGCTCTTGGTGTTTTCGCCCATGCCCAGCGCCACCGCCATGCCGGCGATGATCGCGTAGACGTTTTTCAGCGCCCCGCCCAACTCCACGCCGAAACGGTCGGCGCTGGCGTACACGCGAAAGGTGCGCCCGTGCAGCGCTTCCTGAACCCGTTGGCAGAGTTCTTCGTCTTCGCTGGCGACTACCGTGGCGGTCAGCGCGTGCTCGGCGATTTCACGGGCCAGGTTCGGGCCGGACAGCACGCCGATGCGCGCTTGCGGGGCGATTTCTTCGAGGATCTCGCTCATCAGTTTAAAGGTGTGGGCTTCGATGCCTTTGGTCAGGCTCACCAGCAATTTGCCGCTCAAGCGTTCGGTGTGCGGAACCAGCACCGCACGCAACGCGCTGGAAGGCAGCGCGACAAAACACAGATCGCAGGCGTCCAGCGTGGCTTGCAGGTCGGTGACCGCTTCCACTCCCGGCAGAATCTTGATGCCCTTGAGGTAACGCGGATTCTCGCGATTGACCCGAATGGCCTCGGCCTGCTCGGGGTCACGCATCCACTGCCGGACCTGATGCCCGTTCTCGGCCAGCAGATTAGCCACGGCGGTACCAAAACTTCCGCCTCCCAGGACCGCAATTGGGCGCTGTTCAGTCATATGCAATCCGTTAATCCATACCAATGGCGATGTCGGCATTATACGGAGCGGCCCAGTGGCGGCCAGCCCCCGCGTCAATTACCGGCACTTGTAGAAAGAAGACGGATAAATCCGAGGAAAATGCCGGCATCGTGACTGAAAAAGTCGACCCGCTCGGTTAACATGCGCGCCCATTAATCGCTATCAAGGATGTGTTGTGTCGTTTGGCCCCGCTGCACCTCGCTCTCCGCTGGTCCTGGCGCTGATATTCAGCCCGCCATTGCTGGCCGACGACCTGTTTCTCGACAACGAGCCGGTGCCGCAAGTGCTGACGGCTACGCGTCTTAAACAGTCGCCGGCGGCGGTTCCGGGAAGCATGACGGTGATCGACAGCGAACTGATCAACGCCAGTGGTGCCCGTGACATCAGTGAATTGCTGCGATTGGTGCCGGGGATGATGGTCGGCAACATCAGCGGCAATCAGGCGGCGGTGAACTATCACGGCACCAACGCCAGCGAAGCGCGGCGCATGCAGGTATTGATCGACGGGCGTTCGGTGTACCGCGCCGGCCTGGCCACGGTCGACTGGAGCGACATTCCGGTGGCTATGGAAGACATCGAACGCATCGAGGTTTTCCGCGGCCCGAACACCGTCAGCTATGGCGCCAATGCGTTGATGGCGGTGGTCAACATCATCACCCGCAACCCGGCCGACAGCCATGGTACGCGGGTCAAAGTCACTCGTGGTCAGCGCGGCATCGATGACTTTTACGCCAGTCAGGGCGTGGGTTGGGACGGTGGCGACATGCGCCTGTCGCTGTCCGGCCAGCAGGACGACGGCTTTGACTCGGACCGCCGCGGCGCCGATTACCGCGACAGCCGCCGCTTGAACCGTTTCAACCTCGCCGTCAGCCAGGCGCTCAACGAACAGCAAAGCCTCGATTGGCAATTGAATGCCAAGGACGGCAGCAACCAGCGGCCTTATACCTACCGCCCGGTGTTTTCGGGGATTACCGCCGCCGGGAACAATTCCGACGTTGTGGCCAAGGACTATGCCGGTTCCCTGCGCTGGAACCTCGATGTTAATCCTGATCACAGCCTTTATATCCAGGGCTCGGCCCAGCACTGGGATCGTCAGCAGACCTGGCGCGCCTGCGACGCCGAAGTTTCGTTCAGCCCTGAACTGACCGAGCTCTGGCAGCTCAATCCGAATTACACCGAGCGCCTGGCGCGCAACATCGAGCGTTACGTCGGCCCCGGCGCACCGTCCGGCACGCCGGCAGAACAAGCCTTGGCGAATAAAGTGCTGGACCAGTGGCGCAACGGCGCCCGCCAAACCTTGTGCGGCGACATCGACCAGAGCACCCGCGAGACGCGCTACGACCTCGAACTGCAAGACACCCTCAGCCTGTCCGACAGTCTGCGACTGGTCAGCGGCCTGAACTATCGTTACGACCGGGCAGATTCCGAGACCTACTTCAATGGCACGCTCGACGACACGACATGGCGCGCGTTCGGCCAGCTCGAGTGGCGCGCAAGCGAACACTGGCTGTTACAGGGCGGTGCAATGTTCGAAGACACGCAATTGATCGGCAGCTCGCTGACGCCGCGCGTGGCGGTCAACTATCTGATCAATCCGCGCCACGGCTTGCGTGCGGTGTATTCGGAAGCCATCCGCTCGCCGGACATGTTCGAGAACAACGTCAACTGGAGTTACCGGGTGACCAACCTGCAACCCGCTGCCTACGGCCAGAACAGCGCCCGCTATTTCGTCAAGACCCGCGGTCCCGGCAATCTCGACCAGGAACACATGCGCTCGCGGGAACTGGGCTACAACGGCTACTTCGCTGAGTGGAGGCTGGCGGTGGACGTGAAGGTGTTTCACGACGAAATCACCGGCATGATCAGCGAACCGCTACGCAACAATCAGTACATCGCCAGCAACGCCAACAGCTCGCGCTTCACCGGTACGGAAACCCAGCTCGACTGGCGCCTGAGCAGTGCCGATCGCTTGCGCCTGACCTACGCCTATGTCGATGCCGAGGCAAGCAACCCGCTGGATGCGCAACAGACCGCGCGCAACAGCGGCTCCGCCGGTTGGCTGCGCGATTGGGGCCACGGCTGGAACAGTGCGCTCTTCTACTATGGTGACGACGCGCTCAACGGCTATCGCTTTGAGCGGGTCGACACGCGCATCGCCAAGCGCGTTGGCCTGGGCAAGGCCAGCCTGGAACTGGCCGGCGTCCTCCAACAGCGCCTGGACAATCAACCCACGACGTTCATCGACAACCGCTACGACGAGCGGCGAGTGCTCTACTTCAGCGCGGAGCTGGCGTTCTAAATGTTGCGCTCTCTATCACGGATGATGCCAAACCCTGGCCGCCTGCTGGCCGGGTTGTGCCTGGTGTTTGCCGGGTGGCTGGGTAGCCTTTCGGTCAACGCTGCCGAAATTCTGCTGACCGGCGCCGACGACAGCCCGGGCATGCAGTCGTTTGCCAAGGCCCTGAGCGACCTGCGCCCGGCTGACAACGTTCGCTTTCAGCCACTGGCCAATCTGCCGACACCGGACAAATTGCCCGCCGGCACCCGGTTGATCCTGCTGGATCTGCCGAGCCTCGACTGGCGCCTGCAAGACGCCCGAGGCCCGGCGACGCTGGTGCTGCGCATCAGCCGCCTGCAAGCCCGCCAACGCCTGGGGGCAACCGTGCCGGCGCATTTGAGCCTGTTGTGGAGCGACCCGCCGCTGGATCGGCAATTACGCCTGACCCGAATCCTGTTGCCTCAGGTCAAACGGGTCGGGGTGCTTTACGACAGCCATAGCGAATTTCTCCTGGGCGAACTGCGCGAGATCGCCAAGCCCCTGGGTTTCGAAATCGTCACCGAGCGCTGGGACAATACCCATGACAGCCGACCGTTGCAGACGCTGCTGAAAAACAGTGACGTGCTGCTGGGCCTCGACGATCCCGACCTGTACAACCCCAAAACTGCGAAAAACCTGCTGCTCAGCAGCTACACACGGCAAACCGCACTGATCGGTCCCAACGCCGGGTTCGTCAAGGCCGGAAGCCTGACCAGCACCTACAGCGACCAGAGCGACTGGCTGGCGATTCTCGACGATCTGCTCGACCGGCCACCGGCCACGTGGCCGCGCACGCACTACGCCAATCGCTTCAAAGTATTGAGTAACCCACAAGTGGCTCGTTCGTTAGGCATTGAACAGATTAATGAAGCGTTGGTCGCAACACAGTTGGCCGAAGGAGAACGCCGCCCATGACTTTCCGTCGTCGTTGGGACATCAACACGCGAACCCAGATCATCAGCCTCGGCCCTGCCCTGCTGCTGACCTTGCTGCTGATCAGTTTCTTCACCTTCGTGCGGATCCAGGACCTGCGTCAGGAGCTCAATCACACCGGTCAACTGATCGCCAACCAACTGGCGCCGGCCGCCGAGTACGGGGTAATTTCCGGCAACAACGAGGTGCTTGAAAGTTTGCTCAAGGCCACCCTGGCCACGCCCAATGTGCGCTTTCTGGAAGTCCAGGACAGCGCCAACCGGATTCTGGTGTACGTCGAGCACCCCTCGGAAACCTACACCCGCTCGCAACAGGTCGAAGTGTTCCAGGCGCCGGTGCGCTTGCAACGCATCGCACTGCACAATGATTTCTTCCAGGGCGGCAAAGCCACTGGCGCCGCCCCCGCCGAGGATTATTTGGGGCGGGTGATCGTCGGCCTGTCGAACGATGCCTTCAGCAAGCGCCAACAGGAAATCCTGTTCAAGGCCGGTGTCCTCGCGCTGTTCGCCCTGCTGTTCACTTTCCTGATTGCCCGGCGCCTGGCCGGCAGCCTGTCGCAGCCGATCCGCGACATCGGCAACGCGGTCAAGGCGATCCAGAGCGGCGACTACAAAACGCCATTGCCGATTGTCGACGACACCGAACTCGGCGCGCTGTCGCAGCACATCAACAACCTCGCCAGCGGTCTGGAACAGGCCAGCCGCGAACAGCATCAGGCCATGGCGCAGTTGATCCAGACGCGCGAAGAGGCGGAAAAAGCCAACAACGCCAAATCGGACTTCCTGGCGATGATGAGCCATGAATTGCGCACACCGATGAATGGCGTGCTCGGCATGCTGCAACTGCTGGAAACCACCGACATGACCGCAGAGCAGGTCGAGTACGCGGCGCTGGCCTCGGAGTCCACCGAGCACTTGCTCAAAGTCATCAACGACATTCTCGATTTCTCGCGCATTGAACGTTCGGAGCTGGAACTGGAGCACATCCCGTTCAACCTCGCGGACCTGATCGGCAGTTGCGCCCAGTCGTTCTCGCACAGCGCGATGCAGCGCGGGCTCGATCTGGCGTTGCTGATTCCCGAGGACATGCGTGACTTGCAGGTGCAGGGCGACCCGACGCGGATTCGGCAAATCCTGGTGAACCTGGTGGGCAATGCGCTGAAGTTCACCGAAAAAGGACGCGTCAGCATCGAGCCGCAGTGGCAGTCGCTGGATCACGAGTTGTTGTGGTTCACCTGCACCGTGCGCGACAGCGGGATTGGTATCTCGGCCGAAAGCCTGGAATTGATGTTCAACGCGTTCCAGCAGGCCGACAGTTCTATTTCAAGGCGTTACGGCGGCACCGGGCTGGGGCTGCCGATTGCCCGCACCCTGGCAGAACGCATGGGCGGAACCTTGCGCGCCCAGAGCGAGGAAGGTCGCGGCTCGGTGTTCACCCTGGAAATCCCGCTGGCGCTGTATAAACAGAAGCTGCCGGTACTGACACCGCGCACACCGACCGGCAGCGGTGACGGTGAAGGGCGCAATGTGCTGTTGGTCGAGGACAACCCGGTCAACCAGACCGTTATCGAAGCAATGTTGCGCAGTCTGGGCTTTACTGTCAGCGTCGCCACCGACGGCGCTCAAGCGGTGCGAAGTGCCGAAAGTCTGATTTTCGAAGCGATTCTGATGGACTGCCGACTGCCGATCATTGACGGCTACGAGGCCACCCGCCAGATCCGCCAATTACCCGGCTGCACTGACCTGCCGATCATCGCGCTGACCGCCAACGCCTTGCAGGGCGACCGCGAAGCCTGTTTATCGGCGGGAATGAACGATTACCTGGCCAAGCCCTTCAAACGCACTGATCTGCAGCAGATTCTGCAACGATGGGTGCAGTAGTGCAGGCCTTTCGACCATCTGCGACTGGCGTGAAAGGCGAAAGTGCGGCAGTCTTAGGCACCCGAACAGGCCCGAAAAGGGGCTTGAATAATAATTTCAGTGCACAAGTGTACATTCATGTCCTTGGTGCTGTGACTTTCACCACAACGCAATAGTCTATGAGTAGGCTGCCGATTCGAGGCATGAACGCTTCGATCGGTCGGGAAGATTTGCCCCACCTGCCGCATGGGACTATTGAGGAGCTCGCATGACCAAACAAAACGCCTTTACTCGGGAAGACCTGCTGCGCTGCAGTCGCGGTGAGCTGTTCGGCCCAGGTAACGCGCAACTGCCCGCCCCGAACATGCTGATGGTGGATCGCATCACCCTGATCAGCGAAGAAGGCGGCAAGTACGGCAAAGGTGAATTGGTCGCCGAGCTGGATATCACTCCGGATCTGTGGTTTTTCGCCTGTCACTTCGAAGGTGACCCGGTGATGCCAGGCTGCCTGGGCCTCGACGCCATGTGGCAACTGGTCGGTTTCTTCCTCGGCTGGCAAGGTCTGCCGGGCCGTGGCCGCGCCCTGGGTTCGGGCGAAGTGAAGTTCTTTGGTCAGGTTCTGCCGACCGCGAAGAAAGTGACCTATAACATTCATATCAAGCGCGTCCTCAAAGGCAAGCTGAACCTGGCCATCGCCGATGGTTCGGTGACTGTCGACGGTCGCGAGATCTACACCGCCGAAGGCCTCCGGGTCGGCGTTTTCACCTCCACTGACAACTTCTAAGGGTTATCCGCATGCGCCGCGTCGTTATCACTGGTCTGGGCATCGTTTCGTGCCTGGGCAATGACAAAGAGACCGTCTCCGCTAACCTGCGTGCAAGCCGCCCTGGCATCCGGTTCAACCCGGAATATGCCGAAATGGGTCTGCGTAGCCAGGTTTCCGGCTCCATCGACCTTCCCCTCGAAGAACTGATCGATCGCAAGATCTATCGCTTCGTCGGCCACGCGGCGGCTTACGCCTATCTGGCCATGAAAGACGCCATCGCCGACTCCGGTCTGACCGATGAGCAAGTCTCCAACCCGCGTACCGGCCTGATCGCCGGTTCCGGTGGCGCCTCCACGCTGAACCAGATGGAAGCGCTGGACATCCTGCGCGAGAAAGGCGTGAAGCGCGTTGGTCCATACCGCGTGACGCGGACCATGGGCAGCACCGTTTCCGCCTGCCTGGCCACGCCGTTCCAGATCAAGGGCGTGAACTACTCGATCTCCTCCGCCTGCGCCACCAGTGCTCACTGCATTGGTACTGCGGTCGAGCAGATCCAGTTGGGCAAGCAGGACATCGTATTTGCCGGTGGCGGTGAAGAAGAACATTGGAGCCAGTCGTTCCTGTTCGACGCCATGGGCGCCCTGTCCACCCAGTACAACGAAACCCCGGAGAAGGCCTCCCGCGCCTACGACGCCAAGCGTGACGGTTTCGTCATCGCCGGCGGTGGCGGCATGGTGGTGGTCGAGGAGCTGGAACACGCTCTGGCTCGCGGCGCGAAAATCTACGCGGAAATCGTTGGCTACGGCGCAACTTCCGACGGCTACGACATGGTTGCCCCAAGCGGTGAAGGCGCCATCCGTTGCATGCAGATGGCCATGTCCACCGTTGACGCACCTATCGACTACCTGAACACCCACGGTACCTCGACTCCGGTCGGCGACACCAAGGAAATGGAAGGCGTGCGTGCGGTATTCGGCGACAAGGCTCCGGCCATCAGCTCTACCAAGAGCCTGTCCGGTCACTCCCTGGGCGCCGCTGGCGTTCACGAAGCGATCTACTGCCTGCTGATGATGGAAGGCAACTTCATGGCGGGTTCCGCCAACATCGACGAGCTGGACCCAGCAGTGGCAGACATGCCGATCCTGACCAAGACTCGCGAAGACGTCGCCTTCAACACCGTGATGAGCAACAGCTTCGGCTTCGGTGGTACCAACGCTACTTTGGTACTGAAGCGCTGGCAGGGTAAGTAATACCCCGCCGCTACGCTGCACACAAAAACGCCCCGACTGGTTCGGGGCGTTTTTTTTGTGATTGAAAAATACAGTCAAACACTACCCTGTGGGAGCGAGCCTGCTCGCGATGACGGCTATACATTCGATATCAATGTATCTGTCAGGACCGCTATCGCGAGCAGGCTCGCTCCCACAGGTTCAGTAGTTAACTCGCAAATTTCTTTCTCACGAACATGAAGCTTTTGTCATGAAACCCAAAGCCCTGCGACCGAACGTCGCGTATTACGCGGGCTGCAGCACTTTTGCAGAATTCACAAGAGTGCGTTACCAAACGCAGTCGTTTACTTAGCAAGCTAACCAAACATATAACTGAGTCCTGCACACGCCTTGCTGCAGATATCACAGAGATTGGAGCTAGCAGATGACTGTAAAAGTAACTGAACGCGACGATTCACATAAATCCCACGAAGGCGTAGCCGCCGGCATCCGGATCTGGGACGTACACCAACAAGGCATGTTGGTTGGGATGTTCCACTCCGAAACCGACGCCCACAGCTACAAGGCCGAACTGGAAACACTGGAGCAGCAACGAGAGCTCCGATCCGCATAAGCAACGACAGCATTGAAAACGACAAACCCCGCCATGAGCGGGGTTTGTCGTTGTAGCAGTCGTTAACCGCTTACCACATCAGATCATCAGGAATCTGATAGGCCGCGTACGGATCGTCTTCAGCCGCCGCTTCTTCGGTCTGCACGTTCAGCTGCACGATGCGCTGCGGATCGCGTTCCTGGATCTTCAGGGCCGCCTCACGCGGGATCACTTCGTAGCCGCCGGCATGGTGCACGATCGCCAGCGAGCCGTTGCTGAGCTTGTTGCGCATCAGCGCGTTGACCGACAGGCGCTTGACCTTCTTGTCGTCAACGAAGTTGTAGTAGTCCTCGGTGGTCAGCTTCGGCAGGCGCGAGACTTCGATCAATTGCTTGACCTGCGCGGCACGGGCCTTGGCCTCGGCTTTCTCTTGCTGCTGACGGTTCAGCTCCTGGTCACGCTTGACCTTCTCGGCCAGTGCTTCCTGCGCCAGACGCTGCTGGGTGTCGTCCTGTTCGATCTGACCTTTATGGACCAGACGCTGCTGCTTCTGCTTCTCTTTGCCGACCTGTTTGGCCTGCTTTTGGTTGACCAGCCCTGCCTTTAGCAACTGGTCGCGAAGGGAAATGCTCATGGTGCTTATTTCTCACTTAGGCCACTGCTCAACCGCAGCTGGGCAAATTCTTTTCCTGACGTTTGGCTTCGCCCCACAAGGCGTCCAACTCTTCGAGGGTGCAATCTTCTATGGGACGGTGGGTGTCGCGCAATGCCTGTTCGATAAAACGGAAGCGTCTTTCGAATTTGCTGTTGGCACCGCGCAAGGCGGTTTCCGGATCGACCTTTAAATGACGCGCCAGATTGACCACGGAAAACAGCAGGTCACCGACTTCATCGGCAATCGCTGCCGAGTCGTTGTCGGCCATGGCTTCGAGCACTTCATCGAGCTCTTCGCGAACCTTGTCCAACACCGGCAACGCATCCGGCCAGTCGAAACCGACCTGCCCTGCACGCTTTTGCAACTTGGCCGAACGGGATAACGCCGGCAACGCGGCGGGCACGTCGTCGAGCAAGGACAGTTGTTGCGGCGCCGCGGATTTCTCGGCGCGCTCTTCAGCCTTGATTTCTTCCCAGCGCTGCTTGACCTGCTCTTCACTCAGACGCGGAACATCCATCGGCGCGTACAGATCGCCGGTGGGGAACACGTGTGGATGACGACGGACCAACTTGCGGGTGATGCTGTCAATGACGCCGGCAAATTCGAAGCGCCCTTCTTCCCGGGCCAGTTGACTGTAATAAACCACCTGGAACAGCAAATCGCCCAGTTCACCCTGCAAGTGATCGAAGTCTCCGCGCTCGATGGCGTCGGCGACTTCGTAGGCTTCCTCAAGGGTGTGCGGGACGATGGTCGCGTAGGTTTGCTTGATGTCCCACGGGCAGCCGAACTGCGGGTCACGCAGACGGCTCATCAGGTGCAACAAATCTTCAAGTGAATACATCTTTTAGTAATCTCTACGCTCTGTAGGAGCGAGGCTTGCCCGCGAAAGCTGCATGTCTGACACACCGTTTTCGCGGGCAAGCCTCGCTCCTACAGATATCACCATCAATTTCCGTGAAGGTTTCTCACGGCGTACGGTTACGCCGGGTTTCGATGATGTTCGGCAACTGGGATATCCGCCCCAGCAACCGCCCAAGCGCATCCAGCCCCGGGATCTCGATGGTCAGGGACATCAACGCGGTGTTGTCCTCTTTGTTCGAGCGGGTGTTGACCGCCAGCACGTTGATCCGTTCGTTGAGCAGCACTTGCGAGACGTCACGCAGCAATCCGGAACGGTCGTAGGCACGGATGATGATGTCCACCGGATAGGTGAGCACCGGCACCGGCCCCCAGCTGACCTGGATGATCCGCTCAGGCTCGCGCCCGGCCAGTTGCAGCACCGAGGCGCAGTCCTGACGGTGAATGCTCACGCCACGGCCCTGGGTGATGTAACCGACAATGGCATCGCCCGGCAACGGCTGGCAGCAGCCCGCCATTTGCGTCATCAGGTTGCCGACGCCCTGGATCTGAATGTCGCCGCGTTTGCCCGGTTTGTAGCCGGTGGCCTTGCGCGGAATCAGTTCCAGCTGCTCGTTGCCGCGTTCCGGCTCGACCAGTTGCTGCGCCAGGTTCACCAGTTGCGCCAGGCGCAAATCGCCTGCGCCCAACGCGGCGAACATGTCCTCGGCAGTCTTCATGTTGGCCTTGTCGGCCAGCTTGTCGAAATCCACCGCCGGCAAGCCAAGGCGACTGAGTTCGCGTTCGAGCAGGGTTTTACCGGCCGCGACGTTCTGATCGCGCGCCTGCAATTTGAACCAGTGAACGATCTTCGCCCGCGCCCGCGAGGTGGTGATGTAACCCAGGTTCGGGTTCAGCCAGTCGCGGCTCGGGGTGCCGTGCTTGCTGGTGATGATCTCGACTTGCTCACCGGTTTGCAGGCTGTAGTTGAGCGGTACGATGCGCCCGTTGATCTTCGCGCCACGGCAGTTGTGACCGATCTCGGTGTGCACGCGGTAGGCGAAGTCCAGCGGCGTCGCGCCTTTCGGCAAGTCGATGGCGTGACCGTCGGGGGTGAAGATGTACACCCGGTCCGGCTCGATATCGACCCGCAGCTGTTCCGCCAGGCCGCCGATGTCGCCCAACTCTTCGTGCCACTCGAGCACCTGACGCAGCCAGGAGATTTTCTCTTCGTAGTGGTTGGAGCCGGACTTGACGTCGGTGCCCTTGTAGCGCCAGTGCGCGCAAACGCCCAACTCGGCCTCTTCGTGCATGGAATGGGTGCGGATCTGCACTTCCAGCACCTTGCCCTCAGGCCCGATCACCGCCGTGTGCAACGAGCGGTAGCCGTTCTCTTTCGGGTTGGCGATGTAGTCGTCGAATTCTTTCGGGATGTGCCGCCACAAGGTGTGGACGATGCCGAGCGCGGTGTAGCAATCGCGCATTTCCGGCACCAGCACGCGAACGGCGCGAACGTCGTAGATCTGGCTGAACTCCAGACCCTTGCGTTGCATTTTGCGCCAGATCGAATAGATGTGTTTGGCCCGGCCGCTGATGTCGGCATCGACGCCGGTGGCCTGCAATTCGACTTTCAGCTGGTTCATCACATCGGCGATGAAACGCTCGCGATCCAGGCGCCGCTCGTGCAGCAACTTGGCGATCTGCTTGTACTGATCGGGCTCGAGGTAGCGGAAGGACAAGTCCTCCAGCTCCCACTTGATGTGACCGATGCCGAGACGGTGGGCGAGCGGCGCGTAGATGTCGAAGACTTCCCGGGCGACGCGGTTGCGCTTCTCGTCGTCGGCGGTTTTCACCGCACGGATCGCGCAGGTGCGTTCGGCCAGTTTGATCAGCGCGACACGCACGTCGTCGACCATGGCCACGAGCATCTTGCGCAGGTTTTCCACCTGGCCCTGAGTGCCCATCACCATGGATTTACGCGGACTCAGGCTGTCGCTGATCGCCGCCATGCGTTGCACGCCGTCGATGAGTTTGGCCACCACGGGACCAAAGCGCTGGCTGACCGCCGGCAACTGGATCTGGCCTTCGCGCACGCCTCGGTACAGGACCGCAGCGACCAGCGAATCCTGATCGAGCTTGAGATCGGCGAGGATCTCGGCAATTTCAAGGCCGGTGCGGAAACTGGAGTTTCCCTCAGACCACAAATTCTTCGCCGCATTGGCTTGTTGTTCTGCCTCGCGAGCGTACTCGCAGGCTTCTTTCAAGGCTTCGCGATCCAGTGCCAGATCGACACTGACCGCATGATCGAGCCAAGCCTCGAGATTGATACTGCCGTCGGTGTTGATCGGCTGGTGTGCTCTCACCTGTACCATCTTGCTTACCTTCCCTACGACGCAGATTCAATGCGTCAAATCGCTGACCTTCGCTGCCCATGAGCCCACGTCGGGCTGGTACGCGGCTGCACGGGCGGGCCAGTCGGACCAGACGAGCCTTCCTAACTCGCTTCAAATAACGCCATGGCTTCGACATGCGCCGTCTGAGGAAACATATCGAGAATCCCGGCACGTTTTAACCGGTAGCCCTGCTTGATCAATTCCACTGTGTCGCGCGCCAGCGTTGCCGGATTGCATGACACATATACCAACCGCTCGGCACCCATCGACTTGAGCTTGCGCACCACCTCGAAAGCGCCGTCACGGGGTGGGTCCAAGAGTACCGCACAAAAGCCTTCGCGCGCCCATTCGGCATCGGTCAAAGGCTGGGATAAATCGGCCTGAAAAAACTTCGCATTATGAAGATTGTTGCTAGCGGCGTTCGCGGCTGCGCGCTCGACCATCGCCTGCACACCTTCGACTGCTACCACTTCGCGAACCGCTTTGGCCAGCGGCAAGGCAAAGTTACCCAACCCACAGAATAGATCGAGAACACGCTCATCCGCTGTCGGCTTCAACCAGTCCAGCGCCTGGGCAACCATCGCTTCGTTGACCGCCGCGTTGACCTGAATGAAGTCTCCCGGCCGGTACGCCAGGTCCAAATCCCACTGTTCAAGGCGATAGCCCAAAGACTGATCGGCTTGAACCGGTTGTGGTTCGCCCTCTCCATGCAGCCACAATTGAGCTTCATGAAACGAGCAGAAATCCTTGAGGATCGTCAGATCGGATTCGGACAACGGCGCCATGTGCCGCAGCAAAACCGCCAACGACGAACCACTGAACAATTCCACATGCCCCAGCGCCTGAGGCTTGCTTAAGCGACGGAGCATTTCCGGCAAGCGGGTCATGATCGGTTGCAAGGGCTGTACCAGCACCGGGCATTCGTTGATCGCAACGATGTCCTGACTGCCAGCGGCGCGGAAACCGACTTCGAGCTTTTTCGCTTTCATGTCCCAGCGCACCGCTACACGGGCGCGACGGCGGTAAGCGAATTCCGGACCGCTTAACGGCGCGGCCCATTCTTCGGGCTCGACACCGGCGACCTTCGACAATTGCTCGGCGAGCATGCGCTGTTTCAGGGCAAGTTGTTCGGTGTGCGGCAGATGTTGCACGCTGCAACCGCCACAGCGACCGGCATGCGGACACGGTGCCGGGCGACGCAGTTCGCTGGCCTGGAACACACGCTCGGTGCGCGCCTCGACTACTTTGCCGTGGGCGCCCAACACGCGCGCCTCGACCTCTTCACCGGCCAATGCGCCGATGACGAACCAGGTGCGACCTTCGAAAAACGCGATACCGCGACCGTCATTCGCCAGGCGCTCTATAGTCAGGCGCTGCTTTTTGCCGGTCGGAATTTGCGGGGCCTTGCTGCCGCCGGTGGGCTGGAAGCGCAGGCCTCTCTCGTGCTTGGCCATCAGTTGGGCGCGTCGAAAATGCCGGTCGACAAGTAACGGTCGCCACGGTCGCAGATGATCGCGACGATCACCGCGTTTTCAACTTCTTTGGACAGGCGCAGCATCGCTGCCACGGCACCGCCCGAGGACACGCCGCAGAAGATGCCTTCTTCGCGAGCCAGACGACGGGTCACGTCCTCGGCTTCGCTTTGCGCCATGTCGACGATGCGGTCCACGCGATCGGCCTGGTAGATCTTCGGCAGGTATTCCTGCGGCCAGCGACGGATGCCCGGGATCGCCGAGCCTTCCATCGGTTGCAGGCCGATGATCTGCACGTTGTCGTTCTGCTCTTTCAAGTAGCGCGACACGCCCATGATGGTGCCCGTGGTGCCCATCGAACTGACGAAATGAGTGATGGTGCCCTCGGTCTGACGCCAGATTTCCGGGCCGGTGGTGGTGTAGTGCGCTTCCGGGTTATCTCCGTTGGCGAACT
This sequence comes from Pseudomonas sp. BF-RE-21, assembly GCF_019947305.1. NCBI lineage: Bacteria > Pseudomonadati > Pseudomonadota > Gammaproteobacteria > Pseudomonadales > Pseudomonadaceae > Pseudomonas > Pseudomonas sp. BF-RE-21. The sequence continues at coordinate 18,986 of NZ_JAGYGF010000053.1, read as the reverse complement.
GGTCCAGCACCTTGCCACGGCCTTCGGCTTCCATTCGCTGAGCGAGGTCGCGTGCGCCTTCCATGCCTTCTTCCTGGGTCACCAGGATCAGCTCGGCGCCATACGCCGTCATCGCGGCTTTGCGCTCGGCGCTGGAGTTGTCCGGCATGATCAGGATCATCTTGTAACCCTTGATCGCGGCGGCCATGGCCAGGGCGATCCCGGTGTTGCCCGAGGTCGCTTCGATCAGCGTATCGCCGACGTGGATCTGCCCGCGCAACTCGGCGCGGGTAATCATCGACAGCGCCGGCCGGTCCTTGACCGAACCCGCCGGGTTGTTCCCTTCGAGCTTGAGCAAAAGGGTATTGCTGGTGGCGCCGGGCAGGCGCTGCAAACGGACCAGCGGAGTGTTGCCGACGCAATCGGCGATGGTTGGGTACTGCAAGGTCATGGCGTATTCGCAATCCAGACTGCGGGGGCGCCTATCATACCGGCAAACGTTGGAAGGCCATATCACGCAAAGTGCGGTGCTTATGGCTTATGGGAATAAGCGACTGATTCAGCCTTCTTTCACCTGCGCAGCATTCAAGGCATAGAACTCATGCAGCTTGGCCTGCAGCAATTGTTTGTCCGGTAGCTGAACCTGATACTCGGCAATCAGCGCTGGCGACAGACTGCGATTAAGGGCGTACTCGACCACTTCATCTTCCTTGCTGGCACAAAGCAATACCCCAATGGCAGGGTTTTCGTGGGGCTTGCGCTCACCACGATCCAGCGCTTCCAGATAGAAATTCAGCTTGCCCAGGTACTCCGGTTCGAAACGACCGACCTTTAGTTCAATGGCCACCAGACAGTTGAGCCCACGGTGGAAGAACAACAGGTCCAGGGCGAAATCCCGGCCGCCAACTTGCAGCGGGTATTCGGAACCGACAAAGCAGAAATCGCGGCCAAGCTCGATCAGAAACTCCTTGAGGCGTGCCAGTAAACCCCGATGCAGATCGGTTTCGGCGTGGGTGCCGGGCAGGTCGAGAAACTCGATCATGTAAGCGTCGCGGAATATCTCAAGTGCCGAGGGGTGAGTTTGTTTCAGCGCGGCGGAGGCTTTTGCCGGTTGGGTGATACTGCGTTCGAACAGTGCAGCCTTTAACTGGCGTTCCAGCTCGCGCTTCGACCACTTTTCCTGAACGGCCATACGCAGATAAAACTCGCGCTCTTCCGGGTGTTTGCTTTGGCTTAGGACGATCATGTTATGGGTCCAGGGTAATTGTCTCACCAGTGGTGAGACAATTGCGTCGCCCCGATAAGTCTCGTAGAACTGGCGCATACGGAACAGATTTGGCCGGGTAAAACCACGCAACCCGGGTTGCGTCCGGGCCAGATGCTCAGCCAACTGACTGATCACGGCATCCCCCCATTCAGCCAGTTCCAGCTTGCGACTGATATAACCACCAACCTGCCAGTACAACTCGATCAGCTGGGTATTCACCGTCTGTATCGCCTGTTGCCTGGCACCGTGAATCAGTGCAAGCACTTCATTGAAACGGTCGTCGGTTGTGTTGCCGGGAACGTGGATTGCAGTCATGCCTGATTCCTTGAACATGAGTTAAAGCGTGAGCTTAAACCGTCAAAGATGCTGGAAATGACCGGTGATACCCTTTGGGAAATGTCGTACACAATCTCGGGAACGCTCCGGCAAAATCAGAGCGTTGGTGAATGGGAGGGCCTCTTCGCGAGCAGGCTCGCTCCCACAGGGAATCAGGGGGTGATCACACAACTTGCGGTCGGCACACATCCACTGTGGGAGCGAGCCTGCTCGCGATGGCGTCATCAGCCACCAACCGCATGTTCAGCCGCAACCCTGTCCCAGTGTTCTCAGCCCAAAGCCGTCCGCCCTGGCGCTGCACCGCATTCCTCGCAATGCTCAACCCCAACCCGAACCCGCCATTCCCCGGTCGCGAACCATCGAGTCGAGTGAACGGCGAGAAGATCCGCTCCAGATCCTCTTCAGCCACCCCGCCCCCTTCATCCTCCAGCCACAGATGCCAGTAACCGCCTTCACGTCGTCCATCCAGACGCACAATGCCGCCCTTCGGTGAATGGCGAATGGCATTGCGCAGGATGTTTTCCAGGGCCTGGGCCAGGGTGTTGAGATTGCCGCGCACCCAGCAGGATGAATCCACCGCGCACTGCAATTGGTCGGTGGGGCAGCAGCTTTCATAGCAGGCGTTGTCCGTGAGCATTTCCCACAGTGCCTGAATCTGGATCGCCTCGTCGGGCAAGGGCGTGCGCTCGGTGTCGAGCCAGGCCAGTTGCAGCGTGTCTTCGACCAACCGTTGCATGCCATCGACTTCGCGACCAATGCGTTCGCGCAGTTGCACCAGACTTTGCTCACCCTCGCTCGCCACGCGCAAACGGCTCAAGGGGGTACGCAATTCGTGGGACAGGTCGCGCAGCAACTGTTGTTGCAGGGCCACCGTGCTTTGCAGGCGCTCGGACATGTGATCGAACGCGCGGCCCAGTTCACCCAGTTCATCGCAGCGATTGGTCGTGCGGCTCGACAGGCGCACGCCCAACTGGTCGGCGCGCCACGCATTGGCCTGCTCGCGCAGTTGATTGAGGGGCACGACCAGCAATCGATACAGCCCGACGCACAACAGCAAGGTGAACAGTCCGGGAATCACGCCGTTGGTGATGACGCGCCAGAACACCCGGTAGCGCCCCGGCTTGAACCGCTGGGGCAGTTCGATCACCACGCTGCCGACGGATGAGTCGCCGGGAAACGGTACGCGCAGCCACGGCAGGCGTTTTTTGTGAATGGGCCAGTCCAGGCCACGCAGAAAAGTCAGGCGCTGGATTTCCTGGTCCGTCAGCGATTGGCTGCTCAACGACTGCAAATCGCCGCCAATCACACCCACCCAGCCCTTTTCACGCTGTCGCATATCCTGCAGCCAGGCATCGACACCTGCGCTCTGCCCCTGCTCCCATGCCTGTTCGGCTTCGGCAGCAAAGCGCGTCAGAGTGCCTCGGGCTTCGTCAGAGAGAAACTGGTTGCGCTGTTCCATGTAGCGGCCCCAGGACCAGCTCAGCCAGATCATCAGCAGACAGAACGCCACCAGCAGACAGGCGAGTTTCCAGAACAGCGAATGCCTGCCCGGCAGGTCAGACCACTTCATGGTCAGCACTCAGGACATAGCCCTTGCCCCACACCGTGCGCACTTCCCGTTCGGTGTAGCCGATGGCCTTGAGCTTGCGACGGATCTGGCTGATGTGCATGTCGAGGCTGCGGTCGTGAGCCGCGTAACCCCGTTGCAACACGTGCTGATAAAGGAAGGCTTTGCTCAGCACCTCATCGCCGTTGCGGTGGAGGGTGTCCAGCAACCGGTACTCGCTGCGGGTCAGGCCGGCGGCGTGTTCGCCATAGAACACCTCGAAGCATTCATCGTCGAAACGCAGACTGTCCGCCGCCAAGGCAACCGGCGCCACGGCCGGGCGGCGATCCAGTGCGACGCGCCGCAGGATCGCTTCGATGCGCACGCGCAACTCGGCCATGCTGAAGGGCTTGGGCAAATAATCATCGGCGCCGAGGCGGAAACCGCTGATGCGATCGGCTTCGGCGCCCAGTGCCGACATCAGCACCACCGGGGTGGAATGGCTCTGGCGCAATTGGGTCAGCACATTCAAACCGTTCATGCCCGGCAGCAGAATGTCCATCAGCACCACATCGAAGGCTTGCTCACGGGCAATCGCCAGGCCTTCCTGGCCGTTTTGGCACCAGGTCACCTGGAAACCGCTACGGCCCAGTTGCTCGTGCACATAAGCACCGAGCACCAGGTCGTCTTCGATGGAGAGGATTCGGGGATGGCCAATAGAGATGGGAGTCATGAGTATCTGCAAATAATTCTCAGTTGATGATTATTCAAGATTGCCTCGCCGGGGGCAACCCAAGGTTTGCCAGCCACGCAAAAGCGCTGGACTGCCCGACGAATGACGTCATCAATTTTACGAGGATTGCCCGCAAGCAAATCGCTACACTGCGCAAGTGGCGTGTACCGGATGTATGCGCAGGTTCTTAAATGGCTGGATGCAGGAGAGAGGCGTGCTCAAGAAACTGGGAATAAAAGGCCGCGTGCTGTTGCTGACCTTGCTTCCGACCAGCCTGATGGCCTTGGTGCTGGGCGGCTATTTCACCTGGATGCAGCAATCCGACCTGCAAACCCAACTCATGCAGCGTGGCGAAATGATCGCCGAACAGCTCGCGCCCCTTGTCGCGCCGGCCATGAGCCACAAGGACACCGAACTGCTGGAGCGCATCGCCACCCAAGCGCTGGAAACGCCCGATGTGCGCGCGGTGACGCTCCTCGCCCCGGACCGCTCGTCGCTGGCGCATGCTGGCCCGACCATGCTCAATCCGGCGCCGCTGGGCAATGGTTCGCAAATGCTGCGCCGCAGCGGCAACGATGCGACGCGTTACCTGCTGCCGGTGTTCGGCAAGCACCGCAACCTGGCCGGTGACCTGATACCCGAGGAATCTGACCGCCTGCTGGGTTGGGTCGAACTCGAACTGTCCCACAACGGCATGTTGCTGCGCGGTTATCGCAGCCTGTTCGCCAGCCTGCTGTTGATCGGCGCGGGCCTCGCCGGTGCGGCGCTGCTGGCATTGCGCATGGGCCGCACGATCAATCGGCCGCTGAGCCAGATCAAACAAGCGGTGGCGCAACTCAAGGACGGTCACCTGGAAACCCGCCTGCCACCGCTCGGCAGTCAGGAGCTCGATGAACTGGCGTCCGGCATCAACCGCATGGCCGGCACCCTGCAGAACGCCCAGGAAGAATTGCAACACAGCATCGATCAGGCCACCGAAGACGTGCGCCAGAACCTGGAAACCATCGAAATCCAGAACATCGAGCTGGACCTGGCGCGCAAGGAAGCCCTGGAGGCGAGCCGGATCAAATCCGAATTCCTCGCCAACATGAGCCATGAAATCCGCACGCCGCTCAACGGCATTCTCGGTTTCACCCATCTGCTGCAAAAAAGCGAGTTGACCCCGCGTCAGCTCGACTACCTGGGCACCATCGAAAAATCCGCCGACAGCCTGCTGGGGATCATCAACGAGATCCTCGACTTCTCGAAAATCGAGGCCGGCAAACTGGTGCTCGACCACATTCCGTTCAACTTGCGCGATTTGCTCCAGGACACCCTGACCATCCTCGCCCCGGCCGCCCACGCCAAACAATTGGAACTGGTGAGCCTGGTCTATCGCGACACGCCGCTGTCGCTGGTCGGCGATCCGCTGCGCCTGAAGCAGATCCTCACCAACCTCGTAAGCAACGCGATCAAGTTCACCCGCGAAGGCACCATCGTTGCCCGCGCCATGCTCGAAGACGAGCATGAAGACAGCGTGCAACTGCGCATCAGTATTCAGGACACCGGCATCGGCCTGTCGAACGAGGACGTGCGCGCGCTGTTCCAGGCCTTCAGCCAGGCCGACAACTCGCTGTCCCGGCAACCCGGCGGCACCGGCCTGGGGTTGGTGATTTCCAAGCGTCTGATCGAACAGATGGGCGGCGAGATCGGCGTCGACAGCACGCCGGGCGAAGGCTCGGAATTCTGGATCAGCCTGAGCCTGCCGAAAACCCGCGACGACGCCGAAGACCTGCCCGCTCCGCCGTTGCTCGGACGCCGCGTTGCCGTGCTGGAAAACCACGAACTGGCCCGTCAGGCGTTGCAGCATCAACTGGAAGACTGTGGCCTGGAAGTCACCCCGTTCAACACTCTGGAAAGCCTGACCAATGGCGTGACCGGCGCACACCAGACCGATCTGGCGATCGACCTCGCCGTGCTCGGCATCACCAGCAACGACATGCCGCCGGAACGCCTCAACCAGCATATCTGGGACCTTGAGCACCTCGGCTGCAAAGTGCTGGTGCTGTGCCCGACCACCGAACAGACGCTGTTCCACCTCTCGGTGCCGAACCCACACAGCCAGCTCCAGGCCAAACCGGCCTGCACGCGCAAGTTGCGCCGGGCTTTGTCCGATCTGGTCAATCCGCGCCAGCAACGTAGCGATCCCGGCGAGCCGGTGTCCAGCCGCGCGCCGAAGGTGCTCTGCGTCGATGACAACCCGGCCAATCTGTTGCTGGTGCAAACCCTGCTCGAAGACCTTGGCGCCAAGGTGCTTGCAGTGGAAAGCGGCTATGCCGCCGTCAAAGCGGTGCAGACCGAGACCTTCGATCTGGTGTTGATGGACGTGCAGATGCCTGGCATGGACGGTCGTCAGAGCACCGAAACCATTCGCCAGTGGGAAAGCGAACGGCATTGCACGCCGCTGCCGATCGTAGCCCTCACCGCCCACGCCATGGCCAACGAAAAACGCGCGCTGCTGCAAAGTGGCATGGATGATTACCTGACCAAACCGATCAGCGAGCGGCAATTGGCTCAGGTGGTGTTGAAGTGGACCGGCCTGGCGCTGCGCAATCAGGGGCCCGAGCGTTCCAGCGACAGTCACGGCGGCAGCCACGAGTTGCAAGTGCTGGATCACGAAGAAGGGTTGCGGCTGGCGGCGGGCAAGGCGGATCTGGCGGCGGACATGCTGGCGATGTTGCTGGCATCGCTGGAAGCCGACCGCGAAGCCATCCGCTTCGCCCGGGAAACCAACGATCACAACGCATTGATCGAACGCGTACACCGCCTGCACGGCGCCACCCGTTATTGCGGCGTGCCGCAGCTGCGCGCTGCCTGCCAGCGCAGCGAAACCCTGCTCAAGCAACAGGACCCGAAGGCTCCGGGTGCATTGGAAGACCTCGACCGGGCCATCAATCGCCTCGCGGCGCATGCCCGTATCAATGCTTGATACAACGCAATCCGTTTGATTGCCACGGGCGTAAGCTCACCGCAATCCCTTGTAGGAGCATGGCTTGCCAGCGAAGGGGCCCTCAAACCCTTCTTCATTCTGGAGGGCGCCTTCGCTGGCAAGCCATGCTCCTACAGGGTATCCGGCAGGCCTGAAGTTTTCGGCGACAGGCATACAGCGTGTTTTTTCCAGGAGGACGCCATGCGTACGATTCTTTTCAGCAGCCAGACCTACGACCGCGACAGTTTTCTCGGCGCCGACCTCCCTGCCGGCATCGAGCTGCACTTTCAATCGGCGCGACTCAGCCTCGACACGGCAGCGCTGGCGGAACATCACGAAGTGGTCTGTGCCTTTATCAATGACGACCTCAGCGCCCCGGTGCTCGAACGCCTTGCAGCGGGCGGCACACGCCTGATTGCCCTGCGTTCGGCCGGCTACAACCATGTCGACCTGGCGGTGGCGAAGCGCCTGGGGTTGTCGATTGTGCGGGTTCCGGCCTACTCGCCCCACGCGGTGGCCGAACACGCGGTGGCGCTGATCCTGGCGCTCAACCGTCGTTTGCACCGTGCCTACAACCGCACCCGCGAAGGGGATTTCAGCCTCCACGGGCTGACGGGGTTCGACCTGGTGGGCAAAACGGTCGGCGTGGTCGGCACCGGGCAAATCGGCGCGACCTTCGCGAAAATCATGAACGGTTTCGGCTGCCGGCTACTGGCCTATGATCCTTACCCCAATCCACAGGTCGAAGCCCTCGGCGCACGTTATTTGAGTTTGCCCGAGCTGCTGGCCGAATCGCAGATCATCAGCCTGCACTGCCCGCTCAATGAGCAGAGCAAACACCTGATCAACCGCGAGTCACTGGCGCACATGCAAGCCGGCGCCATGCTGATCAATACCGGTCGCGGTGGTCTGGTGGACACGCCGGCGCTGATCGACGCGCTGAAAGACGGCCAACTCGGTTATCTGGGGCTGGATGTGTATGAAGAAGAGGCGCAGCTGTTCTTCGAGGACCGTTCCGACCTGCCGCTGCAGGACGATGTGCTGGCGCGCCTGTTGACCTTCCCGAACGTGATCGTCACCGCGCATCAGGCCTTCCTGACCCGTGAAGCCCTGGGTGCAATTGCCGCGACGACGTTGCAGAACATTGCAGCCTGGGCGGCAGGCACGCCGCAAAATCAGGTCGAGGGCTGAGCGGATCAGATCTTGGACAACAGGATCATCAAGGCCAGCCAGCCAAAACCGAGCAAGCGTTGGCCTGTTGAATGCCCGGGACGCAGCAGGAACCAGACAAAAAACGGTGGCAGAAAGAAAATCATCAGTTTCAGCCAAAGCTCCACCGGACGCGAACCGTTGAGCGTCGGTGCGGGAACCGCGGCCTCGACGTCGGCTTTGCGTTTACGCCCGAACGCGGCCGGCGAAACCTTGGCCACGCTCTCGTCTTGCGGTAAACGTCCGAAAGACAGTGGCGCCTTCGACGTTGCCCCTTGCGCCGTTGTCGGCGCACCGCAATGAACACAAGCAGGCGCCGTTGAACTGATGCGTTGCTTGCACTCAAAACATTCGATTAACGCCATGTCCGTTCCTTAGAAATGCAAAAGCGGCAGTTTGCCATGAGTCGGCAGGTCATTTGAACCTGATCGAAGGTCATCTGCTTGCGCAATGCTGCGTGCAGGCCCGTGCTAGCATACCGCGCATATTTGGAGGACCCATGGTCGAACACGATTTCCGCTATAACCTGATGAACCCGCAACACACCCTCACCGAATGCCGCGCCCTCGTGCCGGGGCGTTATCAAGTCACCGGCAACGGCGGCTCGATTCGCAACAATGACGTGCTGGTCGTGACCCTCAAAGGTGCCAAGGACTTGTCCATGCGCCTGACCGTCGAAACGGTTCGCCATTTGATCAACCCGCCCGGTCAATGGGTCGCGGTGGCCAGTGGTCCGGTGTTCGGTGAACTGGCGATCCACACCTGGAAAGTCAACTGCGACAGCTGCGCCAAAGAGCTGAGCTTCGAGTTCGCGGTCGACGCCAAACTGGGTAACAAGGCTGAAAAGCCTGCTGCCACTGCGCGGATCGCCGAGTTGGGCTGGACCGCCGTCGGTGAGAAGCACCTGTGCCCGAAATGCCAGGAGCCTGCGTGATGAAACGCCTTGCTCTGACCGCAATGGTCGGCGCCAGCCTGCTGGGCTGTGCCGCCGAGCCGGTAAAATTGCAGCAGAACCGCAGCTACATTCTGGAATGGATCGGCGAACGCCCGCTGATGGATTACAGCCACCTGACCGTCACCCTCGGCGAAGATGGCCGGGCCTATGGCAATGGCGGCTGCAACCACTGGTTCGCAGCGTATACGCTCGAAGACGACAAGCTGAGTTTCGGCAAGGTCGGCAGCACGCGCAAACTGTGCGCGCCGGCGTTGATGGAACAGGAAAAGCGTTTCCTCCAGGCCCTGGAAAACGTGCAGCGCTGGGATGTTTCGCCGATCGACCAGATGCGCTTCTGGCCAGCCGAAGGCAAGCCGCTGCGTTGGTGGCTTGAAGAAGGCTGAACCCTTGCCGGCGATGATGGCGGGTCAATCACCATTAATTCCGCCTGATACACGTTCCCCTGTAGGAGCCGGCTTGCCGGCGATGGCGGTGGATCCATCAACATTGATGGTGTCTGACACCCCGCTATCGCCGGCAAGCCGGCTCCTACAAAGTATTGCGTTCAGTTTTTAGCCTGTAGCGCCTCAAGCTTTGCCATCAGCCCCGCCGCCGTCTGCTCGCCCATCAACTGTTCCCGCACCTTGCCCTTGTTATCGATGATGTACGTCACCGGCAACGCCTCGCTGCGCGGCAGTTCAAACAATTCCGCCGGATCCGAAGCCAATACGGTGAACCTGATCCCCAGTTTCTCGCTGGCGCTTTTCAGCTCTTCGCCCTGCACGTTGTCGAAGTTGACCCCGAACACACCGATCTTCTTGTCCTTCAACTGCTCGGCCAGCCCGTTCAATTCCGGGATCTCGGTCCGGCACGGGCCGCACCATTCGGCCCAGTAATTAAGCACCAGCCATTGTTTGTCCAGACGTTCGGCGGCGACTTTATGGCCGTTCTGATCGATGCCATAGTCATTGCCGCAGCCCCCCAACATCAGCGCACCGATGATCGCCAATGCCGCTGCCAATCGCCTTGTCATGTCGTGATCCTTGTTCAAAATTGAATGCGCCTGCGACCCATCGCCTCCCAAGGTTCTGGATTACGCGCTGCACAGTTAGAATAGCCGTCACCTTACGCAAGATGCGACCCGCACATGACCGATCTGACGCTTTATCACAACCCGCGCTGCTCGAAATCCCGCGGTGCGCTCGAACTGCTCGAAGCCCGTGGCCTGACGCCGACCGTGGTGCGCTACCTCGAGACCCCGCTGGACGCCGCGCAATTGCAGAGCCTGCTGAAAAAGCTCGGCCTCGGCGCCCGGCAATTGCTGCGCACCGGTGAGGACGAGTACAAGACCCTCAACCTCGCCGACGCGAGCCTGAGCGAGGCGCAATTAATTGCCGCCATCGCTGCGCACCCGAAACTGATGGAGCGACCGATTCTCGAAGTCGGCGACAAAGCCGTCATCGGCCGTCCGCCGGAGAACGTGCTGGAGTTGCTGCCGTGAGCGCGCCGTACATTCTGGTTCTGTATTACAGCCGCAGCGGTTCGACCAATGAAATGGCGCGGCAGATCGCCCGTGGTGTCGAGCAGTCCGGGATGGAAGCGCGCCTGCGCACCGTGCCGGCGATTTCCACCGAGTGCGAAGCAGTGTCGCCGGACATTCCGGACGAAGGCGCGCTGTACGCCAGCCTCGACGACCTGAAGAACTGCGCAGGCCTGGCCCTCGGCAGCCCGACACGTTTCGGCAACATGGCCGCACCACTCAAATACTTCCTCGACGGCACCAGCAACCTGTGGCTGACCGGCGCCCTTGTCGGCAAACCGGCCGGGGTTTTCACTTCCACCGCGAGCCTGCACGGCGGTCAGGAAACCACGCTGCTGTCGATGATGTTGCCGCTGCTGCACCACGGCATGCTGATCACCGGCCTGCCGTACAGCGAGTCCGCGTTGCTGGAAACCCGTGGCGGCGGCACGCCTTATGGCGCCAGTCATCACGCCGGCGACGACGGCAAAAGCGGTTTGAATGAACATGAAGTGGCGCTGTGCCGGGCCTTGGGTCTGCGCCTGGCGAAGACCGCACAAAAGTTGGTGAGCTGAAATGGCGAAAAAGCCGAAGATCCTGCCTTCCATTGAATGGCTCGAACCACGGGTTCGGGCGATGCGCGTCATCAGTCTGCTGTGCTACTTCGGCCTGGTGGGATTGCTCTGCGCTTATTACCTGGTGGTCGCCGACCTGCATGGCGCGCGGCCGTGGGTGATTCTGCTGATCGAACTGGTGCCGCTGCTGTTGCTGGCGCCGGGGATGATCGTCGGCAGCGCGCGCGGGCATTCGTGGATGTGTTTTGTGGTGAACCTGTATTTCATCAAGGGCGCACTGGCCGCGTATGACCCGAACCGGCAGCTGTTCGGTTTGCTGGAGATGGGTGCGAGCCTGGCGGTGTTCTGCTCGGCGCTGTTGTATGTGCGGTGGCGGTTTCAGTTGAATCGCAAGTTGGCTGGCGAGGGCGAGATTTCCGTCGCCTGATCGGGCCCCTTCGCGGGCAAGCCTCGCTCCTACAGGTCCGTATGGTGCTCTTGTAGGAGCGAGGCTTGCCCGCGAAGGGCATCACTCGATATCAATGGTTGGCGGTGTACGCCAGCATCATCGAAATCTGACTCATCGGCCGCCCGCCGCTTTCTTCATGCCACTGGTTGAACACGCCCTGCACCGTGGCCAGGTCCCGCAGGCTGGTGGGCACTTTGTCGACGATCTTCTGCGCATTCAGCGCGGCCACCACGTCATAACTCGGCACAAAGGTGTCCTTGCCGACCATGCGCAGGAAGCGCGGTGCCGACAAGCCACCCAATTGATGACCGTGTTTTTTCAGGTAGGTCCACAAGCCGACGATATCGGTCACCGGCCAATCGGCGATCAACTCGCCAAAGCTGCCTTTCTCATGGGCCACGTCCAGCACGAACTGCGCATTGCGCGGCACGCTCTTGAGCTTGCCCAGGTGGCGGATGATCCGCGCGTCCTGCATCAGGCGTTCAAGGTGTTCGGCGCTCATCAGCACGACTTTTTCCGGGTCGAACTTGAAGAACACTTCTTCGAAGGCCGGCCACTTGGCGTCCACCAGGCTGTGCTTGAGCCCGGCGCGGAACACACGCAGCGCCATGGTCGAGAGGTAGCGATCGTCGCTGATATCGCGCAATTGCGCGGCAGTCTTCGGAACGGGCAGATGGGCTTCCAGTTCGGCTGCGGAACCGAAGCGGTTCAGACAGTATTCGTGCAGCCACTTGTAATCGCGCATGCCCTCTCCTGAGGAGTCAGTGAGTAGACCAATGTGGGAGCCAGCCTGCTGGCGATAGCGGTGGGTCAGTCAACGTCTGACATCGCTATCGCCAGCAGGCTGGCTCCCACAGTGATGGTGTTTAGAGATTTACTACGTTAACGAACCGCGACATGGCGGTTTCGTCGATCCGCAGGTTGGTGAAGTCGAACAGGTTGCGGTCCGCCAATTGCGACGGGATCACGTTCTGCAAGCTGCGGAAAATGCTTTCGGTACGGCCCGGCGTCTTGCGCTCCCATTCCTGCAGCATTTCCTTGACCACCTGACGCTGCAGGTTTTCCTGGGAGCCGCAGAGGTTGCACGGGATGATCGGGAATTGCTTGAGGTCCGAGTAGGCCTGAATGTCTTTTTCGTTGCAGTAGGCCAACGGGCGGATCACCACGTTGCGGCCGTCGTCGGCGCGCAGCTTCGGCGGCATGGCCTTGAGCGAGCCGTTGAAGAACATATTGAGAAAGAACGTTTCGACGATGTCGTCGCGGTGGTGACCGAGGGCCATTTTGGTCGCGCCGATTTCGTCGGCAAAGGTGTAGAGCGTGCCGCGACGCAGGCGCGAGCACAGCGAGCAGGTGGTCTTGCCTTCCGGAATCAGCTCCTTGACCACCGAGTACGTGTCTTTCTCGACGATGTGGTATTCGATGCCCAGGGTTTTGAGGTACGCCGGCAGCACGTCCTCTGGGAAACCCGGCTGTTTCTGGTCCATGTTCACGGCCACGATCTCGAACTTGATCGGCGCGACCTTCTGCAAATGCATCAGCACGTCGAGCATGGTGTAGCTGTCCTTGCCTCCGGACAGGCAGACCATGACCTTGTCGCCGTCTTCAATCATGTTGAAATCGGCGACAGCCTCACCGGCCTGACGGCGAAGGCGCTTTTGCAGTTTGTTCTGGTTGACCGTGAGAGTGCCCATGACGCGAGATCCGTGAGGTGTGACGAAAGGCCGGCATTTTACGCAAAAACCCGCCTCCGGCGAAGAGCCCCCTATCTCCTGTAGGAGCGAGCCTGCTCGCGATGGCGGTGTGTCAGTCCAAACAGTCATGCCTGATACACCGCCATCGCCGGCAAGCCGGTCTCGCTCCCACAGGGGATTGTTTGTGACAGTCCTAGTGGCGATTAACAGCCTTGTTTACAGCGCGATTTGCTCTAACGCCCTACAACCTGCGGGGTTAAGACCTTTCTATACTGCGTCATAAGGTCGCACACATATCCAGACCTTTACTTACTTGGCCACTTTGGCCTGTAGGCGCTCCACTGGGGGGCGACGGTAAAAACAAGAGGAGTGACTGGCATGATCCATCACGTAGTGGGGCTCTTCACCCACCCCGACCAGGAATGGAAAGAAATCCGTGGCGACCAAGAGGAAAGCATCAGCCACATGTACCTGACCCACACGCTGATTCTGGCGGCGATCCCCGCCGTGTCGGCGTTTATCGGCACCACGCAGGTCGGCTGGGTAATTGGCAGCCGGGCACCGGTGATGCTGACGCAGGAAAGCGCGCTATGGATGACGATCATGTCGTACGTGGCGATGCTCGGCGGCGTTGCCGTAATGGGCGCGTTCATCCACTGGATGGCCCGCACCTATGACGCCAACCCGAGTCTGGCACGTTGCGTTGCGTTTGCGACCTACACCGCGACCCCGCTGTTCATAGGCGGCCTTGCGGCACTGTACCCACACATGTGGCTGGGGATGATCGTCGGGACGGCGGCCATCTGCTACACGGTGTACCTGCTGTATGTGGGGCTTCCAACTTTCATGAACATTCCATCTGACGAGGGATTTCTATTTTCAAGTTCGGTGCTCGCCGTCGGTTTAGTCGTACTGGTGGCGATCATGGCGTTCACTGTCATTGTCTGGGGACTCGGCGTGGGGCCGGTCTACACGAACTAGTTACGCTCTCTACCCAAAATCAAGATCTGCCAATACAGGCCGCCGCAAGGCGGCCTTTCAATGTGGGGGGTAACGACCATTCGGCGCCCTGGCGATTCGCAAGGCCCGAGCGTTGCGGCATACTCGACGTCTCTGGAGATCCATCAAGCATGCCCGAGCAACTCAATACCCGCGTCGAAGACTGTTACCAACAAGCCGAATCCTTTTTCAAACGAACCTTCAAACGCCCCGTGGTGAGCCTCAAGCTGCGCGGGCAAAAAGCCGGTGTCGCGCATCTGCACGAGAACCTGCTGCGCTTCAATCCGCAGCTGTACCGCGAAAACACGGAAGACTTCCTCAAGCAGACCGTGGCCCATGAAGTCGCCCACCTGATCGCTCATCAGCTGTTTGGCGATCGCATCCAGCCCCACGGCGAAGAGTGGCAACTGATCATGCGTGGCGTGTACGAACTGCCGCCCAATCGCTGCCACACCTACGACGTCAAGCGCCGCAGCGTGACGCGCTATATCTACAAATGCCCGTGCGCCGACAGTGATTTCCCGTTTTCGGCGCAGCGCCATAGCCTGGTGCGGCAGGGGCGGCGGTATTTGTGTCGGCGGTGTCGGAGCACGTTGGTGTTCAGTGGGGAGATGCGGGTCGAATAAGTCGGATTTGTGGTGTTTTGGCGGGCCCCTTCGCGGGCAAGCCTCGCTCCTACAGAAGCATCGAAATCACCTGTAGGAGCGAGGCTTGCCCGCGAAGAGGCCGGGTCAGACGCTAGAGAATCACCTTGGCACGCCGCAATTCTTCAATTCGCAGCGAACTAAACCCCAACTCCCCCAACACCTGATCCGTATGCTCACCCAGCGCCGCACCGATATGCCGATGCTCGGGCAAGCCATCCGAAAACTTCAACGGACACGCCATCTGCGTCTGGCTCGTGCCATCCCCTCGCGGCACGTCGGTCACCAATTCCCGTGCCTGCAACTGCGGATGCCGAATCGCCTCACCCAAGGTCAGCACCGGCTCGACACACGCATCGAGCTCGGCAAACAGTGCGCACAATTCGGCAAAGTCGTGTTTCTCGAATTCAGTCTGCAGCGCGTCCTTTAGCTTCTTTTGCTGGGCAGGCTGAGGTGACAGGCCCAACGCCGCCAACTCCTCCAGCCCCAGTGCCGTGCACAGTTGCTTCATGAACGGCGGCTCCAGGCTGCCCACCGATAACCAGCGGCCATCCCGCGAACGGTAATAGTCGTAGAAGCTGCCGCCGTTGAGCATCTGGTTTTCCCGGCCCGGCTCCTCGCCGCAGGCCAGGTACCCGGCCCCGGCCATGGCGTTCAGGCTGAATGCGCAGTCGGTCATGCTCACATCCAGATGCTGCCCCAACCCGCTTTGTTGCCGGGCGATCACCGCCGCCAGCAGGCCGATGACGCCGTGCAGCGAACCGCCGGCGACATCCGCCACTTGCACGCCCAAGGGCAGCGGGCCGTTGTCGGCGCGGCCGGTGTAGCTCGCCAGCCCCGCCAGCGCCAGGTAATTGATGTCGTGGCCGGCGCGATCCTTGTAGGGGCCGGTTTGCCCGTATCCAGTGATCGACACGTAGATCAGCTTTGGGTTGATGGCCTTCAACGCTTCATACCCCAGGCCCAATCGCTCCATGACACCGGGGCGGAATTGTTCCAGGACGATGTCGTAGTCCTGCACCAGTTGCTTGATCACCGCCAGCGCCTCGGGCTGCTTGAGGTCCAGCGCCAGGCTGCGCTTGTTGCGATTGAGGTATGCGTGGCTGGCCGACACGCCTTGGTCATGGGGCGGCAGCACCCGCAACAGGTCCATGCGGGTCGGCGATTCGATGCGCAAGACCTCGGCGCCCATGTCAGCCAATAACAGCGAGGCGAACGGCCCCGGCAACAGTGTCGAGAAATCCAGAACCTTGAGTGATGCCAATGGGCCAAGCATGAGCGATCTCCGTATTCGATGCCTCCAGCCTAGGCAGCCAATCGCGTTGCAGCAATCACCTGATGTGTCAGCAACTGTGACCGTTACGCTCAAATTCCAGGCATGAAAAAACCCGCCGAAGCGGGTTTTTTCATGACAACGCGTGTTACTTGACGTTGCTTGGGGTTGGGCCTTCGGCCACACCCAGGTCGTCTACTTCACGTTCGTCGGAGATACCGCGACCGCCGGAAGCCAGCTCGACTTGCAGCTTGTCTTCGTCCAGCTCTTTCACCCACTTGGCCACGACCAGGGTCGCAACAGCATTACCAACGAGGTTGGTCAGCGCACGGGCTTCGGACATGAAGCGGTCGATACCGAGGATCAGCGCCAGGCCGGCTACTGGCAGAGTACCCACGGCCGACAGGGTGGCTGCCAGCACGATGAAACCACTACCGGTCACACCTGCCGCACCTTTGGAGGACAACAGCAGCACCAGCAGCAAGGTGATCTGGTGAGTGAGGTCCATCGGCGTATCAGTCGCCTGAGCGATAAACACAGCCGCCATGGTCAGGTAGATCGAAGTACCGTCGAGGTTGAAGGAGTAACCAGTCGGGATCACCAGACCCACTACCGATTTATCCGCACCCAGGCGTTCCATTTTGATCAGCATGCGTGGCAGAGCCGATTCCGACGAGGAAGTGCCCAGTACGATCAGCAGTTCTTCACGGATGTAGCGGATCAGCTTGAGTACGCTGAAACCATGCGCGCGGCAGATGGCGCCCAATACCAGAACCACAAACAGGATGCAGGTGATGTAGAAGCAGATCATCAGCTGACCAAGCTGTACCAGCGAGCCAACACCGTAAGCACCAATGGTGAAGGCCATGGCACCGAAGGCACCGACCGGCGCGAGCTTCATGATCATGTTGATGATGTTGAACATCACGTGGGCGAAGCGATCGATAAAGTCCAGGACCGGCTTGCCGTACGCACCCAGGCGATGCAGGGCGAAACCGAAGATCACCGAGAACATCAGAACTTGCAGGATATCGCCGTTGGCGAAAGCGCCGACGATGGTGTTCGGGATCACATTGAGGATAAAGGCGACGATGCTCTGGTCTTTACCGGCCGAGATGAAGCCAGCGATTTTGCTGGTGTCCAGAGTCGTTACGTCGATGTGCATGCCGGCGCCCGGTTGCACGACGTTGACCACGACCAGACCGATCAGCAAGGCAATAGTGGAAACGATTTCGAAGTACAGCAGCGCATAACCGCCGGTCTTGCCGACCGATTTCATGTTCTGCATGCCGGCGATACCGCTGACGACCGTACAGAAGATGATTGGCGCGATGACCATTTTGATCAGTTTGATGAACCCGTCACCCAGCGGCTTGAGGGCCACACCGGTCTGCGGGTAGAAGTGACCAAGCAGGATGCCGATGGCGATGGCAACGATCACCTGGAAATACAGGGATTTGTACAGTGGCTGACGAGTCGTCATTGCAAAGTTCCTCAAGAGTGCGCGCTAACAACATCCATCTGTTGCCCACGACACCTGAATTGCGAACCCTCCTGCACTGGAGGGATTTGTTTTTTCGAGCTGCACGACGGCAGGCATCTGCTCGTTGTATCGCAAGCGGCGTGCCACTTTTGCAAAACCCCCTGCGAGCCTTTTGACATCAGGGGTTACAGGTTCAACGTGCCGTGGGTGCGCTATAAAACAGTGGCGGATTTCCGCCCATCCGCCAAACCTCGTCCTGCAATTTGGCGGATATCCGCCTTGTCCATTGCCTGACCCGACGACTACCATCCGTCGTTCAATAGACGGACCTGCCTTCTATGCGCGAACGTACCATCGCCAGCCATTTCGCCCGTGCCGCCCTCGGTGGCGCGCGTCGGCTGGGTCATGACTATTCAAACCTGCTGCAACAACTCGGCATCAGCCCCGAGCTGCTGGAAGAACCGCGTGCGCGCATTGCGCCTGAGCAGTTCACCCGTTTGATCCAGGGATTGTGGCTGGCACTCGACGACGAGTACCTGGGCTTCGGGCCGGTCCCGAGTAAAACCGGCAGTTTCGCGATGATGTGCCACGCGGTGATTCACTGCCGCAATCTCGATAAGGCACTGCATCGCGGCTTGTTGTTTTATAGCCTGTTCCCCGGCGGCCCGCGCCTGACCCTGACCCGCGAAAACGAAATGATCCGCCTGAGCCTGGACGATTCGCAGTTTCAGGACCCGGACCATTTCCTCACCGAGAGCCAGTTGATGGTCTGGCATCGCCTCGGCAGTTGGCTGATCGGACAGCGCATCCGCCTGGAACAAGCGACGTTCAGCTACCCGAAGCCCGAGCACGGCGCGGAATACGAGTTGCTGTTCCCCTGTCCGATGGAGTTTTCAGCGGCGCAGAGCAGCCTGCTGTTCCACAGTCGCTACCTGAATATGCCGTTGCTGCAGGACGAGCGGACCCTCAAGCATTTCCTCGAACACTCCCCCGCCGACCTGTTGTCGCGCCCGGATGACGGCGACAGCCTGAGCAGCCAGTTGCGCCGCTTGCTCAGCCGCGACAGTGCGCGCTGGCCGGACCTGGAAGCGGTGGCCGCGCACCTGCACATCAGCCCGCAGACGCTACGCCGGCATTTGCGCGAAGAGGGTTCGAGTTTTCAGGAATTGAAGGATCAGTTGCGCCGGGACATTGCGATTTATCATCTGGGGCGTGCGGACCTGTCGTTGCAACAGATTGCCGAGCAGTTGGGGTTTTCCGAGCCTTCGGCGTTTCATCGGGCGTTCAAGAAATGGACCGGGCTTACACCCGGAGCCTACCGCGCGCAGGAGAATTGAACACATAACCTGTAGGAGCCGGCTTGCCGGCGATGGCGTCCTTGA
>NZ_JAGYGF010000052.1:0-46960 GCF_019947305.1 Pseudomonas sp. BF-RE-21 | reverse complement strand
GCTCGCCATGCCCTCGCTCCGGTCCTGCTCCGTGGGCCCGCCGCGATCGGCCATCCCTGGCCGTGCGCGGCTAACCCGGCATCCATGCCGGGTTGCCCACTGCGCAGAACCTGCGCTCGGCCTCTCGAGGGGGCGGTGCGTCCAGATCAAAAGCTGAAGGCGAGCTAACGCTCGGCCTGATGAGTGGTGGAAATCAAAAGCACACGCGATTCCCTGTAGGAGCCGGCTTGCCGGCGAAAAACGCCCGGACACCGCGTTCATTCAGGCAGCCCGTGTTATCGTTGACGTCCATCGCCGGCAAGCCAGCTCCTACAATTTTGAATCGTGTGAACCCAATCCCCGTGTAGGAGCCGGCTTGCTGGCGATAGCGGTGGATCAGTCGACGTTTGTATTGGCTGGACGGACGCCATCGCCAGCAAGCCGGCTCCTACAGGGGAGTGGTGCACATGTCCGGAATGAGTGAACGCATCAAAGAAGGACAACGCGGACAACTGAAGAGCCAGGTCGGCTTTCAGGCCGCCTCGGCGGCTGTGGCGGTAGTCGCCCCCTCGAGAGGCCGAGTGGAGGTTCTGCGTAGTGGGCAACCCGGCATGGATGCCGGGTTAGCCGCCCCCGGCCAGGGATGGCCGATGGCGGCGGGCCCGCGGAGCAGGACCGGAGCGAGGGTATGCCGAGCCTTAGCGAGGCACCGAACGAAAGGGGCAGAAGCGCTTTGGTTACTTTCGCGCTTTTCGAAAGTGACTCGCTGTAAGAGCGAAACCAATAGCAGCCGTTACCGCAGCAACGGATATGTACTCAGCTCAGCTCAGCTCAGCTCACCTCACCTCACCCAGCCAGAAACTCGCCAGTAGACACCACACGAGCATAGGCAAAACCCAACGCCGACATGAACGCGGCATGAACATGGGCCGCCGGAACCGTAAGTCCGTTGAACTCCAGATCCCGCGAGGCACAGGCGTCATGAATGACAGTGACGGCGTAACCCATGTCGGCGGCCGCACGGGTAATGCCGTCGACGCACATGTGGCTCATGCTGCCAACCACCACCAACTCCTTGATACCTTGCTCGTCGAGAATTGACTGCAGTTCAGTTTCGCGGAACGAGTTGACGAAGTGCTTGAGCACCACCGGCTCGTCGGCGCGGTTCAGGACTTTGGGGTGCAGCTTCGCGCCCTCGGAGCCCGGGGTGAAGAAGGGCGCTTCGTCGGAAGTGAACTCGTGGCGAATGTGCACCACCGAATCACCGGCATCGCGAAAGGCTTTGAGCAGGCGTACGGCGTTATCCGCAGCCGCGTCCGCGCCAACCAGCGGCCACTTGCCCTGGGGGAAGTAGTCGTTTTGGATATCAACTACGATGAGTGCTTGCTTGGCCATGACTGTTTCCTCGAAGTGTGTGTTGGTGTGGAATGAAGTATTGGCTCTGGCGGACCGTCCGAGGATTGGCCGCACCGACAATAGAAGGGGGAAAACTGACAATGGACGCACAAAGGGCAATCGCCGAGCTGGGTGTGCTGATTTATCCCGGCGCGCAGATGGCGGCGGTGCACGGGCTGACCGACTTGTTCGGGGTGGCGAACCGGATTGCCGCTGACTATCAAGCGGCGCAGTTGCCGCTGTTGCGGGTCAGCCATTGGCAGGTCGATGGCGATCAGCCCCCCAAACGTGTCTACGACAGCCATCCCGCGCCGGACGGTGCATTGGTGGCGGTGTTGATCCCGCCGTCGATTGGCGGTTTTTCCGAAGGCCAGGCGCCGCAAGGCTTGCTGCGCTGGATTCGTCAGCAGCACGCACAAGGCGCGACCCTCGGCGGCGTTTGTGTGGGCTCGATTCTATTGGCTGAGAGCGGCCTGCTCGACGGCCGCAGCGCCACCACCCACTGGACGTCGGCCAAGGCGTTCGCCGAGCGTTATCCGGCGATCAAGCTCAAGGCCGATACGCCGATCGTCGATGACGGCGACTTGATCACCACCGCCGGGTTGATGGCCTGGTCCGAGCTGGGTTTGCGTCTGGTCGACCGATTGCTGGGGCCGAGCATCGCCACCGGCACTGCGCGGTTTCTGGTGGTGGAACACAGCGACAGTGCGAGTGAATGTGGCAGCAACTTTTCACCGATTCTCAGCCACGGCGACGCCTCGATTCTCAAGGTACAGCATTGGCTGCAAAGCACCGGCGCGACCGATGTGTCGCTGGCGACCATGGCTGAACGGGCAGGGCTGGAAGAACGCACCTTCCTGCGCAGATTTCGTGCTGCAACCGGGCTTAAACCCACCGAGTATTGCCAGCACCTGCGGGTCGGCAAGGCCCGGGAAATGCTTGAATTCACCAACGGCACCATCGACCACATTGCCTGGACCGTCGGTTATCAGGACCCGAGTGCCTTCCGTGCGACGTTCAAGAAAATTACCGGGCTGGCGCCGAGTGATTATCGGACGCGGTTTGGAGTTTCGCCGACCGCCGCAGCCCGATAGTCGCAACGCCAGAAATCCCCTGTGGGAGCGAGCCTGCTCGCGAAGAGGCCGTGACGGTCAGCATCTATGTCGCCTGAAAGGTCGCTTTCGCGAGCAGGCTCGCTCCCACAGTTTGATCTTTGCAAGGCTTGGGTCGTGCAAAATGCCGGGAGCGAAATGGCCGTCGTGCAGAATGAGACAGGCTCAGTGCCATCACCGATTCGGCAACTGATTGAATTGCCGATTATTTCAAATCAGCCGCCGTTGGCCTGATCTCTGCACCCCTACAACTACATTCATCAAGCGCCGATTGAAGGGGGACGCATGACCCCAACAAACCGCAAGAAACTGGTGGTCGCCCATTCGGTGCGGCCCGACGCACCACAGCACGAAGTCGAAACCAATCACGCATTGGCCCGTTGGCTGGCGCAGGTTCTCGGGTTCAAATTCGGCGGCAGCTACGACCCCGAACACCACAGCGGTCGCGATCTTTATCTGCTGCCGACACAAACCATTGTCGGCGCTGCGGCCGCGCGGCAATTGGGCGTCAAGGGTCCGGAGGATTTGTGGGGCGGCTATGTCGAGCATGATTTCATCTGCACCAAAGCCATCAGCCACGGCTTGCGCAACAAAAACGCTTTTGCCCCGTACGGCTGGTCGCCGTTGTTTTGCGAACGGGTGCGCAACGTGGTGCTCGAGGGTCTCAGCGTGTTCTCCCTCGGCGATGCTCGGCCTGCGGCGGAGCATTTGCTCGATAGCGGACCGATTCGCCTGAAACCGATCCATGCCTGCGCCGGACGCGGTCAGGAGGTGATCCAGAACCTCGACCAATTCGATGCGATCCTCGGCAGACCCGATGCCAAGGTACTATTCACCGAAGGTGTGGTGTTGGAGCAAGACCTGACCGAGGTGGTGACCCACAGCGTCGGCCAAAGCTTCATCGGCGGCACAGTGTTGAGTTACTGCGGTGATCAGTACCTGACCGCAGACGGTCATGGCGAGCAGGTTTATGGCGGTTCCAATCTGCTCGTGGTGCAGGGCGGCTACGACGAGCTGCTCGAACTGCAACTGCCCGACGACGTGCGGCTGGCCATCCGGCAAGCGCAGGTGTTCGACCGTGCGGCGGACGAGGCCTATCCCGGTTTCTATGCCTCGCGGCGCAACTATGACATCGCGCAAGGCCTGGACAGTAACGGCACACAGCGCAGCGGCGTGCTTGAACAGTCCTGGCGCATGGGCGGTGCCAGCAGCGCCGAAGTGGCGGCGTTGCAGAGCTTCGTCAACGACCCGCAGATGAGCGCGATTCGTGTGTCCTCGGTAGAAACCTACATCGATCAAGCGCTGCCGGCGGACGCCA
Organism: Pseudomonas sp. BF-RE-21; assembly: GCF_019947305.1. Classification (NCBI taxonomy): domain Bacteria; kingdom Pseudomonadati; phylum Pseudomonadota; class Gammaproteobacteria; order Pseudomonadales; family Pseudomonadaceae; genus Pseudomonas; species Pseudomonas sp. BF-RE-21. The sequence goes on along the minus strand of NZ_JAGYGF010000052.1, from coordinate 43,156 downwards.
TCGAGGTGTACCGCGGGCCGGCGCACAACAGTGAATTTCTCCTCAAGTACGTAACGGTCAAATCCTATGACGGCTAGAAGCGAAACCATTCAGATCGACATCGACGATGAACAGATGAGCGGGACTTTTCTCAGCCCCAAATCGAAGGTCCCCGGCGTGCTCTTCGTGCACGGTTGGGGCGGCAGTCAGGAGCGTGATCTTGAACGGGCCAAAGGCATCGCAGGTCTGGGCTGCGTGTGCCTGACGTTCGACTTGCGCGGGCACACCGGCGGCACCGGCATTCCACTGACGCGGGTTTCCCGCGAAGACAATCTGCGAGACCTGCTGGCGGCGTACGATCGATTGCTCGCGCATCCGGCGCTCGACACCTCGGCGATTGCCGTGGTCGGCACCAGTTATGGCGGCTATCTGGCTGCGATTCTGACCTCATTGCGCCCCGTGCGCTGGCTGGCGCTGCGGGTGCCGGCGTTGTATCGCGATGAGCAATGGCACGCGCCCAAGCGCGAACTGGACAAGCTCGATTTGCGTGATTACCGCAGCACGCTGGTGCGCGCCGACAGCAATCGCGCGTTGCATGCCTGTTCGCAATTTACCGGGGATGTGCTGCTGGTGGAGTCCGAGACGGACGACTATGTGCCCCACGCGACCATCATGAGTTACCGGGCGGCGTGTCAGCAGACGCACTCGCTGACCCACCGCATCATCGACGGCGCCGATCACGCATTGAGCGAGCCGGTTTCGCAGCAGGCGTATACCTCGATCCTGGTGGACTGGATTACCGAGATGGTGGTGGGTGAGCGGTTGAGCATTATCCAGTCGACGTAAGAGCGGCGGTGGATTCTTCGCGGGCAAGCCTCGCTCCTACAGGAAGCGCGCGAACCCCGTAGGAGCGAGGCTTGCCCGCGAAGGCGTCCTCACTATCACCCCGATCATTTGGGTTTCTTCGCAATCCGCAACGACTTGGCCTTGGCCTCCACAATCAAATACATCACCAACGTAATCAACAACGGCAAGATGAAATAAATCGCCCGATACGCCAGCAACCCCGCCACCAGGCTCCCCCGCGAAGCCTCATGCTGCAGCAACGCCACAAACACCGCCTCCAATACACCGAGCCCCGCCGGAATGTGCGTGATCACCCCGGCAATCGCGCTGATCAACAACACGCCAAGCACCAGCGGATAATCCAGCTTGCTCGGCAGAAGGGTGAAGATCACCGCCGCCATCAGCGACCAGTTCAGCGCCCCGAGCGCCAGTTGCAACACCGCCATGCGCAGGGACGGCAGGTTGATTTCGACGCCGCGAATCGCCCACTCCCGCCGCTTGGAATACTGACAGGCTGCCAGGTAACCCGCGCTCACCAACAGCAACAGAACCCCCACGCCCTGCAACGCACCACTGCTGAGTTTCCAGCCCGGAGGCATGCGCACCAGCCCGCTGCTGAACATCGCGCCGGCAATCACCATGTAGCCGAACCAGTTGGTCGCCAGGCTCAGGCCGAGGATTTTTGCGATGTTGCTTTTGCTCACGCCGAGCCGCGAGTAAAGCCGATAGCGCATGGCAATGCCGCCGACCCAGGCACTCAGGTTGAGGTTGAATGCGTAGCTGATGATCCCCACTGGCAGGATCTGTTTCCAGGTCAGGTCCTGACGAATATAGGTGCGGCCAATCAGGTCGAAACAGGCGTACACCAGAAAACTCACCAGCGTCAGCCCGGAGGCGATGATCAGCGTGCGCACCTTGAAATCGGCGAGGGTGTCGAACACCTCGTTCCATTCGATGCGTTGGGCCAGCATCGTGAACAGGACAATCAGCGCCAGGAAAAACAGCATCGTCAGCGGTTTTTTCCAGCGACTCCAATGCGACTTGTGCGGGCTGTCGGCGTGAGGCGCCGAATGGGTTTCAGCGCGGTTCATGGTGATCGCCCCCGGCGAGGTGGGTGAAGGGCTTCAGGCGTGGCTTGTGTGCCGGCAGCCAACCGGCCCACGCCGGGAAGTGCCGCAGGAAGTGAAACACCAGAAAGCCGACGGTCATGTGCCAGACCCGTCCGCGTGGGGATGTGTCCGCACACATGGCTTTGCAGTGGTTGTCGCTCAGCCTCTCGAGGCGTTCGAACAAATCGCGGTTGAAGGCGCGATCGCGGATCAGCACATTGGCTTCCAGGTTCATCGCCAGGCTCAGCGGGTCGAGGTTGCTCGAGCCGACGGTGCTCCAGTCTTCGTCCACCAGCGCGACTTTGCCGTGCAGCGGGCGCTCGCAATATTCGTGAATCTGCACCCCGGATTTGAGCAGGTAGTCATAGGTCATGCGCGCGGCCAGTTTGGCCACCCTCATGTCCGGCTGGCCTTGCAGGATCAGTCGCACCTCGACGCCTCGCCGCGCGGCGTTGCGTATCTCGCGCAGCAAGCGATAACCGGGAAAGAAATAGGCGTTGGCAATCACCACGCGACGCTGGGCGCTGCGCAGGACATGTCGATAAACCTCTTCGATATCGGATTGATGATCTCCGTTGTCGCGGTACACCAAACGGACCTGGCCATCGTGATCGTTGAACGCCAGTTCCGAGCGCCGCTGCCGCCGGCGTTGCCACCAGTATTTGGCGCGGGCCGGGCGACCGCTTTGCAGCAGGGCGAAATGATGAATGTCGGTCACCGCCGGGCCTTGCACTTCAACCGAGTAATCCTGTTTGGCCTCGGGGCCGAAGTCGGCCAGATGGTCGGCGGAAAAGTTGATCCCGCCGATGAACGCAATCGTGCCGTCGACCACCACGATCTTGCGGTGCAGGCGCCGGAACCAGTTGGTGCGGATACCCAGACGCTTCGGTGCCGGGTCAAATATTTGCAGGTGCACGCCGGCCTCGCTCAACGCGGTGAGGTAATCGGTGCTCAACTCGCCACAACCAAACCCGTCGAGACTGGCGGTCACCCGCACGCCGCGTTGAGCCGCGTCGATCAGCACGTGCTGCAGCTCTTCGCCGACCTTGTCCTCGAAAACGATGAAGGTTTCCAGGAGGATTTCAGTCTTGGCCTGGCGCATGGCTTCGAACACCCGCGGGAAATATTCTTCGCCGTTTTCCAGCAGTTCCACCCGGTTGTTGCCCTGCCAACCGTATTCAACGTCGACCACGCCGGGTTCGCGCACCGGCGGGTTGGTGGGTACGTGATCCACGGTGGTTTTTTCCATCGGTGCGCTGCTCATAGCTCGATCTCCACCGATAGTGGTGCGTGGTCGGAAAGGTGGGACCAGGGCCGCGCCGCCAGGACTTGCGGATGGCTGGCCTTGAGGTTGCGCACGTAGATGCGGTCCAGGCGCAAGGCAGGCAAGCGCGCCGGAAAACTGCGCGCCGGTTTGCCGTGGAGTTCGGCGAAAACCTCGCGCAAACCACAGGGCTTGAGCATTGCGTCGGCGCGCTGACGCCAGTCGTTGAAGTCACCGGCGACAATCACCGGCGCGTCGCTCGGCAATTCTGCGAGGCGTTGGGTCAGCAGCTTCAGCTGTTCATTGCGATGGGTTTCACGCAGCCCCAAATGGACGCAAATCGCGTGCACCTCCGGGCCATCGACGGGCAAGCGCAATACGCAATGCAGGATGCCGCGGTTTTCGTGTCCGCTGATGGACACGTCGAGGTTGTCGTGGCGAATGATCTGGAATTTCGACAACAGTGCATTGCCGTGATCGCCTGCCGGGTACACCGCGTTGCGTCCGTAGGCGAATTGCGGCCACAGCGTGTCGGCGAGGAATTCGTACTGCGGCATCGTCGGCCAATTGCTGTAACGCTGGAGATGGTGCTCGTGGGTGCCGTGGACTTCCTGCAAAAACACCACGTCGGCGGACACGCTGCGCACTGCTTCGCGCAATTCCGGCAGGATGAAACGCCGGTTGAGCGCGGTGAAACCCTTGTGCGTGTTGACCGTCAGCACGGTGAAGCGGCGTACGGCGTTCACGGTTCCTGACGAGTCATCGTCGGGGTTGAACTGCTCGGCGCGGTTCATGGCAGCACGCCTTGTGCCGCAGGCTCGCCGGAGGCAAAGAAGCGCCAAGCTGAAATACCGCTGTGAATCGCCGCCATGTCGCCTCCCGTCTGAGGGTCCCCGGTTGCCCCTGTCTTTTGATGACTGCGGGGCAAGCGAGAAAGTTTCGACGGGACTACAGACGGTAGGAGGGCTAAACCTGTAGGAGCCGGCTTGCCGGCGATAGCGGTGTGTCAGTCACATCAATGTTGAATGTGCCGCCGCTATCGCCAGCAAGCTGGCTCCTACAGGGGGATCAGTGACCGGCGACTATGCGGGTTGAACTCGCGGCGTACACCGGGCCGAGGCGATCGAGGCGACCGCTCCATGCAGTCAGCGCCAGCGCCACCAACACCACCAGACCACCGATCCACGCGGTATGGATCAGGCCCATGTGGGCGACGATCAAACCACCGCCCCACGCGCCACCGGCAATGCCGAGGTTGAACGCCGCGATGTTCAGGCCGGAAGCCACGTCCACCGCATTCGGCGTGTGATGTTCGGCCTGACGCACCACATACACCTGCAAGCCCGGCACGTTGCCGAAAGCGACCGCGCCCCAGACCAGCACGGTGGCCAGCGCCAGCCACGGGTTGCCGGCGGTGAAGGTCAACACGAACAACACAGCAGCGAGCAGGGCGAAGATGATTTTCAGGGCTTTGATCGGGCCGCGTTTGTCGGCCAGTTTGCCGCCCCAGATGTTACCGACGGCCACCGAGATGCCGTACACCAGCAACACCAGGCTGACGGTGCCGGCGCTGAAACCAGAAATGTCTTGAAGAATCGGCGCTAGGAACGTGAAGGCGATGAACGAACCGCCGTAACCGACTGCCGTCATGGCATACACCAGCAGCAGGCGCGGTTGCTTGAGGACCTGCAACTGTTCCAGCAGCGAAGCGGGTTTGCTGTGGGTGATGTTTTTCGGCACGTAGAGCAGGCTGCCGATGAACGCAATCACACCCAAAGCAGAGACAGCGAGGAAGGTTTCACGCCAGCCGAAATGCTGACCGATGAACGTCCCCAACGGTACGCCGGTGACCAGCGCCACCGTCAGGCCGGTGAACATGATCGCAATCGCGCTGGCGGCTTTTTCCTTCGGCACGAGGCTGGTGGCTATGGTCGAGCCAATCGAGAAAAACACCCCGTGGGCCAGGCCGGTGACGATTCGCGCAATGATCAGCGATTCGTAGCTCGGTGCTTTCCACGCCAGCAGGTTGCCAAGGGTGAACAGCACCATCAGCGACAACAGCAGCATTTTGCGCGGGACTTTGCCGGTGAGGGCGGTCAGCACCGGGGCACCGATGGCAACGCCCAGGGCATAGAGGCTGACCAGCAGGCCGGCGGACGGCAGGCTGACGCCGAGGTCGGTGCCGATAGTGGGTAACAGGCCAACGATGACGAACTCGGTCGTCCCGATGGCGAAGGCGCTGAGGGTCAGCGCGAGCAAGGCAATGGGCATGGCTGCAACTCCGGTGGGTTGATTGATGGAGCGCAGTGTCGGGGATTGGGTTGTGCGGAAAAATAGAGGTATCGGCATTTGATATTTGCCCTGAACGCAAATATCACTCCCACAGAAACACACGGTCCCCTGTAGGAGCTGGCTTGCTGGCGAAGGCGGCCTCATATACGCCGCCGTTTTTGAGGGCCTCATCGCCGGCAAGCCGGCTCCTACAGGGGTTGTGTGTAGTCCGGGGTTTTTATGTGGCACCGGACCTGTAGGCGCTGGCTTGCCAGCGATGGCGGCCTCATATGCGCCGCCGTTTTTGAGGGCCTCATCGCCGGCAAGCCGGCTCCTACAAGGGTTGCGTGTAATCCAGGCTTTTTATGTGGCACCGGACCTGTAGGAGCTGGCTTGCCAGCGAAGAGGCCGGCCCGGACAGCATCAATGCCGGATCAGTTTGTTGCGTATTTCACTCGTCGATTCCACCCAGAAAACCTGCTGGCCAGCGATCTCGGCAGCCACCGGCAAACCATCGCGGTACACCAACCGATTACTCGTCAGCGCCGGCACTTTCGCACCGGGTAGCAGCGTGCCGGCGAGGTTCAGCGGATCAACCCCGCACACGGCAATCAGGCTCCCGTCATGCGCCCGCCGCCGCACTTCGCGCAGCAACGGAATCGCCTCGGGCAAGGCGAACTGTTCACCGGCCAAACCACTGACAAACCGCCCGCCGCGAATCTCACCGCGAGCCTCCAGCCGATGGAACGTGCGCAGCAATTCGCGCCAGTTCGGCAACCAGTCTGCTTCGCGTTCCAGCAGGCGCCAGAACACCACGCCGTAGCGGCGCAGCAAGGTCATGACGATGTGTTCCAGAGTGTCGCTCGGCGTTGGATGTTTGTTGTCCATCGCTGGCGATGGCGCCCCGCGTCGAAGCAAGGCCCAGCGTCCGGCGTCATCCATGCCTCCGATAAACGCTCCGCGCCCGCGTCGGCTGCTGCGATTCTGCCGTTTACTGGCCGGCGTGATCAGCGCCCGCAAACCGGCAAAACTGTCGGCGTTCACCAGCCCGGCGCCGACCAGTTCCTGCAAGGCGATTTCCAGCTCCGAGCGCAGCAGATGCGCCTCGTGAATCAGCTCATCGAAAAACAGCGCGCCATGTTGGCTGAGGGCTTGGTAAACCTTTTGGGTTTTGGGCGACAGGTCGCTCACCGGCGTCTGTTCGGTCAGACCGCTCCACAACCCGACCTGGCTGCGCGGCAGCAATACGATTGGTGTGCTGCGCAGCGCCGTGCTGGCGCTTTTGTTGTGTGCGGTCAGGCGGGTCCAGACCAGTTTGCCGCTGCGGCACAGGTCATCCAGCCAACTCGCCGAATAGCCTTTGATCCGTGCCGCAAGAATGTCGCTGTCCCAGGCTGAAGCGGCGGCGGGATAGCCTTCGAACTGAGCGACGATGGCGGGCAGCACCGCATTGCCCTGGCCTTGAGTCGAGGCAGAAAGATGCTGCCAGTCGAACAGGAATCGCATGAAATCCTGCAACGCCACCGGCTCGATTTCTCGCCGCAGACGCTTGACCGTGTAGCGATGAATTCGCGCCAGCAGATGCCGCTCGCACCATTCTTCCTGATCGGCGCCGGGGGTGAAGTGACCGCGCAGCACATACCCTTCGCGTTCCAGTTGCGCGAGTGCCTGGGTGACGTGAGTCGCAGGTAATCCCAGAGGTTCGGCAATCGCGCTCAGCGGCAACGGACCAAAAGCGCTGAGCCGTGCGCGGATAACTTCCAGCACCGCTTCGTCTGCTTCCCAGGCGTCATCGAACCCCGGTAGCGCCTCCAGCGGTGGCGACAAATTTGCCTGTGGATAAATGGCGCGCAGGCATGTCAGCCGTTCCACCGCCAGCCACAGCGATTGCCCGGCATCGATCTGCAAACGACTGGCGCGACCGCTCTCGGCAAGGGCATTCAACCAATCAATCCACTGCGCATTGGCCTGCGCCTCGGCATCGGCAATGCACGCGAGGCTCATTAACGTCTCGTGCATTTCATCGGCATTGGTCGGCGTCGGCCAGGCCTCATCGCGCACCGCTTGAATGGCCTCGGCATCCAGCGCGCCGAGGTCGTCGGTGGACTGCGGGTCGGTCCAGCGCCGGTTGACCACGGCTTGGGTGCGGCGCTCTTCCAGCGGCGCGTCGTCGAGAAAGGTGTAAGGCCGGGCGCTGAGAATTTCGGCGGCCAGCGGCGAGGGCGCCGGCAGGTCGCGACTGATCAGGCGAACGTCGCCGCGTTCCATGCGCCGCAACAACGTCAGCCAGCCTTCGCAGTCCATGGCTTCGTGGAGGCAATCGTCGAGGGTCTGTTCCACCAGTGGATGATCGGGAATCTCCCGTTCGCCAGCGAGGTTTTCCACGCAGGCGATCTGGTCGGGAAACACGCTGGCGATCAGGTCTTCGCTTTTCATCCGCTGAATCTGCGGGGGGACTTTGCGCCCGCCGCTGTAGCGCGGCAACGCCAATGCGACGCCGGCATTCCAGCGCCAGCGCACACCGAACAGCGGCGCATCGAGCACCGCTTGAATCAGCAGGTGTTCGGCGCTGTTGCTGTGCAGGTAGCGCCAGACCTCATCGAGCTCAAAACTGTGGCTGGTAGAGAGCGACAACACAATCGCATCTTCGCTGGCGGCGGCCTGCAATTCGAAGTTGAAGGTACGGCAGAAACGCTTGCGCAGGGCCAGGCCCCAGGCGCGGTTGATGCGGCTGCCGAAGGGCGTGTGGATGATCAGTTGCGTGCCGCCGGACTCATCGAAAAAGCGCTCCATCAGCAGCGTGTCCTGCGAGGGCAGGGCGCCCAATGTCAGGCGTGCGCGGGCGAGGTAATCCACCAGTTGTCCGGCGCTGTCGAGGTTCAGGCCGAGGGTCTCGGTCAGCCAGTCGAGGGCCGGTTGCAAGTTGCCGGGCGTGGCGCCGAGCAGGTCGTCGAGTTGCGCTTGCAGGCGCGCCACGGCGAAGGACAACTCCGCGCTGCGCCCCGGCGCTTCACCGAGCCAGAACGGAATGGTCGGCGGCTGGCCGTGCGCATCTTCGACCCGGACCTTGCCGGTTTCGACCCGCAGGATTCGGTACGAGGTATTGCCCAACTGAAAGACATCGCCGGCGATGCTTTCCACGGCGAAGTCTTCGTTGACGCTGCCGATGTTCAGCCCTTGCGGTTCCAGCAGCACGCTGTAGTCGGCGTTGTCCGGGATGGTGCCGCCGCTGGTCACGGCGGTCAGTTTGCTGCCGCGCCGACCGCGCAACGTACGCGTCACGGCGTCGCGGTGCAGGTACGCGCTGCGGATGCCCTGGCGACCGTTGTAGCCTTCGGCGAGCATCTGCAGCAGCGCCTGATAATGTGTTTCGTCGAGGTCAGCGTAGGGCGAAGCATTGCGGAACATCTCCAGCAGCGCGTGCTCCGGCCATTCCTGGCAACTGACCTCGGCGATGATCTGCTGGGCCAGTACGTCCAGCGGCGCTTGAGGAATCTGCAAAGTATCGAGTTCACCCCGGCGCACGCAGTCGAGCAGGGCGGTGCATTCGATCAAATCGTCGCGGGTGGTGGCGAACAATCGGCCCTTGGGCGTGCCGCCGACCTGGTGGCCGGAGCGGCCGACCCGTTGCAGAAACCCGGCAATCGAGCGCGGCGAGGCAATCTGGCAGACCAGGTCGACATCGCCGATATCGATCCCCAGTTCCAGCGACGCCGTGGCGATCAGTACTTGCAGGTCGCCGCACTTGAGTCGTTGTTCGGCATCGAGGCGAAACTCCTTGGCCAGGCTGCCGTGGTGGGCTGCGACTGCTTCCTTGCCGAGACGTTCGCTCAAATGCCGGCTCAAGCGTTCGGCCAAGCGTCGGGTGTTGACGAAAATCAGCGTGGTGCGGTGTTCGCGGGCGAGGACGGCGAGGCGGTCGTAGACCAATTCCCACACATCGTTGGCCATCACCGCCGACAGCGGCACCGGCGGTACTTCGATGCCTAAATCTCGTGGACGGGCGTGGCCGATGTCGATGATTTCGCATGCGCGATCACGTCCCACCAGAAAGCGTGAGACCGCTTCGATGGGTTTTTGCGTGGCGGACAGGCCGATGCGCATCAACGGTGCTGCGCATAACGCCTGCAAACGCTCCAGGCTCAGGGCCAGATGGCTGCCGCGTTTGCTGGCGGCGATGGCATGGATCTCATCGACGATCACCGTGCGCGTGGTGCCGAGCATTTGCCGGCCGGAGTCGGAGCCGAGCAGCACGTAAAGGGATTCCGGAGTGGTCACCAGAATGTGCGGCGCGGTCTTGCGCATCGCCGAGCGTTCTTTTTGCGGCGTGTCGCCGGTGCGCACGGCGGTGTTGATTTGCAACTTGGGCAGGCCCATCGCACGTAACTGTTCAGTGATGCCGGCCAGCGGGTTTTGCAGGTTGATCTGGATGTCGTTGGACAAGGCTTTGAGCGGCGAGACGTAGACCACCAGTGTTTCGTTGGGCAACCCGTCTGCGGTTTCCAGGCCACGGTGAACCAGATCGTCGATGACGGCGAGAAACGCGGTGAGGGTTTTGCCGGAGCCGGTGGGCGCGGCGATCAGGGTCGAGCGGTGCTGACGGATCAGCGGCCACGCCCGGGCCTGGGCGGCGGTGACCGTCGGGAAGGTACTGCTGAACCAGGCGCTGACGGCGGGGTGGAAGCCTGCCATGGCCGCGTCCGTGGGGATGGGCAGATTCATAGAGTAATTTATGCGGGTGGGGTGAGGAAGTTGCAAGTACCGCTCGGGATCTCTGCTGGCCTTCAGGACCTCTTCGCGGGCAAGCCTCGCTCCTACAAGAGCGTGCGCGAGTTCTGTAGGAGCGAGGCTTGCCCGCGAAGAGGCCCGAAGCAGCACCACAAATCCCGGAGATCTACACTTTACGGATGACGGTTGCGCACTAAACCCGCAAAATGCAACGATTCCGGCAACTATCGACGGCACCGCCCGCGAGCGGTGCCGATAAAGCCATTGATCCAATCAGACTGGGCCTGCTGACTCTATGCGAATGCGCCTTATGTTACTGGGCGGCGGAAATGCCCTTGGGCAGGCGCTGATTCGCCTCGGTGCGGAGGAAGACATCGGTTTCCTCGCCCCCCGCCCACCGCAAGACGGCTGGGATGCCGCGAGCCTGACGCAACTGCTCGACGACACGCGCCCGGACGCGTTGATCAACCTCGCCTACTACTTCGACTGGTTCCAGGCGGAGACGGTCAGTGAATCGCGTCTGGCCGGGCAAGAGCGTGCAATCGAGCGTCTGGCCGAACTGTGCCAGCATCACAACATCGTTCTGCTGCAACCCTCGAGCTATCGGGTGTTCGACGGCTCGCGGGCGACCGCCTACAGCGAAAAAGACGAGCCGGTGCCGCTGGGCCTGCGTGGTCAGGCCTTGTGGCGCATCGAGCAAAGCGTGCGCGCGACCTGCCCGCAGCATGTGCTGCTGCGGTTCGGCTGGCTGCTCGACGACAGCCCCGACGGTACCCTCGGGCGTTTCCTGTCCCGTGCCGAAAAACCGGAAGAACTGTTGATGGCCGATGACCGTCGCGGCAACCCGACGCCGGTCGACGACGCGGCCCGGGTGATCATTTCGGTGCTCAAGCAACTCGATTGCGCGGCGCCACTGTGGGGCACCTACCACTACGCCGGGCACGAGGCGACCACGCCGCTGGCGCTGGGGCAGGCGATTCTCACCGAAGCCCGCGCACTGCATCCGCTGGCCATCGAAGCGCCGACCGCCCAGGCTCACGCCGCACGCCCGGACGCTGCCGAAGAGCCACAACACGCGGTGCTGGCCTGCAAGAAAATCCTTCACACCTTCGGGATCAAGCCCCGCGCCTGGCGTGCGGCACTCCCTGGCTTACTGGACAGGTTCTATCGCCATGGCTGACGGCCCTGTTTTAATCACCGGCGGCGCGGGTTTCATCGGCTCGCACCTGACCGACGCCTTGCTCGCCAAGGGCCATTCGGTACGGATTCTCGACGACCTGTCCACCGGCAAGCGCAGCAACCTGGCGCTGGATAATCCTCGCGTCGAGCTGATAGTCGGCGACGTCGCCGATGCCGCCCTGGTCGCTCGCGCAATGGTCGGTTGCAGTGCGGTCGCGCATCTGGCAGCCGTGGCGTCGGTGCAGGCTTCGGTGGATGATCCGGTGAAGACTCACCAGAGCAATTTCATCGGTTCGCTGAATGTCTGCGAAGCCATGCGCCAGAGCGGCGTCAAACGTGTGCTGTTTGCCTCCAGCGCAGCGGTCTACGGCAACAATGGCGAAGGCCAGTCGATCGACGAAGACACGCCCAAGGAACCGCTGACGCCGTATGCGTCGGACAAGTTGGCCAGTGAACATTACTTCGATTTCTACCGTCGCCAGCATGCGCTGGAGCCGGTGATTTTCCGCTTCTTCAACATCTTCGGCCCGCGCCAGGATCCGTCCTCGCCGTACTCCGGGGTGATCAGCATTTTCAGCGAGCGCGCGCAAAACGGCCTGCCGATCACCGTGTTTGGCGATGGCGAGCAGACGCGGGATTTTGTTTACGTCGAAGATCTGGTCGATGTGCTGGTGCAAGCCATCGAAAAACCGCAGGTTGAAGTCGGTGCGGTCAATGTCGGCTGGAACCAGGCGACCACGCTCAAGCAAATGCTGGAAGCGTTGAAAGTGGCGGTCGGTGAACTGCCGCCAGTGAGCTACGGCCCGGCGCGTTCGGGTGATATCCGCCATTCGCGGGCGAACAATCAGCGACTGCTGGAGCGGTTTTCCTGCCCGGCTCAGACGCCGATGAGTGTCGGTCTGGCGCGGTTGTTGGGGCGCTGAGTTTTTCGCCAGCAAGAAAAAGGCGCCTGTGAAGGCGCCTTTTTTTGCAGCTCGTTCCCACCACGTGAACGATTTTAGAACTTGTAACCCAGGCCCACCATGTAGATGAACGGGTCCACGTCGACATCGACCTTGGCACGGGTGCCCTGTGCCACGGCGTTGTTTTCCACGGTGGCGGTGGTATCGATGTCGATGTAACGCACTTGGGCGTTGAGCATGATGTTGTCGGTGATCATGTAGTCGGCACCGACCTGAAACGCCATGCCCCAGGAGTTGTCTGCCTTGAAGTTGCTGAAGCCATTGGCGCTGGCCTCGCTGCCGACGTGCTCGTCGTAGATCCAGGTGTAGTTGATACCGGCGCCAACGTACGGTTGGAATGCAGACTTGCCGTCCAGTGGGTAGTAGACGACGCTCAAGGTCGGCGGCAGGTGTTTCAGGCTGCCGAGTTTGCCGTTGGCCGCACCCAGGACGGTGCCTTTGAGCTTCACGTCATGTTCGAATGGCGTGGCCGCGAGCAGCTCGATGCCCCAGTGGCTGTTGAGCATGTAAGCGAAGTTCAGACCCAGTTGGGTGTCGCTGCTCATGGTGGCCTTGCCACCCAGATTGGTGCCTGCCAGCGGGCCTTGATCGACTTTGACGTCGGAGCTGTCGGCTTTCGGGTTGACGGTGATTGCACCGGCACGAAGGAGGATGTCGCCGGCTTCGTGGGCGTGGGCGAGCGGGGCTGCGAGCGCGAGGGCAAACAGCGAGGCGCTGAGCAAGGACTTGTGCATGGAGGCTCCAGAGGACGTTAAAAATGTTCGATGTCCAATGGTACGGAGCGGTCTGGTCCGGTCTTTTGACTCAGCTCAATGAAACGGTGATGGCCTGTTTTTTTGCGGAACCTTTGAGGACGCCTTCGCGGACAAGCCTCGCTCCTACAGGTGTGGCGCTAACCCGTAGGAGCGAGGCTTGCCCGCGAAGGCGTCCTTCAAATCAACACGCGAACACCAGATTCACTCCGGCAATTCATAGATATAAATCTTGTCCGCCTCCATCTGATACCCCGCATCCGCCAACTCACTGGTCGACGCTTTAACCTGCAACGCCCCCTCAATCCAATAAGGCTGATACAGCTCGTCCAGCTTCACGCCGACTTCGCTTTTCACATGCACGATCTGGTTCGACGGCGGTGGCGGTACATGGATGCAGGCGCCGAAATACGGCACCAGCAGAAACTCCGTAGTGCGGCCTTCTTCACTCACTTCCAGCGGCACGATGTAGCCCGGCAGGCGGATGCTCTGACCGTCGAGGCTCTTCACCACCGGTGCATTGGGCATGTCCTGTTTCGCGGCTGGCGCCGACTCGGCGGACAGCGCGCTGCCCATCTGCGAGAGGTCGTGCAGGGGTGTCATGTTCGGCACTTCCGGCGCGGCGTCCGGCGGGATCATTTCCGACCAGGTCAGCTCTTTCGGCTCGGCGGCCCACAGCGGCAAGGCAACCAGCATCAACAGCGCAAGCAAAGCGCGGGGCATCATTAACGTCCTCATAGTCGGATCGACAGGCCATCGGCCAGGGATTGGCGATACGCGCGCCACGCCGGCACGCTGCCCATCAGCAGCGCGGCGATCAGGATGCCACCGAGCAGCGTCCATTCATATTCGCTGGGCCACGCCAGCGGCAGAAACAGACCGTAATTGGCCTGCACGTAGCCTTGAGCAGCGGCGATGCCCACATAAAGCAGGGCCACGCCAGCGATCACGCCCGACAGCGCCAGGGCAAACGCCTCCAGCACCAGCAACGTCGCGATGTGCCACGGCCGCGCGCCCACCGAACGCAGAATCGCCATCTCGCGCCGACGTTCATTGAGGCTGGTGAGAATCGCCGTGAGCATGCCGATCAACCCGGTCAGTACCACAAACAGCGAGACCACGAACAAGGCTTTTTCTGCGGTGCTCATCAAACTCCACAACTCTTGCAGCGCCACGCCCGGCAGGATCGCCAGCATCGGTTCGCCACGGAATTCGTTGATTTCGCGCTGCAGGGCAAAGGTCGAAATCTTGCTGTTGAGGCCGAGCATGAACGCGGTGATCGCTTGCGGCGTCAGGTCCATGTTGCGTGCCTGATCAGCACTGATCCGACCGTTGCCGCGCGCCGGCACGCCGTTGTGCCAGTCGATGTGAATCGCTTCCATACCTCCGAGGCTGATGTGCAACGTGCGGTCCACCGGGGTGCCGGTGCGTTTGAGAATGCCGACCACGGTGAACGGTTTGTCGTCGTGCTTGACCAGGCTGATCACCGCCACGCCGTGGGCCAGCACCAGTTTGTCGCCGAGTTTGTAGTGCAGTGCATCGGCCACTTCGGCGCCGAGCACCACTTCGAACGGATCGGTGGCGAAGGCGCGACCGTCAGCCAGTTCCAGGTGTTGTTGATGACCGTACTGGTAATGCTCGAAGTACGCCTCGGTGGTGCCCATCACCCGATAACCGCGATGGGAATCGCCCAGCGACATCGGGATCGCCCACTTCACTTTCGGGTTGTTGGCGAAGTGCTCGAAGCTGTCCCAGCGGATGTTGTTGGTGGCATTGCCGATGCGGAACACCGAGTACAGCAGCAGGTTCACTGAACCGGAGCGGGCGCCGACGATCAGGTCGGTGCCGCTGATGGTGCTGGCAAAACTGGCCTTGGCTTCGGTGCGCACGCGCTCCACGGCCAACAGCAGGCAGACCGACAGGGCGATGGCGAACGCGGTCAGGATCGCGGTGAAGCGGCGGTTAGCCAGGCTGGCCATGGCTAGACGAAACAAATACATCTCAAACCTCTGCAGGCGTGGCGGCGCGATTGAGTTCGGCCAGCGACAGGTTGCGATCGAACAGCGGCGCAAGGCTTTGGTCGTGGCTGACGAACAACAGGCTCGACCCGGCTTCGCGGCATTCGGCGAACAACAGGCGAATGAAGTTTTCGCGGGCGTCGTAATCCAGAGCAGAAGTCGGTTCGTCGGCGATCACCAGTTCCGGCTGACCGATCAACGCACGGGCGGCGGCGACGCGTTGCTGTTGGCCGATGGACAGCGAGTCGGCGCGGCGGCCGAGGATGCTTTCATCTTTCAAACCCAAATGAGCGAGCAAGGTTGCCGCCGCCTGATCGACGCTGCCATGGCGCTGGATCGCCCGTTCGGCGCGCAGCCTGGAGAAGTGGCAGGGCAGTTCGACGTTCTCGCGCACCGAGAGAAACGGCAGCAGGTTGAACTGCTGGAAGATGTAGCCGGTGTGATCGACGCGAAAGCGATCACGCGCCCCGGCGCCGAGTTCGGTCAGTTCCTGGCCGAGCAGGCGAATGCTGCCGCGATCGGGCTTTTGCACGCCACCGAGCAGGCCGAGCAGGGTGGTCTTGCCGCTGCCGCTGGGGCCTTTGAGGAACAGGGTTTCACCCGGTTCCAGGCGAAAGGCCGGGATGTCCAGCAGCGGCGGGTGACCGGGCCAGCTGAAGCCCAGGTCGGACAGTTCGATGAGTGCTTGGGTCATAACACCGGTTTCATTGGGTTGTCTCAATTTCACATGCAACACCAATCCCTTGTAGGAGCGAGGCTTGCCCGCGAAGGCATACTGCCAGTCGACATCAATGTTGAATGTGACGACCTCTTCGCGGGCAAGCCTCGCTCCTACAGGGGGTGGTGGTGGATCAGAATTTCAGGGCGGCCGCCTTGGCCGTCACTTCTACCCCTTGCTGCCCGCTCGGGCTGATCAGTTGTACCTGAATTTTCTGGGTCGCCGGGAACGTGTTGAAGAGGTTTGCCAGATCCAGGGTTTTCAGTGCGCCCGGCGTTGCGCAGGTGAACTGGTAGTGAGCGTGGATTTCGCTGTGGTCGTGGTGATGCTCGTCTTTGGCATCGTCGTCATGATCATGATCATCATCGGCATCCGGCTTGTCACCGAACAGCGGGCTTTCCAGTTCCTGAGTCGCGACCACGCAACCCGCCGCTTTCGGCAGGTTGAACAGGGTCAGCGGTTTTTCAAGTTGCGCACGGGCGGCGGCGACTTTGGCTTTGTCGGCGTCAGTGGTGGCCGCGTGTTCGAAACCCACCAGGTTCATCGCCGGGCTTTCCAGTTCCAGCTCCAGGGTCTGACCGTCCAGCGCTGCGTTCAGGCGACCGACACCATGCTCGTGGGCACCGAGGCTGCCGTGTTCATGGTCGTGTTCATCAGCGGCATGGGCGATGGCCAGCGGCAACAGGGCAAACGGCAAAGCGAGCAGCAGACGGCGCATGGCGGGTCTCCGAAAAGTAAAATGAAGAATTTGTTATGTAATCTTATAACGTAAGTGCGAGGAGTTTGACCGGCTACTTGGCGTTGCACAAGTCCCATGGGAGCATGCAGGTCAGAAATGTGCGGGAGCGAAACCATGTTGCGTATACGCGGAAGCATCGGCGACTGGCCGGTGGATTTGACCCTGGAGATGGACGACGCTGACTGGGCGCGGCTCGGCGCGCAGGTGCAGGTGGTCAAGCCAGAGGTCAGTGCAGCGCCGGCCAAACCGGTGAATCAGGATGATGCGCAGTGGCAGGTCGCAAAGGATCTGCTGCGCAAGGCCGGGCAACTGAGCGGGCCGGATTTGCTGGAGCAACTGGAAGGTTTGACTGGCAGTGCAGCGTCGGGCAAGCGTCTGCTGGTGCGGTTGCGGCATAGCGCGGAGGTGAAGGTGGAGAGTGGCGGTGATACGCCGCTGTATCGCTGGCTGTAGAAATGCGTTGTTTGTGCGGCCGCCATCGCCGGCAAGCCGGCTCCTACAGGTCCGTGCAAATCCTGTAGGAGCCAGCTTGCTGGCGATGAACGAAAACGCGGTCTATCAGTACAACGCAGCAAACAACTTGCGGCGATACGTGGTCACCAGCGGGTGATCATTGCCCAGCAATTCGAACACTTGCAGCAACGTCTTGTGCGGCAAGCCTTCGCTGTAGCTGCGGTTGCGCACGAACAGCTTGAGCAGCGCATCCAGCGCCGCATCGTACTGCTGACGGGCCAGTTGCTGGATCGCCAGTTGATACACCGCTTCATCGTCCTGCGGATTCTTCGCCAGGCGCGCCTTCAAGTCGGCGGCATCCGGCAAGTCCTTGGCCTGGCCGAGAAACTGGATCTGCGCTTTTGCACCGGCCAATGCGGCCTTGTGTTCATCGCTTTTCACCGCGTCGAGCACGGTTTGCGCTTCACCCAGCTCACCCCGTTCAGTCAGGCAACGGGCATACAGAATCAGCGCTTTGGCGTTGGTGTTGTCTTCGCCCAGCAGCACTTTGAGAATGGCTTCTGCGTCAGCGAAACGGCTCTCGTCAAACAGCGCCTGAGCCTGTTCGAACGGATCAGCCGCCGCCGGTGGCGGCATTTGTACGTGAGGCTCCAGCATGGTGCGGACGGCGGATTCCGGCTGCGCACCGGCAAAACCGTCCACTGGCTGGCCATCCTTGAACAACACCACGGTCGGCAAGCTGCGGATGCCGAAGCGAGCGACGATGTCTTGTTCCAGATCGCAGTTGACCTTGGCCAGCAACAACTCGCCCTGATAGCTCTCGGCGATGGTCTGCAGCATCGGCATCAGCACTTTGCAGGGCGCACACCATTCGGCCCAGAAATCCACCAGCACCGGTTTGTGGAAAGAGTTCTCGATCACCGACTGGTCGAAATCGGCAGTCGTGGCGTCGAAGATGTACGGCGTTTGCTGACTCATGGGGGATCTCGTAAAAGCGTGAATGGGGCAACTATACGGCTTGGCGGGGGGTAGCTGAAAGTGTGCGCAGTCTGACAGATGGCCTTCGCGGGCAAGCCTCGCTCCTACAGGTCCGCGTCGTTATTAAGAGCGGCACTAAACCTGTAGGAGCGAGGCTTGCCCGCGAAGCTTTTAAGCGCGCCGCGCGTGATACAGGCTCACATACCGAAACTCTTCAGGCTCGGCCAGATCCGGCAAGGTCATCGCTTCGAGCATTTCGATGCGTTGATACAACGGATGACGAAAATCCCTCACCCGCGAATCCGCCACCAGCGCTTCCCGGCCGCGACTCAAAAACTCATCGAGCAGCGGCAGATTCTCCCGGTCGTACAGCACATCGGCCACCAGGATCAGATCAAAGCGATCCGCCTCGGCGAAAAAGTCCGTCGAGTAACTCAGCTCCACTTCATTGAGTTCGGCATTCGCCCGGCAGGCGGCAATCGCCAGCGGGTCCAGGTCACACGCCACCACTTCCAGCGCCCCGGCCTTTACCGCGGCAATCCCCGCGACGCCGGAACCGGCACCAAAATCCAGCACGCGTTTGCCTTTGACCCACTCGGGGAATTCAGCGAGATAACGGGCCATCGACAACCCGCTGGCCCAGCAGAAACTCCAGTACGGCGGCTCATGCAGAATCCGCCGGGTTTCTTCCGGGCTGAAGGCGCGGTCCATGTTGTCACCGTCGATCAGCCAGAGTTTCAGGGCGGTATCGGGCAGGGCGACCGGGACAAGTTGTGCATCGCCCAGTAACTCCCCCAACGCCTGTTGCAGGTCGAGCGGTGCAATCATGGCGCTTTGACGAATTGCAGTTGACCCAGGGCCTGGGTCGTCGGCTGGGTGATGACTTGCGACGGCAGGTGCAAAATCAGCTGGCCGGACTGGCTGGCGCGGCCTCGCAGTTCCACGCGGGCACCGGCCGGAAACGAATCCGGGTTGAAGCGCAGGTGAAACGGCAATACCTGATTGGTGCCGATCAGGCTGGAGCTGGCGAGCAATTGTTGCGGGCGATCCTTTTCATCGATCACCAGCAGCGCCAATTCGACTTCGGCACCGGCCGGCACGCCTTGCAAGGTGCCGCTCAATTCACGCTGATAAGCGGGCAGCGGACCGAGGTTGGCGGACTCGCGGGCTTTTTTCTGCGCCGCCTGTGGAGCGGGGCCGGGCGTAGGCGGCTGGGGCTTGGGTGCATCGCTGCTGCAGGCCACCAACAGGCTGAAAAGGCTGAGCAATACGAGCGGTCTGAGTGACATTTGCGGCTCCAGCAAGGTGAAATCCATGGATCATTCTCTATAGCCAGTCTGTATACCGCAAACCCTATGGCTTGTCTTGCCACCGGGATGCGCTACCATGGCCCTCCCTTTTTTTGTTGCCTGCCACCATGCACTGTCCCTTCTGCGGTGCCAACGACACCAAGGTCATCGACTCGCGTCTGGTCGCCGAGGGCGAACAGGTGCGCCGCCGGCGCGAATGCCTGGCCTGCGGCGAGCGTTTCACGACGTTCGAAACCGCTGAACTGGTGTTGCCGCGCCTGATCAAAACCGACGGCAGCCGCCAGCCGTTCGACGAAGAAAAACTCCGCGCCGGCATGCAGCGTGCGCTGGAGAAGCGCCCGGTGAGTGTCGAGCGCCTCGAATCGTCGCTGGTGCACATCAAACACAAGCTGCGCGCCACCGGCGAGCGCGAGGTCAAGTCCCTCGTGGTCGGTGAACTGGTGATGGCCGAGCTGCAAAAGCTCGATGAAGTCGCCTACATTCGTTTCGCCTCCGTGTATCGGCGCTTCCAGGACCTCAACGAGTTCCGCGAAGAGATCGATCGCCTGGCCCGTGAGCCGGTGAAAGAATGACCACCTCCACAGAGCTTGCCATCCTCGACGCCCATTACATGGCGCGCGCCCTGGAACTGGCGCGCAAAGGCCATTACACGACGCATCCCAACCCGCGTGTTGGCTGCGTGATCGTGAAGGACGGGCAGATTGTCGGCGAAGGCTGGCACGAGCGCACCGGCGAACCCCACGCCGAAGTCCACGCGCTGCGCGCTGCGGGCGAAAAGGCCCGTGGAGCCACCGCTTACGTGACCCTCGAACCGTGCAGCCACCACGGCCGCACGCCGCCTTGCGCCGATGCGCTGGTGAATGCCGGCCTCGCACGCGTCGTCGCGGCGATGCAGGACCCGAACCCGTCGGTGGCCGGTCGTGGCATGCAGCGCCTGGCTCAGGCCGGCATTGCCATCGAAAGCGGTGTGCTGGAAGGCGAGGCACGCAAGCTCAATCAAGGCTTCCTTAAACGCATGGAACATGGCTTGCCGTTCGTGCGGGTCAAGTTGGCCATGAGCCTCGACGGTCGCACAGCGATGGAAAGCGGCGAAAGCCAATGGATCACCGGCCCGGCCGCACGTTCGGCGGTTCAACGCCTGCGCGCCCAGGCCAGCGTGGTGCTGACCGGCGCCGACACGGTGCTGGCGGATAACGCCCGTTTGACCGTGCGCGCTGACGAGTTGGGGCTGGACGCC
This sequence comes from Pseudomonas sp. BF-RE-21, assembly GCF_019947305.1. Classification (NCBI taxonomy): domain Bacteria; kingdom Pseudomonadati; phylum Pseudomonadota; class Gammaproteobacteria; order Pseudomonadales; family Pseudomonadaceae; genus Pseudomonas; species Pseudomonas sp. BF-RE-21. Next base: position 22,613 of record NZ_JAGYGF010000052.1, on the reverse strand, counting down.
GAGCAAACCGCATTGGCAATGAGCCGTCCGCCGCTGCGCGTTTTAATCGATGGCCGCCTGCGCGTGCCGCTGGATGCGCCATTCTTCAAGGCCGGCCCGGCGCTGGTCGCCACCTGCATGGCGATTGAAGAACAATACGCCAACGGCCCGGAATGCCTGATCGTGGCCGGCGACGATGGCTTGGTTGACCTGCGCAAGTTGCTGGTCGAACTGGCCAATCGCGGCGTCAACGAAGTGCTGGTCGAGGCCGGTCCACGTCTGGCCGGGGCCTTTGCCCAGCAAGGACTGGTGGACGAATTCCAGATTTTCATCGCCGGCAAGTTCCTTGGCTCTTCGGCCCGACCATTGCTCGACTGGCCGCTGGCGCAGATGAAAGACGCGCCCGAGCTCAAAATCACTGAAATCCGCGCGGTTGGCGATGACTGGCGAGTCATTGCCATTCCTGCGCCATCGGCGAGCGTATAATTCCGGGCCTGCGCCACGCGACGGCCCTGTTCTCGAGGAGGACTTCATGTTTACCGGCATCATCGAATCCATCGGCAGTATTCGTGCATTGACCCCAAAAGGCGGAGATGTGCGGGTCCATGTAGAAACCGGCAAGCTCGATCTGAGCGACGTCAAACTGGGCGACAGCATCGCGGTCAACGGCGTGTGCCTGACGGCCGTTGAGCTGCCAGGCAACGGTTTTGCCGCGGACGTCAGTCGCGAAACCCTCGACTGCACCGCCATGAACGACCTGAAAAGCGGCAGCCCGGTCAATCTGGAAAAAGCCCTGACCCCGACTACTCGCCTCGGCGGGCACCTGGTCAGCGGTCATGTCGATGGCGTGGGCGAAGTGGTTGCCCGCACCGAGAACGCACGTGCCGTGGAATTCCGCATCCGTGCACCGAAAGAACTGGCCAAGTACATCGCCCACAAAGGCTCGATCACCGTCGACGGCACCAGCCTGACCGTGAACGCGGTCGATGGTGCCGAGTTCCTGCTGACGATCATTCCGCACACCCTGAGCGAAACCATCATGGCGTCGTACCAGCCGGGTCGCCGGGTGAATCTGGAAGTGGACTTGCTGGCCCGTTATCTGGAGCGTCTGTTGCTGGGCGACAAGGCCGCAGAGTCAACTGCCGGCAGCACCATTACTGAAAGCTTTCTGGCCGCCAACGGCTACCTCAAATCCTGACCCAAGGGGGTGCCTTGTGGCGCTCAATAGCATCGAAGAACTGGTTGAAGACATCCGCCAAGGCAAGATGGTCATCCTCATGGATGACGAAGACCGCGAGAACGAAGGCGACCTGATCATGGCCGCCGAGTGCTGCCAGGCCGAACACATCAATTTCATGGCCAAGCACGCCCGTGGCCTGATCTGCATGCCGATGAGCCGCGAGCGCTGCGAAACGCTGAAGCTGCCGTTGATGGCACCACGTAACGGTTCCGGTTTCGGCACCAAGTTCACCGTGTCCATCGAAGCGGCCACCGGCGTGACCACCGGCATCTCCGCCGCCGACCGTGCGCGCACCGTGCAGGCCGCTGCCGCGAAAGACGCCAAGGCTGAAGACATCGTCAGCCCCGGCCACATCTTCCCGCTGATGGCCCAGGCCGGTGGCACCCTGGCTCGCGCCGGCCACACTGAAGCCGCCTGCGACCTCGCGCGCATGGCCGGTTTCGAGCCGAGCGGCGTGATCTGCGAAGTGATGAACGACGACGGCACCATGTCCCGTCGCGCCGAACTGGAAGCTTTCGCCGCCGAGCACAACATCAAGATCGGCACCATCGCCGACCTGATTCACTACCGGATGATCCACGAACGTACCGTTCAGCGGATTGCCGAGCAGCCGCTGGACAGCGAACTGGGCCAATTCAACCTGGTGACCTATCGTGATTCCGTGGAAGGCGACGTGCACATGGCACTGACCCTGGGCACCGTGTGCGCCGAAGAACCGACCCTGGTTCGCGTGCACAACATGGACCCGCTGCGCGACCTGTTGATGGTCAAGCAACCGGGCCGATGGAGCCTGCGCGCCGCCATGGCCGCGGTTGCCGAGGCTGGCAGCGGCGTGGTGCTGTTGCTTGGTCACCCGCTCGATGGCGACGTGTTGCTGGCGCACATCCGCGAAACCGCCGATCACGCCGCGGTGAAAAAACCGACCACCTACAGCATCGTCGGTGCCGGTTCGCAGATCCTTCGGGACCTGGGCGTGCGCAAAATGCGCCTGATGTCTGCGCCAATGAAATTTAATGCGATATCCGGTTTCGATCTGGAAGTTGTAGAATACGTGCCCTCCGAATAATGACCGGTTGTTCCCGGCCCTGTATTCGCGGTTCAAATATCACTGAGGGACGCGTAGAAGACGCGTCCCGGCTCTTTAAGAGAACTAACGAATGACCCTGAAGACCATCGAAGGTACCTTCATCGCCCCTAAAGGCCGCTACGCTTTGGTAGTGGGCCGTTTCAACAGCTTCGTTGTTGAAAGCTTGGTCAGCGGTGCAGTTGATGCCCTGGTTCGCCATGGCGTGAGCGAAAGCGACATCACCATCATCCGCGCACCTGGCGCCTTCGAAATCCCGCTGGTTGCGCAGAAAGTCGCTCAGAAGGGCGAGTTCGCAGCCATCATCGCTCTGGGCGCGGTCATTCGTGGCGGTACTCCGCACTTCGAATACGTGGCGGGCGAATGCACCAAGGGCCTGGCCCAGGTGTCCATGGAGTTCGGCGTTCCGGTTGCCTTCGGCGTCCTGACCGTTGATTCCATCGAGCAAGCCATCGAACGTTCCGGCACCAAGGCCGGTAACAAAGGTGCCGAAGCTGCCCTGTCCGCTCTGGAAATGGTCAGCCTGCTGGCGCAGTTGGAGGCCAAGTGATTAGCGACGAAAGCGATCGTTTCAACCCGCGCGATCCAAAGCCTGCGGATGCCGGCAAGCCATCGAAAAGCGTCAAGCGTCGCGAAGCCCGTCAGCTCGCGACTCAGGCGCTGTACCAATGGCACATGGCCAGGCAATCGCTGAACGAGATCGAAGCGCAGTTCCGGGTCGATAACGATTTCAGCGATGTCGACGGCGCCTACTTCCGTGAAATCCTGCATGGGGTTCCCGCGCAGAAAGACCGTATCGACGCCGCACTGACACCTTGCCTGGACCTGACCATCGAAGAGCTGGACCCGGTTGAACTGGCGGTATTGCGCCTGTCCACCTGGGAACTGCTCGAGCGTGTCGACGTGCCTTACCGCGTTGTGATCAACGAAGGTATCGAACTGGCGAAGGTCTTCGGTTCCACCGACGGCCACAAGTTCGTCAACGGTGTACTCGACAAGCTGGCCCCGCGTCTGCGTGAAGCTGAAGTGAAGGCGTTCAAGCGCTGATTGGCGCTTGAACTCTTTGTCTCAGCCATGGGCGAGTTTGAGCTGATCCGCAATTTCTTCGCCGCCGCGCCTTGTGCGCAGGGCGGCGAAGGCGTTGCCCTGGGGATCGGCGATGACTGCGCCTTGCTCGCTGTTCCCCCCGGGGAGCAGCTGGCGATTTCCACCGACACGCTCGTGGCCGGTGTGCATTTCGCAGACCCCTGCGACCCGTTTCTGCTCGGTCAGCGTTCGCTGGCCGTGGCCGTCAGCGATCTGGCGGCCATGGGCGCCACTCCCGTTGCCTTTACCCTTGCCCTGACCTTGCCGACGGTAACCGCCGATTGGCTGGACGCCTATGCCCGTGGTTTGAACCGCATGGCGCAGAACTGCGGCGTTGCGCTGGTGGGGGGCGACACTACCCGTGGGCCGTTGAGCCTGACCATGACCGTGTTCGGGCGTGTGCCAAGTGGTTTGGCATTGACCCGCAGCGGTGCGCAACCAGGCGACCTGCTGTGTGTCGGCGGTGAGCTGGGCAACGCCGCCGGTGCCTTGCCGCTGGTGCTCGGTCAGCGCACGGCTGAAGCCGCCATCGCCGATCCGCTGCTGGCGCATTACTGGTCGCCACAGCCGCAACTCGCGCTGGGCCAGGCGTTGCGCGGTAAAGCCACTTCGGCGCTGGACATCTCCGATGGCTTGCTCGCCGACTGCGGGCACATCGCGCTCGCGTCGAGGGTCGGCATTCAGGTTGAGCGGGACCGCTTGCCGCTGTCGAAGGCCCTAGTGGCCCTCCTCGGTCAATCGGGCGCCGAACACGCCGCCCAGAGCGGTGGTGACGATTACGTACTGGCCTTCACCTTACCGTCCGTCGAGCTGCCGGGGTTGCTGGCAGATGGCTGGCCAATCCATGTGATCGGGCGCGTGGTCACGGGGCAGGGCGTTGTGCTGCTGGATGCCGCCGGACAAGACATCACCCCGCAAGCACGGGGCTATCAACATTTTCGGGAGACACCGTGACAGATCATCCCAAACAGGTTCCGGCGGAATTCGTACCGCCGTCGGTCTGGCGCAATCCCTGGCATTTCCTGGCGTTCGGCTTCGGCTCGGGCACCTTGCCAAAGGCACCGGGCACCTGGGGTTCGTTAGTTGCGCTACCCTTTATTCCGTTGTGGCAGATGCTGCCCGACTGGGGTTACTGGCTGATGCTGGGCATCACCATGCTGTTCGGCTTCTGGCTGTGCGGCAAAGTGGCCGACGATCTGCGGGTGCACGACCACGAAGGCATCGTCTGGGACGAAATGGTCGGGATGTGGATCACCCTGTGGCTGGTGCCGGAAGGCTGGTACTGGTTGCTCGCGGGTTTTCTGGTGTTCCGCTTCTTCGACATCCTCAAGCCGTGGCCGATTCACTGGATTGACCGGCATGTGCACGGCGGTGTCGGGATCATGCTCGACGACGTATTGGCCGGAGTGTTCGCGTGGCTGGCGATGCAGGGGCTGGTATGGATTTTCGCCTGAGTGGCGGAACAGGGAACTAGGATGGCTCGACGCTGGTTGGCTGTGATGGGTTTCGCACTGTTTGCTTCGCTCGCCCAGGCGGGGGAGGCAGTGACAACGCCATCGGTGATTCATCTGGCCAGCGAAGACTGGGAAGACTACACCGCCGCCGATGGCCATGGCCTGGGTTGGGACGTGTTGCGCGAAGTCTTCGAACCGGTCGGCGTCAAACTGGACATCAGGACCGAACCCTACATTCGCGCCATCGGCCTGGCGCAGCGTGGCGAAGTGGACGCCTGTGTCGGTGGTTATCGGGATGACGTCAGCGACTTGCTGTATCCGCGCTGGAATTACGACACCGATCACATTTACGCCCTGGGGCTGGCCAGCAATCCGGTGCCGACGCCGCAGACGCTGGGCAACTACCGGCTGGCCTGGGTCCGGGGTTACAGCTTCCAGAACTACCTGCCCAACGTACGTCGCTATAACGAGGTGATGCGGCGCACCGGCATTCTGTCGATGCTGACCCACAACCGTGCCGACTACTACATCGACGCGCTGACCGAGGTGGATTACGTGCTCCGCTGGACCAAGGATCCGTCCCAGTTCCGGCGCACGCACATCGCGGAATTGCCGCTGTACCTGTGCTTTGCCAATACGCCCAAGGCACGAAAACTGATGGCGCTGTTCGACCAGCGAATGGACGTACTGGTCAAAAACGGCCAGTTGAAACCGATTTTCGAACGCTGGAAACAGCCGTATCCGTTCGACCCGAATTGAACACGGCCTTTGTAGGAGCCGGCTTGCCGGCGATGGCGTCCGTCCAGTCACTAAATTAATCGTCTGACCCACCGCTATCGCCGGCAAGCCGGCTCCTACAGGTTCTGATGCGGGGCTGTGATCAAACTTTTAGATCGTTATGCTCCATAATTCAGCCTAAGCGTCTGTAGGAACCTGCTGTTACAATGCCGCGTCTGCGAATCTCCAGTACTTATTGATCAGGAGCACACCGGTGCCTGTCGTTTTTGTCGCCGCTTCCAAGCTGCCAACGCCTTTTGCGCAATTCACCATGCATGGCTTTCTCGATGAAGAGAACGGGCGCGAGCACGTTGTACTGAGCCTCGGTGAGTTCGACGACGGTGCCCCGGTACTCGGCCGCTTGCACTCTGAATGCCTGACCGGCGATGCCTTGTTCAGCCAGCGCTGCGACTGCGGCTCGCAACTCGAGGCTGCCTTGCAGGCCATCGCCCGCGAAGGCCGTGGCGTGTTGCTGTATTTGCGTCAGGAAGGCCGTGGCATTGGCCTGCTGAACAAAATCCGCGCCTATGAATTGCAGGACGGCGGCGCCGACACCGTTGAAGCCAACGAGCGTCTGGGCTTCGCCGCCGATCAGCGCGACTACGCCATGTGTCTGCCGATGCTTGAGCACCTGGGGGTGAAATCCCTGCGCCTGATGACCAACAACCCGCGCAAGGTCAAAGCCTTGACCGACATGGGTATCGTCGTCGCCGAGCGCGTGCCGCTGCACACTGGCCACAATCCGCACAACAAACTCTACCTGGCCACCAAGGCCAGCAAGCTCGACCACATGATGGGCAACGAGCATCAGGGTGAGGTAGACCGGGCGTGACCCGCGGTCAAGTGCGGCGCCGACTGTCCGTCAGCTGGTGGCAATACCTGGCGCTGGCCCTGCTGCCGCTGTTCGTGATCAACGGCGTGTTTGGCCAGGGCGAGGCGATCCTGCCGGTGCTGGCGATGCCGCTGTTCATCGCCGGTGTGGCCTCGATGTTTGTCAGCCTGAAGTTTTTCGGTGGCTACAAACACGCACTGATCGCCACCCAGAAAGCCCTCGATACCCCTGAAGAGCCCGCCGCGTGGATTGTCCTGGCTGCCAAGCGCCGTACTGCGTTTCTGGCCGCCGGTTTACCGGCCTGGATCGGTGCGTTGGCCGTATTCGTCGGTCTTGAAGCGGTGCCGTTGGTGCTGTTGGCGCTGTCGACCACGGTGCTGTTCTACCTCTACCGTATCCCGCGTCAACTCGGCTGATGCGCCACATCGGGCTGGCGGTTTTGCTGCTGGCCGTCAGCAGCCTGACCTCTGCGGTCGAGCGCGTCGTCAGCCTTGCACCGTCTCTCTCTGAAATCGTCGTTGAGCTGGGTTCGGCTGATCTTCTGGTCGGCGTACTGGATGCCGGCGATCGTCCTGCTGAACTCAAAGACCTGCCTTCCGTTGGCCGTTACGGCCAGTTGGACATGGAGCGGCTGCTCAGCCTCCAACCCGATTTGTTGCTGCTCTGGCCCGGTAGTGTCGGCTCGGCCCAGCGTGAACAACTCAAGCGCCTGAACATCCCCACGTACGTCGCCGACCCCCACACTCTTGACCAACTGACCACGCAAATCGAGGCAATTGCCACGCAGCTTGGCCGGCCCGAGCGAGGTGTGGCATTGGCCGGCGACCTGCGTCAGCGTCTCGATGCACTGCGCCAGCGCTATCGACGGGATGAACCGCTGCGGGTGTTTTATCAGGTCTGGGATCGTCCGCTGTACACCGTCGGTGGCGGGCAGATCATCAGCGATGCGCTGGACGTATGCGGCGCGCGCAATGTGTTTGCCGAGCTGACATTGCCGGCGCCGCAAGTCAGCGTGGAGGCTGTGTTGCAGCGCAATCCCGAGGTGATTCTGGCCAGTGATCAGGCGCAGCTGGAGGCGTGGAAGGCGTGGCCGCAAGTGACGGCGGTGGCGCAGGGGCGATTGCGGTTGGTGACGGATAAAGGGCTGGAGCGGCCGAGTGGGCAGATGATCGAGGCGACGGCCAAACTCTGCCAATTGATTGCGCCCGATCGCTGAGACCGAGGCGCATTCATCGCGGGCAAGCCTCGCTCCTACAGAGGATCACGGTGCTTTGTAGGAGCGAGGCTTGCCCGCGAAGAGGCCCGCCCGAACACCGCAAATGTCAGATCAGATCTCCGGCGTCCAGGTCACCCCAAACATCCACGCCCGACCTTCTTCGCGATACCCATACTGACTGCCCTCATGGCTGTACAACGCCCGGCTGTAACCCTTGTCCAGCAGGTTATCGACCTTCAGCTCAAGCTTGATCTCACGATTCAGCTCCCAACTGCTGCGCAGTCCCAGCAGCGCATACCCGCCCAGCGGCTGCCGATTGTCCTCATCGTCAAAGCTGCTGCTCACCGCTTGCCAACTGGCGCCGAGACCCAGTCGATCAAACTGTCGATCCAGATCCAGGCTCAAGGTCCGCCGTGCACGACGGGCCAGGGTGTGCCCACTGTCGCGATCCCGCGGGTCGATGAACGCCACGCCAAGGTTGCTCTGCCAACCGAACAGCTCCTGCTTCAAAGCCGCTTCAAACCCGTTGATCCGTGCCGAGGCGACGTTCTGCGGGCGGTCGTTGCTGCCGAAGATAATCGCGTCCTTGAGATCGGTGCGATACAGCGAGGCTTCGAGGCGGCTGTTTTCGGTTAGCTGACTGCGCCATTGCAGCTCGTAGCTTTTCGAGGTTTCAGGCTTCAGGCCCGGATTGCTGAAATCCGGGTAATACAAGTCATTGAACGTCGGTGCGCGAAAGCCTTCGCTGTAGGTCAGCAGTACATCGTTATCCGGGTTCAACGGCAGGGTGAAGGTGCCGCTCCAGCTGTTCTGGCTGCCGAACTGCTGGTTCTGGTCGCGGCGCAGGCCCAGTTCCGTGGAAAAGCTGTCGGCCTGATAGCGATGCTGGATAAATGCCGCTCGGTTCCAGCGGCTGTCCTCGTCGAATGCGGTGCTGCTGTTGATGCGGTCTTCGTACCAATCACCGCCGAGGATCAGGCTGTTGCGCGCGTCGAGCGTCAGGTCGTTTTGCCAGTTCACCGAGTCTCGGTAGGTGTTGAACACGCTGCGTTCATCGCTGAGCTTGTCGAAGGTCTGCTCGCGGTTTTCGCTGTGGCCGAACTCAACGCGGGTTTTCCACCGGTCGTTGATGCGCGCATCGAGGTAACTGCTGAGGCTGCTCACCGTGAATTCGTTGTAAGGCTGCTGCTGGACCGATTCGAAGGTGCTGGTATCGAAGCGGCCGAACGGGTTGTCGAACGCGCTTTTTCCACGGTTATCCAGCAAGTTGGCGCCGATTTCGAGGTCATCGGTGAGGGCGTGACTCAGGCTCAGGCTCACCGACTTGTTGCGATACTCATCGTGATCACCATCGCTGGGATACGACGCGTGGGTGCGATTGATCCCGGCGGTCTCATCGAGACTGGCGCCCAGGTTGAAGCGGGTTTGCTCATCGCCACCGGACACGCCAAGGCTGCGCTCCCACGACTGGTTGCTGCCAAAACCCATGTGCAGGCGCGGTTGCAGGCCTTGTTCGGCGCCACGACGGGTGAAAATCTGGATCACCCCACCAATCGCATCGCTGCCATAAATCACCGAGCGGGAGCCGCGCAGCACTTCCACGCGCTCGACTTGCTCGATGTTGATGTGTTGCAGGTTGCTGTCGCCGGAAGTCGAGTTGCCGATGCGTTGACCGTCCACCAGCACCAGGCTCTGAGCGGATTTGGTGCCGCGAATGTAAACCCCCGGCAAGCTGCCGCGCCCACCGGTTTGCCCGACTTGCACGCCCGGCACGCGACGCAGCAGGTCGGTGACGCTGCCCGGTTGCAGGCGGTCGATGTCGTCGCGGGTGAACACGGTGTTGGCGGCGCTGCTGTCGTTGCGCGCTTCGACCTGGCGGTTGGCGCTGATCAGCACGTCGGGCAGTTTCAGGGCTTGATCGCGTTCGAAGGTGTCGGCCAGGAGCGGGCCGGACGGCAGAAGGGTCAGCGTCAGGGCGAGGCGGGAGAGTTTCATGGGTAATCCGTAGCAAACACGGGACTTGTAGGAGCGAGGCTTGCCCGCGAAGAGGCCATAACACTCAACATTTATGTTGACCGTTAGATCGTCTTCGCGGGCAAGCCTCGCTCCTACAGGGGGAGGGGTTACTGAGCTAGCAGTTGCAGGCGTTCGCGGATCGAGGCCTCGATCCCGGCCTCATCCAGTCCACATTCGGCCAGCATTTGCGCGGGCTTGGCGTGTTCGACGTAAAGGTCCGGCAAGCCCAGGTGCAGCACCGACTTGAGGATGTTCTCGCGGGCGAGGAATTCGCTGACCGCGCCACCGGCACCGCCCATGATTGCGTTCTCTTCGATGGTCACCAGCAACTCATGGCTGCCGGCGATTTCGCGAACCAGCTCTTCATCCAGCGGTTTGACGAAACGCATGTCGACCACGGTGGCATCCAGCGTCTCGGCGACTTTCAGCGCCTCGGCCAATTGCACGCCGAACACCAGCAGGGCGACTTTGCTGCCCTGACGGCGAACCACGCCTTTGCCGATTTCGATTGGCTGCAGGTCTTTCTCGATCGTTGCGTTCGGGCCGTTGCCGCGTGGGTAACGCACCGCCGCCGGGCCGTTGTACAGATGGCCCGTGGTGAGCATTTTGCGCAGTTCGTTTTCGTCGCTCGGGGTCATCACCAGCATGCCGGGGATGCAGCGCAGGAACGACAGGTCGAAACTGCCGGCGTGCGTCGGGCCGTCTTCGCCGACCAGACCGGCGCGGTCGATGGCGAACAGGACGTCGAGGTTTTGCACCGCCACATCGTGAACAAGCTGATCGTAGCCACGTTGCAGGAACGTCGAGTAGATCGCCACTACCGGTTTCGCGCCTTCACAGGCCATACCCGCCGCGAAGGTGACGGCGTGCTGTTCGGCAATCGCCACGTCGAAATAGCGCAGCGGGAAACGCTCGCTGAAGGCCACCAGGTCGGAGCCTTCTTTCATCGCCGGGGTGATGCCCACCAAGCGTGGGTCGGTCGCGGCCATGTCGCACAGCCATTCGCCGAACACACCGGAATACTTCGGACCGCTGGCTTTTTTCGGCGCAGCGGCCGGCGCGTCCAGCGGTTCGAGTTTGGTGATGGCGTGGTAACCGATCGGGTCGACTTCCGCCGGGGCGAAGCCTTTGCCTTTCTTGGTGACGATGTGCAGGAACTGCGGGCCTTTGAGATCGCGCATGTTGCGCAGAGTGGCGATCAGGGTCGGCAGGTCGTGGCCATCGATCGGGCCGATGTAGTTCCAGCCCAGCTCTTCGAACAGCGTGCCGGGAACCAGCATGCCTTTGGCGTATTCTTCGGTGCGACGGGCGATTTCCCAGGCGCCGGGCAGGCGCGACAGGACCTTTTTGCTGCCTTCACGCATGCTCGCGTAGGTGCGGCTGGAAAGGATTTTCGCCAGGTAATTCGACAAGCCGCCGACGTTGCGCGAGATCGACATGTCGTTGTCGTTGAGGATCACCAGCATGTTGGCGTCCACTTCCGGCGCGTGGTTCAGCGCCTCGAACGCCATGCCGGCGGTCAACGCGCCGTCGCCGATCACGGCAATCGCCTTGCGATCACTGTTTTGCAGGCGGGCGGCAATGGCCATGCCCAGCGCTGCGCTGATCGAGGTGCTGGAGTGGCCGACGCCAAAGGTGTCGTACTCGCTTTCGGAGCGGCGCGGGAAGGCGGCGACGCCATCCTTCTGGCGCAGGGTGCCCATGCGCTCGCGACGGCCGGTGAGGATCTTGTGCGGATAGGCCTGATGACCCACGTCCCACACCAGCCGGTCGTCCGGGGTGTCGAAGACGTAATGCAACGCGATGGTCAGCTCGATGACGCCCAGGCCGGCACCGAAATGCCCGCCGGTCTGACCGACCGTGTAGAGCAATTCCAGGCGCAACTCATCGGCCAGGGTTTCCAGCTCGGCTTCGCCTAACCGGCGCAGGCCGTCCGGCGTGTTGGCACGGTCGAGCAGGGGCGTGGTCGGGCGCTTGCGGGGAATCTCATGAAACGTCGTGGGCATCAGGCGAATCGTTATAGGTATAGAAGAGGCGGCAGTTTACCTGATGCATCGGCCCCTGCCCACGCGTTGCTCTTTTTTGGCGGATACGCTGTCAGCTGCGCCGTTCGACGATATACCGGGCCAAATCGCGCAATGGCTCGGCGGCCGCGTCAAACGGTCGCAGCGCGTGCAGGGCCTGATCGCGCAGTTCCAGCGCGTAGGCTTTGGCCGCATCGAGGCCGAGCAGGGCCGGGTAGGTCGGTTTGTCGCGCGCGATGTCGGCGCCCTGGCGTTTGCCGAGGGTTTCGGTATCGCTTTCGACGTCGAGAATGTCGTCCTGCACCTGGAAGGCCAGGCCGATGGCCTGTGCATAAGTCTGCAAGGACTTCAGTTCGTCTTTCTCGGCCCGGCCGCTGGCGAGGGCGCCGAGTTTGACGCTGGCCTCAATCAGCGCGCCGGTCTTGTGCCGATGCATGTATTCGAGGGCTTTCTGATCGAGCTTCAAGCCGACCGAACCGAGGTCGATGGCTTGACCGCCGACCATGCCGGCCGGCCCTGCTGCCAATGCCAATGCGCTGACCATTTGCAGGCGGATCTCAGCGTCCGACGAGCTCAGGCGCGGGTCGAGCAGGGCGCTGAAGGCCAGGCTCTGCAAACCGTCACCGGCGAGAATCGCGCAGGCTTCATCGAATTTTTTGTGGGTGGTCGGCTGGCCGCGACGCAGATCGTCGTCGTCCATCGCCGGCAAATCGTCGTGCACCAGCGAATAAGCGTGGATCAGTTCCACCGCGCAGGCAGCGCCGTTGGCTTGCTCGGGCTTGCCGCCCAGCGCTTCGCACGCTGCGTAGGCCAGCAGAGGGCGCACGCGCTTGCCGCCGTTCATCACGCTGTAGCGCATGGCTTCGTAGAGCCGCGCGAGTTCCGGGCTTGGTGCGTTGAACAGGGTTTCCAGTGCCGCGTTGACGCGGGCCTGGCTCGTCGCCGAATACGCTGCAATCATTCTGGTTGATCCGCGTCGAAGGGTTCCTCGGCGAGCTCGCCATCACGTTCGAGCAGCACTTGAACCTTCTGCTCGGCCTGGGCCAGCGCTGCCTGGCAATCACGGGTCAGACCGATGCCTTGCTCGAAAGCCGTCAGCGAGTCTTCCAGCGACAGTTCGCCGTTCTCCAGTCGCTCTACCAGCGTTTGCAGGTCGGCGAGGGATTGTTCGAAATCCAGTGCAGCTTTTTTGCGGGCCATGGCGGCGATTTCCGGTTGACGTTAAACCGGCGCGACACTAGCAGACATGGGGGTTATGGGCAAATGAGGGCATTGTTTGTTGTGCGGTTGGTTGGGGGGATATCCGTTTTTGCGGTAACGGCTTCTATTGGTTCCGCCCTTACGGCGGGTCACTTGGAGAAGCGCCAAGTAACCAAGCGCTTTTGCCCCTTTCGTTCGGTGCCTCGCTGTGGCTCGGCATGCCCTCGCTCCGGTCCTGCTCCGTGGGCCCGCCGCGATCGGCCATCCTTGGCCGTGCGCGGCTAACCCGGCATCCATGCCGGGTTGCCCACTGCGCAGAACCTGCGCTCGGCCTCTCGAGGGGGCGTGTACCTCAAGATCAAAAGCTGAAGGCGAGCTAACGCTCGGCCTGATGAGTGGTGAGAGTCAAAAGCGTACGCGCCCCCTGTAGGAGCCGGCTTGCTGGCGATGGCGGTGGGTCAGTCAACGTGTGTATTGACTGGACGGACGCTATCGCCAGCAAGCCGGCTCCTACAGTTGATCGTATTTATCCAAACGCATGTGCATTTCCCTTGTAGGAGCCAGCTTGCTGGCGATAGCGGTGGGTCAGGCAATGAGTGCGTGACTGAACGGACGCCATCGCCGGCAAGCCGGCTCCTACAGGGGGATGCGTACGAACAAAGAGCCAGGTCGGCTGGCAGGCCGCCTCGCTTTGGCTTTTGCTTGGCTTTTGATCTTGATCTGCCCCGTCGGAAGGCCGAGTGGAGGTTCTGCGCAGTGGGCAACCCGGCATGGATGCCGGGTTAGCCGCCCCCGGCCATGGATGGCCGATGGCGGCGGGCCCACGGAGCAGGACCGGAGCGAGGGTATGCCGAGCCTAGGCGAGGCACCGTACGTCAGGGGCGCAGGCGCTTGGTTACTTGGCGCTTTTCCAAGTAACCCGCCGTAAGGGCGGAACCAATAGCCGCCGTTACCCCAGTAATGGATATGTACACCAGCAAAAAACTCGTCACCAGACACACAGCCTTCGCGAGCAAGCCCGCTCCCACAAGGTGCCGGATACACCCGCAGGACCACCCCCGCTAACTGCGTTCTCAGGTAACAGCACTACTGCAATGACGAGGATTATTCAGCCCACATCCAACAAACACCGTGATCCCTACCGCAATTCAAGATGTATCCGATTGTTAAAAACCCGCCAAATGGCTAACCTTCGCGCCTTCTACGACCCAATAGTCACGGGTCTTTCTGACGAAACGCAGTATTTGGATCTGTAACGCGCCGAGGATCAGGCGCAAGGTTTCGTTATGCATGGCAGGAGGCATCACATGCGTTCATTTCTTCTATTGCTGATGGGGTGGGTCTGCGCGACCGCAGCCTGGGCCGAGCCGACAGCCGAACTGTCGGAACCGGTGGGCGGCTGGCGCTACAACGGCCTGCTCGATCGCAGCGAAAACCCGCAAGTCGCCTACCCGACGCCGCCCATCGACCGGGGCGTGCAGCGCAATCGCACGATGATCGAAGGCCAGCTCAAGGCCATCGGCACTCAGCGCGGGCCGCACACGCTGGCGGTCAACGGCAATCCTCTGAACCTGTACACCGACGACCAGGGGCGTTTCGCCCGGCCGTATGCGTTTGGCGCAGGCTCCAACAGCGTCGAAGTGCGCAGCGCCGAAGGCCAGTCCCTCAAGCGTGTCCAATTCTATGAAGCCAACAACCTGCGTACCCCGGCGCGGATTCGCGTGGTGCTGGGTTGGGACGATCCGAAAGCCGAACTCGACCTGCACATCATTACCCCCGACGGCCAACATGCGTTCTGGGCTCGCCCGGCGATGAGCAACGGCGGCGGCCTCGACCCGGACGGCGTCGACGGCCCCGGCCCGGAAATGTTCACCATGACCGCGCCACTGCATGGCACCTATCTGGTTTACGTGAACTATTGGGGCAACTTCGGCAGCGGCGGCTATAACTTCGATGAGACCAGCAACCAGAACGAGGTGATCACCTCGCAGATCAACCTGGTGCTGAACGAAAACACCGTCGACGAAAAACGCGAGACCTTCATCGTGCCCCTGCGCGCGATCGGTGACCTGCTGCTGGTCAAGACTTTCAACTATTAAGCATCCCGCACCACGGATGAACTGGGCGTTGTGAACATGAGCGATAACACTGTTACCCCGGCTGCTGACGCACCTGCTGCCAAACCTTCCCGGCGCTGGCCGTTGCTGTTGGGCGGGCTGATCCTGGTGGCTGGCGTGGCGGCCGGACTTGGCTGGTTCATGCACAAACCCAAGGCGCCGGCGGCGCAATTGGCCAGTGACAAACTGGGCATGAGCCGCCCGGACGGTCTGCTTGAAACCCGCTCCTTGAGCCAATTGCCCAAGGACTTGCTGGCGGTGCCGTTCCTCAAGGAAACCCTGACCGAAGATTTCGTCTTCTATTACGAAGCCCATGCCGATCGCCTCGGCTTGATCGGCAGTCTGCGGCGGATCATCTACGAACATGACCTGAAGTTGCAGGACAGCCTGATCGAGCAGCTTTTCGATCAACCGGCGGATGTCGCGTTGTGGCGCGGGGCGGATGGTCGCCTGAAAGACTTTTTGTTGGTGATGGATCGCGGTGGTCTGGCCAAGGTGCTGGAGCCGCTGGTCAAAGTAGCGCTGGATGATTCGCAGCTGACGCAACTCGGTGACATCAAGGTCGCCGGCGAGACGGTGCCGCTGTATCAGCTCACCTACAACAACAGCAAGGCGCTGCTGTTTGCCTCTCATGGCGACAAGCTGGTGGTGCTGTCCAATCCTTCGAAACTGTACGACAACAGTAATGGCCCGATCGATGAGCCTGGGATGGTTTCGACTCAATCGCTGGAAGCATTGCTCGGCGGTCAGAAACTCTTCCCCGAAGCCTTCGGTCTGCCACTGCGCGCGCCGGAAGTGAAACAGCGCCTGTCGGTCAATTCCAGCGTGCTGGCCATGGGTTACCAGCGGTTCATCCCGAACTTCGCCGGCCTGCGTTTCGACATGGACGACAAGGGCTGGCACAGCTTCCTCGCCATGGACGAACTGGAAAACCAGCCGGACTTCGATTTCAAACCGATCTGGCAAGCCATGCCGATGGGCGCCAGCGCTTGCGTGGCCTTGCCGCTCGCCGCCGAACAACAGAAGCCGTTGCTGGTGAAACTCGGTGCCGAAGAAACCGTGGCCCAGGCGCTGACCGAGCACATGGCCGGTGCCGCCGGCCTGTGCTGGTACGCCGATTCGCGGCTTTACACGCCGCTGCTGGTGGCCAGTCTGAATGACGACGACAGCGCCAAACTCGACGGTGACCTGGGCAACCTGTTCAGCTCGATGGTCGGCGCCTACGAAGGCAACGTCGAAGAGCACGCGTTCCCGGTGGTCGAGAAACAGGAGGGTGAAAACCGCCAGTGGCAGCGTCAGGTCAGTTCCAATTTCGGCCCTTACAAAGCCAAGGACGCCGAGGACCCGAACGCGATCACCGGCAAGGCCTTCATGCGCGTGAGCCTGGCGCGCCACGGTTCGACGCTGCTGTTCTCCCTCGACGACAAGCTCGTGGACAAAGCCCTCGGCACCCTCGACAAACGCTTCCCGCCGATGGCCGACGTGGTGCCGAAAGACCTGTTGATGCCGGTCTACTTCGGCCCGGATTCCATGGCGCAGCTGATGCAACAGGAAACCCTCGACAGCCTGCCGCAGGACATGGAGCCGGTGTTCTACAACGCCGCGCAAACCTACCTGATCCCTAAACTGCGCAAGCTCGGCGGCTACGGCAAATACGCGCTGACGTTGCCGGAAGGCAGCGAGCCCGACGGCCATTGGCAATGGCTGCCGCTGGAATGGAAAGCGCTGTGACCGCACTTATCCGAGGCCTCGGCCTGCTGGCGATGTTGCTGGGCAGTCGGGCATTTGCCAGTGACGCCGCGCCGCTCGACGTGCAGCAATCCCAGGTGTTCCGCGCCTGGTTCGTGCGCATCGCCCAGGAACAACTGACCCAGGGCCCGAGCCCGCGCTGGTATCAGCAGGACTGCGCGGGGCTGGTGCGTTTTGCCGCCAACGAAGCGCTGAAAGTCCATGACGACAAATGGCTGCGCAGCAATGGCCTGTCCAACCGCTACCTGCCGCCGGAGCTGCAATTGAGTGATGCCCAGCGTGGCCTCGCCCAGCAATGGCAGCAGGGCGGCGGCAAGGTCGGGCCGTACGTCAACGCGATCAAACTGATTCAGTTCAACAGCCATCTGGTTGGCCGCGACCTGGCGCAAGCCCGGCCCGGCGACCTGATGTTTTTCGATCAGGGCGACGACCAGCACCTGATGATCTGGATGGGCCGCTACATCGCCTATCACACCGGCACCACCACCCCCACTGACAACGGCATGCGTTCCGCGAGCCTGCAGCAACTCATGACATGGAAGGACACCCGATGGATACCCGACGCAGCCAACCCCAACTTCATCGGCGTCTATCGACTGAACTTTCTCTCCCAATGACCGGTGCCCGCATGCTGCGTTTTCTGTCTCTACTGTTGGTATTGGTCCTGCCTTTTTCGGCAGTGAATGCCGAAGACACCGTCGAACCGAGCGGCTACACGCCGGTGGCCGGTGAAAGCTTTTTCCTGCTGGCGGACAGCAGTTTTGCCAGCGACGAACAGGCGATGGTGCGCCTCGAAGCACCGGGCCGTGACTATCGTCGTTTCCGCATGGAGCCTTACGGCGGTGCGGACATTCGTGTGTACCGCATCGACAAACCGCTGGATTTCCTCAAGCGCCAGAAGAACCTGCACCGCGTGGTCAGCGACGGTCAGTTCAAGGGTGAAGGCCTGTCGAATACCCTCGCGTACCTGTGGGACAACTGGTACCGCAAATCCCGTCGCGTGATGCAGCGGGCGTTTTCCTACGAGTCGCGTAAACAAGTCACCGAGGAAGTGCCGGAACTGAAGATGGGCACTGCCATCGCCGCGCCAACGCCTTACGACGCGCAGCCGCAATTCGCTCTGATCCCGGGCCTGCCAGTGGTCAGTCAGTTCCGTTATCCACTGTGGCAAGCCAAACCGATCCAGCCGCCTGAGGGCGTGAACCTCGCCGGTTCGTCCAGCGAGTTCGTCACTGTCGCGCCGGGCAATGTGTACGTCCCGTTGGGCAACCTGAAGCCGGGCCTGTACCTGGTGGAAGCGCTGATCGGCAAGTACCGTGCGACCACCATGGTCTTTGTTTCCAACACCGTGGCCGTGAGCAAGATTGCCGGTGATGAACTGCTGGTCTGGGCGGCGCGTAAACACGAAGGCAGTTCGGTGCCGAAGGTTAATGTGCTGTGGACCGATGGCCTCGGCGTGATGAGCAGCGGTGCCACCGATGCTGATGGTTTGCTGCGCCTGAAACACGTCAGCCCGGAGCGTTCGTTCGTGATCGGCGAGGACGAAGAGGGCGGGGTGTTTGTCTCCGAGAACTTCTATTACGACAGCGAAATCTACGACACCAAACTCTATGCGTTTACGGACCGGCCGCTGTATCGGCCGGGGGATTGGGTGTCGCTGAAAATCGTCGGTCGCGAGTTCAAGAACGCCCGTGACTCGGTGTTGCCGACGGCGGCTGATGTGAATGTCACGGTGCTCGATGCCACCGGCACCGCGCTGCAAACGCTGGCGCTGAAACTCGATTCCAAGGCCGGCACACAAGGTCGTTTTCAGCTGCCGGACAACGCGGTCGCGGGCGGTTATGAACTGCGTTTCAGCTACAAGGATCAGGCCTACAGCAGCGCCTTCCGCGTGGCTGAATACATCAAGCCGCACTTCGAGATTTCGCTGAACCTGGCCAAGCAGGATTACCGCACTGGCGAACCGGTGAAAGGCAGTCTCGTGCTGTTGTACCCGGACGGCAAACCCGTCGCGAATGCCAAGTTGAGCCTGAGCCTGCGCGCCCAGCAACTGTCGATGGTCGATAACGAGCTGCAATACCTGGGGCAGTTCCCGGTGGAGCTGACCAGTACCGAACTGACCACCGACTCCAAAGGCAACGCGACCCTCGACCTGCCCGCCGCCGAGAAACCGAGCCGTTACATGCTCACCGTTTTCGCCAGCGATGGCGCGGCGTATCGGGTCAAGACCACCAAGGAAATCCTCATCGACCGTGGCGCCGCGAGTTTCCGCTTGAACGCACCGCAGCGCTTCAGTGCGGTGGGCGACAAGGTTGCATTCAGCTACCTGAATGAGGGTGGCAGCGAGCAAAGCAAAGCGGTCACGCCGAGCGGCTACAGCTGGGTGCGTCTGGAAGATCAGACCACGGGCGAAGGCAAACTGGCAGCAAGCGATAAAGGCTTCACCTTGGCCTTCGAACGTCCGGGGACTTACAACCTGACGTTGAAGGATGACCATGGTCGCGTGGTCGGTGCGACCGGGCATTCGGTCACTGGCGATGGCGTCAAAGCCGTGCCCGGCACCGTGGAAATCGTCCTCGATAAACCCGAGTACAAGGCGGGCGACGAAGCCCTCGCGCTGATCACTTTCCCTGAGCCTGTCAGCGATGCCTTGCTGTCGCTGGAACGCGACAAGGTCGAGGCCACCGCGCTGATGTCGAAGGGCGGCGACTGGCTGAAAATGGAAAAACTCAGCGACACCCAATACCGCGCGCGCATTCCGGTGAAGGATAATTTCGCGCCGAACCTGACGTTCTCGGTGTTGTACACCAAGGGTGGCCAGTACAGCTTCCAGAACGCCGGCATCAAGGTGGTTGCGCCGCAAATCGACGTCGCCATCGTCACCGATAAAGAGGTGTATCAGCCGGGTGATACGGTGTCCGTTGACCTGACAACGCAGTTCGCCGGCAAGCCGATTCCGGCGCACCTGACGGTCAGCGTTGTCGACGAAATGGTCTACGCGCTGCAACCGGAAGTTGCGCCGACCATCGACCAGTTCTTCTATCACCCGCGCCGCAACAACGTGCGTACCAGCGCCAGTCTGTCGTTCATCAGCTACGACGTCGCGTTGCCGGGCAGCCCTGGTGCGCCGGGCAAAGCCAACCGCAGCGAGCGTGGTGTGAAAGTGCTGGAGCGGCCGCGTCGTGAAGACGTCGACACCGCCGCGTGGCAGCCGGAATTGATCACCGACGCCAACGGCAAAACCCGCTTCACCTTCAAAATGCCGGACTCGCTGACCCGCTGGCGCATCACTGCTCGCGCCATCGCCGATGACGGTCAGGTCGGGCAGAAAAAGCAATTCCTGCGCTCGGAAAAACCGCTGTACCTGAAGTGGAGCGGCCCGACCAAATTCCGCAGTGGCGACAAACCGGACCTCGGCGTGTTCGCCTTCAGCCAGGCGGAAAAACCGGTCAAGGCTGAATTGGTGATTCATTACGCAGGTGCCGAACAGCGCGTGCCCGTGACGCTGAACAACGGCATCAATTACATCGCGCTGCCGGCGTTTGCGTTGTCCAGTGGCGAGTGGACCGCCGAGCTGGTGCAGGACGGCAAAACCGCTGACGCCCTGGCCGTGCGTCTGACCGCGACCGGCGAAGGTTGGCTCGTTACGCAGAGTCAAAGCCTGGACGTGGCCAGCGGTGATACGCCGCTGACCTTGCCGGCAGACGCAACGGACATTCGCCTGCGTCTGGATGACAGCCCGCAAGCGCTGTTCCGTTCGGCACTGGATGATTTGCTCAGTTATCCGTACGGCGGCGTCGAGCAGACGGCCAGTCGTTTGTTGCCATTGAGCATTGCCTACCCGACTTTGTCGTCGAACCCACAGATCCGCGATCGCTTGCGCCTGATCATGCAGAACAGCCGTCTGCGCCTGGTGCAAATGGCCGGGCCATCGGCGAGTTTCACCTGGTGGGGCATGGACGGTGAGCCGGACGCGTTCCTCACCGCGTACGCCTATTACGCCGACTGGCACGCCAGCAAAGCGCTGGAACTGAGCCTGCCGCCGGAGCATTGGCAGCGGGTGCTGGAGGTCTATTCGAAGCAGGCGAAAAACACGCCGCTGTTGCAGCGTGCGTTGATCCTGTCGTTCGCCAAACAGATGCAATTGCCGGTCAACACGTTGCTCAGTGGTTTGATGGATGACCTGGCGAAAGCGGGTGAGGGCAATGCCGCGACGCTGATGGAGGATGGCGAAGACAGCATTGTCATGAGCGATCCGGATTCGGCGTTGGGCCTGGCGGCGGCGCGTGCGTTGACCGCTTCTTTGGCGAAGCAGTCGAAGGTCAATCTGCCGGATGCTTTCAACCGACAACTGGCCGACGCGCAGCAGCGTCTGGCCGTCAGTTCGCAGCCGTTTGCCGAAGCCTTGAACCTGTCGCTGCAAAGCTTCGATCAGGCTCATGCGCAAGCGTTGTTGCAACGTTTGTTGCCACAGCAATCGACCCTGGAACGCGCATTGGCGCTGACCTGGTTGCAACGCAGCATCGAGCAGGCTTCGCCCACCATCGCACTGGCACCGGGTGAAGGCTGGAAGAAAAAATACGGTGATACCGGTGAGATGTATTGGACGTGGCAGGGCGCTTCGTCGGTGCCGGCAGTGCTGGCGCTGAGCGGGACGCAAGAGCGCCCGTTGCGTGCCGCGTTGAGTTTCCAGACCAAACAACCGCCGGTTGATCCGATGGCGGTGACCATCACCCGTCGCTTGTCGCGTCTGGTGCCGGGTGATGAAGCCTTCACCTTCAAACTGGAAGCGGTGGGCACCAAGCCGTTGTCCAGCGACAGCCTGTATCTGGACGAAGTGATCATCACCAGCAAAGCCGCGAAACCGCTGCGCTACGGCATGATCGAAGTGCCGCTGCCACCGGGCGCGGATGTCGAGCGCACCACGTGGGGCATCAAGTTGATGGGCAAGGCCGGCACTGAACCGACGGCGCTGGAGAAGGCGCGCTTCGAACCGGGGCAGATGGCTTACGCAATTCCGGTAGATGCCTTGAGCGGCGAATTGCGTTTGCGTCACTTGGTGCGCTTCTCGCAGAAAGGCCAGTTCAACCTGCCGTCGGTGCGTTTCACTCAGGTCTACGCGCCGCAGCATCAGGCTCAGGAACAGAAACCGGCGCTTGGTCAGGTCACGGTCAACTGACATGACCCGGCGTTTGCTTTGGTGGCTGCTGTGTTTGATCCCTGCGCTGGCGACGGCGCAGGACGAGCCGCTGCGTCTGGGCTTCAAGGGTGAATTGCTGTCGCTGAGCCGGACTCAGGTGATTGCTCGCGAGCCGTTGCCTTCGGATTTGCAAACGCCATTGGGCAGTCTGTGGAAGTTGTTTGTGTACGGCTGGCTGGTGGATACCGGCGCCCGTGAGCCCGCGTATGAGTGTCGCGGGCAGTCGAAAGAAGAAGTCTATTGCTGCACCGCAGGCGGCAAGATCGAGCGTGATCAGGCGCTGGTGAAGTCCTGCGGCTTGTACTTCGAACCTGCGCGGTTGGGCATTGCTGGCGCTGATTGGCGCACGTATTGGCAGGCACGGCAGGCACCGGAGTGGTTGCTGGACTTGCCTTCATTGCAGCC
Organism: Pseudomonas sp. BF-RE-21; assembly: GCF_019947305.1. NCBI lineage: Bacteria > Pseudomonadati > Pseudomonadota > Gammaproteobacteria > Pseudomonadales > Pseudomonadaceae > Pseudomonas > Pseudomonas sp. BF-RE-21. Next base: position 234 of record NZ_JAGYGF010000052.1, on the reverse strand, counting down.
ATCCACGCGAGTGTCGGTGGTTGAATTGCTTAAAGTGCTGGCCGTGATGCCCGCGCAGGATCAGGCTCGGCGAGTGTTGCTGGACGTGGTGTTGAATGCCGCCGACGGCAATGTCGTGGGCGAACTCGGTGGCCGATTGCGGGTGAAAACCTGGAGCTGGTTGGGAGATCAGGATCCATCGTCGCGCCAAGGTGGGTTTGCCGGTTGGCTGGCCGATGGCACACCGATCTGGGC
>NZ_JAGYGF010000051.1:0-47193 GCF_019947305.1 Pseudomonas sp. BF-RE-21 | reverse complement strand
GAGCCAGGTCGGCTTTCAGGCCGCCTCGGCGGCTGTGGCGGTAGTCGCCCCCTCGAGAGGCCGAGTGGAGGTTCTGCGCAGTGGGCACCGCGGCAGGGATGCCGCGGTAGCCGCCCCCGGCCATGGATGGCCGATGGCGGCGGGCCCACGGAGCAGGACCGGAGCGAGGGCATGCCGAGCATTAGCGAGGCACCGAACGAAAGGGGCAAGAGCCCTTTGGTTACTTTGGGGCTTTTCCAAAGTGACTCGCCGTAAGGGCGAAACCAATAGCCGCCATTACCGCAGCAACGGATATGCCCCCAATCAATCCAACCGATTACAACGGCTTCCCACGATTCCCATGCTGACTGACAAAAGCCTGTACAGCCTTAAGGTCATTCGGCAACACCGTGCAACGCTCATCCCGCTCAAACAGATCGGCCAGGTGCACCGGCAACTCCAGCGCTTTACCCACGCCCGCCTTCTCAACCGCATCCGGGAATTTGACCGGGTGCGCAGTGCCAAGGATCACCATCGGAATATCCAGACTACGACGGCATTCACGCGCAGCCTTTACACCGATAGCCGTGTGCGGATCCAGCAACTCACCCGTCTGCTCGTAAACCTCAGCAATCGTTTCGCAAGTTTGCGCATCATCCACAGCCAGCGAATCGAACAGCTTGCGCGCTTCGGTCCAACGCTCCTGCTCAACGCTGAAGCCGCCGCCCTGCTTGAACGAATCCATCAACCCGGCAATCGCCGCGCCGTTGCGACCGTGCAGGTCGAACAGCAGACGCTCGAAGTTCGACGACACCATGATGTCCATCGACGGCGACAACGTGGCGTGCAGGGTTTCCTTGACGTACTGATTGCCGCTCATGAAGCGGTGCAGGATGTCGTTGCGGTTGGTGGCGACGATCAACTGATTGATCGGCAGGCCCATGTTGCGCGCCAGGTAACCGGCGAAGATGTCGCCGAAGTTGCCGGTCGGCACCGAGAACGACACCGAACGCGCCGGGCCGCCCAGCTGCAGGGCTGCGTGGAAGTAGTAGACGATCTGGGCCATGATCCGCGCCCAGTTGATCGAGTTCACCGCCACCAGACGCGTGCCCTTGAGGAAGCTTTGGTCGGCGAAGCTCGCCTTGACCATTTCCTGGCAGTCATCGAAGTTGCCTTCGATGGCGATGTTGTGGATGTTCTCGCCGAAGATGGTAGTCATCTGCCGACGCTGCACTTCAGACACGCGGTTGTGCGGGTGCAGGATGAAGATGTCGACGTTTTCGCAGTGCTTGCAGCCTTCGATGGCGGCCGAACCGGTATCGCCAGAAGTAGCGCCGACGATCACCACGCGCTCACCGCGTTTTTCCAGCACGTAATCAAGCAGGCGACCGAGCAGTTGCAGGGCGAAGTCCTTGAACGCCAGGGTCGGGCCGTGGAACAGCTCCAGCACCCACTCATTGCCGTTCAGTTGACGCAACGGTGCCACGGCGTTGTGCGAGAACACGCCATAGGTTTCTTCAAGAATCTTTTTGAAATCGGCATCAGGAATGCTGCCGGTGACGAACGGGCGCATCACCCGGAAGGCCAGCTCGTGATACGGCAGGCCGGCCCAGGAAGCGATTTCTTCCTGGGTGAAACGTGGCAGGTTTTCCGGGACGTACAGACCGCCGTCAGTGGCCAGACCGGCCAGCAGGACGTCTTCGAAATTCAGGGCCGGTGCCTGGCCGCGGGTGCTGATATAACGCATGACTGACTCCAATGGACAGTGTTCGCAAACCCGGGCCCGCACGCAGGCCCGGTGAACGATAACGGCTTAGTTCAGGTGCTCGACGCGGATCCGTACGACCGGACCGACCACGCCCGTGAGGGCTTCGAGGGCGGCAATCGCGTCGTTCATGTGCTGTTCCAGCACACGGTGGGTCAGCAGGATCATCGGCACCAGGCCGTCATGCTCTTCGACTTCTTTCTGCATGATCGATTCGATGTTGATGCCGCGCTCCGACAGGATGCTCGCAACCTGAGCCAGCACGCCCGGATGGTCCTTGGCCTGAATGCGCAGGTAGTAGGCGCTTTCGCAGGCTTCGATCGGCAGGATCGGATGCGCCGACAGCGAATCTGGCTGGAAGGCCAGGTGCGGCACGCGGTTTTCCGGATCGGAAGTCATGGCGCGAACCACGTCCACCAGGTCGGCGATCACCGACGAAGCGGTCGGCTCCATGCCGGCACCGGCACCGTAGAACAGGGTCGAACCGGCTGCGTCACCGTTGACCATCACTGCGTTCATCACGCCGTTGACGTTGGCGATCAGGCGATCGGCCGGGATCAGCGTCGGGTGCACGCGCAACTCGATGCCAGCCGCCGTGCTGCGAGCGACGCCCAGGTGCTTGATGCGATAGCCCAGCGCTTCGGCGTAGTTCACGTCAGCCGTGGTCAGCTTGGTGATGCCTTCGGTGTAGGCCTTGTCGAATTGCAGCGGAATGCCGAACGCGATGGAGGCCAGGATCGTCAGCTTGTGGGCCGCGTCGATGCCTTCAACGTCGAAGGTCGGATCGGCTTCGGCGTAACCCAGGGCCTGCGCCTCGGCGAGTACGTCTTCGAAGGTGCGACCCTTCTCGCGCATCTCGGTGAGGATGAAGTTGCCGGTGCCGTTGATGATGCCGGCGACCCAGTTGATACGGTTGGCGGACAGGCCTTCACGGATCGCCTTGATCACCGGAATACCACCGGCCACGGCCGCTTCGAACGCAACGATCACGCCCTTCTCGCGAGCCTTGGCGAAAATTTCATTACCGTGAACGGCGATAAGCGCCTTGTTCGCGGTGACCACATGCTTGCCATTCTCGATGGCCTTGAGTACCAGCTCGCGGGCAACGGTGTAGCCGCCCATCAGCTCTATAACGATGTCGATCTCAGGGTTCGTGGCCACTTCGAAGACATCGTTGGTAATCGCAATACCGGTCGTTTGGAACTGAGGCTTTGGCGTGCGAATGGCAATTTGTGCCACTTCGATTCCACGCCCGGCACGACGAGCAATTTCCTCGGCGTTGCGCTGAAGTACGTTGAAGGTACCGCCACCGACGGTCCCTAACCCACAGATGCCTACTTTGACCGGTTTCACTGTGAACTCCCCATAAAACGGCCGACTCAAGGCCGGCCGTGAAAACAGCCGCATGCTCGCGGCTCTCTATTAATGGCCCGGCAAATGTTGCCGCCGGACCATGATCGTCAAAGGCTGGCCGTGACGATGCGAATTTACTTCGCGCCCAGCGCCAGTTTGGCGACTTGTGGCGCAGGCTGGTAGCCCGGAATGACCTGACCGTCGGCCAAAACGATGGCCGGTGTGCCGTTCACGCCAATCGACTGACCGAGGGCGAACTGTTTGGAAACCGGGTTATCGCACTTGGCGGCCTTGATTTCCTTGCCGTCGACCATTTTGTCCATGGCCGCTTTCTTGTCTTTCGAGCACCAGACCGCTTGCAGCTGTTCGTCACCCGGCGAGCCCAGGCCCTGGCGTGGGAACGCGACGTAGCGCACTTCGATGCCGCGCTTGTTCAGCTCAGGCACTTCGGCATGCAGTTTGTGGCAGTACGGGCAGGTGGTGTCGGTAAACACGGTGATGTGCGATTTGGTTTCGCCGATGGCCGGGTAGACCACGGTTTCCGCAACAGGAATGGCGTTGACCAGCTTGGAAATGCCCAGGCGTTCGGCTTTTTCGGTCAGGTTGACCGGCTTGCCGTCCTTGAGCTGAAACATGTAGCCCTGAACCACGTATTGGCCGTCGGCACTGGCATACAGCACGCGGCTGCCCTGCAGTTTGACTTCATACAGGCCCGGCAGCGGACTGGCGGAAATGCTTTCTACCGGCACTTCGAGCTGGAGGGTTTCCAGGCTCTTACGAATGGCTTTGTCAGCCGCGTCATCGGCGACGGCAAGGGTGCTGACCAACGCAATGGCTGCGGCGGCGAAAATCTGGGTCAGACGCATGAGAACTCCTGAAGGCGGACAAATGGGACGACCAGAACGCCCGTGCCGAAACACCGGGTCATAACCGCCCATCGTACAAACCGACAAAGCCTACCACATAAGGGCTGTGTGGCCGAATGTGGGGTGACAAGACAACACCGCGATCCCTGTAGGAGCGAAGCTTGCTCGCGAAGAACGTCAACGATAACGCGTGCTGTCTGTATGAACGTGTTGTCCGGACCTCCTTCGCGAGCAAGCTTCGCTCCTACAGGGATCGCGCAGCAGGGAATGTGATCATCCGCGCGGGTGGTGTTTGGCGTGCAGGTCCTGCAAGCGTGCGCGGGCGACGTGGGTGTAGATCTGAGTGGTCGACAGATCGCTATGGCCGAGCAGCATCTGCACCACTCGCAAATCCGCGCCATGGTTGAGCAGGTGCGTGGCGAACGCGTGACGCAGCGTGTGCGGCGACAGCGATTTGCCGATCCCGGCGACCTTGGCCTGATGCTTGATCCGGTGCCAGAAGGTCTGGCGCGTCATCTGCTCGCCGCGCTGACTGGGGAACAGCACATCACTGGGACGCCCGCCGAGCAGCTCGCCACGGGCGTCGCGCATGTAACGCTCGACCCAGACAATCGCCTCCTCGCCCATCGGCACCAGCCGCTCCTTGCTGCCCTTGCCCATCACCCGCAGCACGCCCTGGCGCAGGTTGACCTGCTCCAGCGTCAGGCTGATCAGTTCCGTCACCCGCAAACCGCAGGCGTACAGCACTTCGAGCATGGCGCGGTCACGCTGGCCAATCGCTTCACTCAAATCCGGCGCTTTCAGCAGTGCTTCCACATCGGCTTCCGACAAGGATTTTGGCAACGGCCTACCGAGTTGAGGCATATCAACGCGTAACGTCGGATCGACCGCGATCAACTTTTCCCGCAACAGATAGCGATAAAAGCCACGCACACCCGAGAGAAATCGCGCAGTGGAACGGGGTTTGTAGTTCTGTTCCAGGCGCCAGGCCAGGTGATCGAGGATCAACTCGCGACCGGCGTTGATCAACTCCAGCCCCTTCTCCTGCAGCCAGCCATTGAACAAGGCCAGGTCACTGCGATAGGCATCGCGAGTGTTGTCGGAAAGGCCTTTCTCCAGCCATAACGCGTCGAGGAATTGGTCTATCAGTGGATGATCGATGGCAGGCATGGGCACTCGAAACATGCAGTCTTGAGACTGCGCGCGAAAAAAAGGTGAACAGTAAAAACCACCGCTAGTCTTTCATAGCCCGCTACTTCAAGGAACAGGAAGACTCAATGAACGAGCAACAGATTCTGTTGGCTTTTGGCGGTATTGGTGCGGCGGCTCTGGGGTGTCAGTGGCTGGCGTGGCGACTGAAATTGCCGGCGATCCTGTTTCTGTTGCTGAGCGGCATTCTGGTCGGCCCGATCCTGGGCTGGCTCGACCCACAGGAAATGTTCGGCCCATTGCTAATGCCACTGGTGTCGCTGGCGGTGGCGCTGATTCTGTTTGAAGGCAGCCTGACGCTGCACCTCTCGGAGTGGCGCGAAATCGGCAGCGTCGTACGCCGGCTGGTGACGATTGGCGCGATCTCGACCTGGGTGGTCATTGCTGTTGCCACGCATTGCCTGCTGGATTTCGACTGGTTGCTCGCGATACTTTTCGGCAGCCTGACGTTGGTCACCGGGCCCACGGTCATCGTACCGATGCTGCGCGTGGTACGCCCCAAAGCCTCGATTGCCAACATCCTGCGCTGGGAAGGCATCGTCATCGACCCGATCGGCGCCCTCCTCGCCGTGGTGGTCTACAGCTTCATCATCGCCCGTACGTCAGATGACGGCTTGAGCCAAAGCCTGCTGACCTTCGGCGGAGTGATTCTGTGCGGCACCGCATTCGGGATTGCCGGCGGCTGGGTGCTCGGCACGATCATTCGGCGCCAATGGTTGCCGGAATACCTGCACAACCTGGCGGCGTTGGCGGCGGTGCTGGGGATTTTCATTACCGCCAATCAAGTCATGCACGAATCCGGTTTGCTGGCCGTGACCTTGATGGGGATCTGGCTGGCCAACATGAAGGACGTGGATGTGCGGGACATCCTGCACTTCAAGGAAAACCTCAGCGTGCTGCTGATCTCCGGGCTGTTCATTTTGCTCGCGGCGCGACTCGATTTGAACGCCTTGATCGGCCTCGGGCCGCTGGTGCTGATCCTGTTGCTGATCATTCAGTTCATTGCACGGCCATTGAACGTCATGCTTTCCACGGCAGGCTCGAGTTTGAGCTGGCGCGAGCGGGCACTGCTGTCATGGATCGCACCTCGCGGAATCGTGGCGGCGGCGGTTTCGGCGATTTTCGCCGTTCGCCTGAATGAGGCCGGACTCGAAGGCGCGTTGCTGCTGGTGCCGCTGACGTTTGCGGTGATCATCGGCACGGTGGTGTTGCAAAGTGCCACGGCCCGGCCATTGGCGCGCTTGCTGAAAGTCGCCGAACCGGCACCCAGCGGCTTTCTGATCGTCGGCGCCAACGCCCCGGCACGTACCTTGGGCAAAGCCCTGCAACAGCTGGGCTGTCGAGTGCTGCTGACGGATTCGAGCTGGGAGAATATTCGCGCGGCGCGCATGGACGGTTTGCCGACGTACTTTGGTAACCCGGCGTCGCAGCATGCCGACGCTCATCTGGATCTGGTCGGGCTTGGGCATTTGCTGACATTGTCGCCATCCGGCGAATTGAATGCGTTGGCGTCGATGCGTTTTCGACACGATTTCGGCCATCAGCGACTGTTTGGTCTCGCCAGTGGTCAGGAAAGCCACCGCACTGACAAGCACCGCGCCAGCCATGAACATCGCGGGCGTTTGCTGGGCAATGAGGAACTGACCTACAACAAACTGGCTAATCTGCTGCACCAGGGGGCCGAGCTGTACAGCACAACTCTGACGGAGGGTTTTGGCTGGGAGGATTACCGGGCGCTGCATGGGGAACGCGCGACATTGCTGTTCGCTCGCGATGACAGCGGATGGGTGCATGTGGCGACGCCGGACAGTGCGCTGAAGCCTTCGGCGGGGTGGACTCTGCTGGCGTTGATTCAGCCGCAGGCCAGCGGCGCCTGATAGATCGATTCGCGGGCAAGCCACGCTCCTACAGGTATGTAAGGAACCCTTGTAGGAGCGAGGCTTGCCCGCGAAGGCCGCACCTCGGTCCCCCGTCAGGCAGCAAACCCAGGCAACACCGGCACCGGCCGCTTGTCTTCATCAATCGCCACAAAGCTGAACTGCCCATGAATCGCCTTCTCGCGACCATCACAGCTCATGCTTTCAACAAACACTTCAACCTCAACCTTGAGGCTGGTGTTGCCGACCTTGATCACCCGCCCGACCAGTTCAACGATGGAGCCGGCAGGGATTGCGTGATTGAAGTCGATGCGGTCCGTGGAAACGGTCACCAGCGGTAGCCGACAAAAGCGGGTGGCGGTGATGAATGACACTTCATCCATCCAGGCCAGCGCAGTGCCGCCGAACAGGGTGTTGTGGTGGTTGGTGGTCGACGGGAAAACAGCCTTGGTCACGCGGCTCACCGAGAGTTCGGTGCGGCGTTCGATTTCTTGCTCACGAGCGGTCATGGGTCTACAGCCTGAAACGAAATTCCGGGATAAATGGCGGGCAACAAAAAAGCAGCCCGTAGGCTGCTTTTTTCTGCATCGGAAGCTGGACTTAAGCCAGTTTTTCCTTGATGCGAGCTGCTTTACCGGACAGGTCACGCAGGTAGTACAGCTTGGCTTTACGTACGTCACCGCGACGTTTAACGGCCATGCTGTCGATTTGCGGGCTGTAGGTCTGGAAAGTACGCTCTACGCCAACACCGTTGGAGATTTTACGAACGGTGAAAGCACTGTTTACGCCGCGGTTACGCTTGGCGATAACAACACCTTCGAACGCTTGCAGACGCGAACGGTCGCCTTCCTTCACTTTCACCTGAACGACAATGGTGTCGCCCGGGGCAAAGGTAGGGATCTCTTTGGTCATCTGCTCTGCTTCGAGTGCAAGGATGATTTTGTTAGTCATGCTGTGCTCCTAAGGTAAATCAACGGACTTACCATCGATACGTTGTTAACTATCGTCCCGCTCGCGGATGTATTCCTCGAGCAGCTTCTTCTCTTCTCCAGAAAGCGAGCGGCTTTCCAGAAGATCGGCGCGTCGTTCAAAGGTCCTACCAAGGGACTGCTGTAAACGCCAACGCCGGATGTGCGCGTGATTGCCACTTAGCAATACGTCGGGAACACGCTGATCCGCATACACCTCCGGTCGGGTGTAGTGCGGGCAATCCAGCAAACCATCCGTAAAGGAATCTTCCTCGGCGGAGTCCGCATGCCCTAAAGCTCCAGGCAGCAGTCGTGTAACCGCATCGATCAGGACCATCGCCGGCAGCTCGCCGCCAGACAGTACATAGTCGCCAATCGACCACTCTTCATCGACATGAGCATCAATAAAACGCTCGTCAATGCCTTCATAGCGGCCGGCAATCAGGATCAATGCATCCAGATTCGCCAACTCGCGTACCGCCGACTGAGTCAGTTGACGGCCTTGGGGGGACAGGTAAATCACCTTCGCCGCCTCCCCGGCTGCTGCCTTGGCCTGAACCAGAGCATCTTCCAGGGGCTTGATCTTCATCACCATGCCCGGGCCACCGCCAAATGGGCGATCGTCCACAGTGTGATGTCGATCCGTCGTGTAGTCTCGCGGATTCCAACAGGTGAGCTGCAAGAGCCCCTGTTTCACCGCCCGACTGGTGATGCCGTACTCGCTGATGGCGGAGAACATCTCGGGAAACAAACTGATCACTTCTACGCGCAAGTTAGCCACGCTTAGAAGTCCGCGTCCCAATCCACCTTCATCTCGCCTGCGGCAAGGTCGACAGCCAACACGCATTGCTCCGTATAGGGCAACAGGCGTTCGCGATCATCCAGGCTGCCAGCGCAAGGCTTGACCACCATTACATCATTGGCGCCGGTTTCCAGAAGATGATCGATTTTCCCGAGCAATTGCCCAAGGTGATCAATAACCTTCAGACCTTCCAGCTGGTACCAGTAGTACTCGCCGTCGGTCAATTCAGGGAACAGGTTGCGCGGCACGCAGATCTCATAACCGGCCAGAAGACGAGCTTCTTCACGATCATCAAGACCCTTGAGCTTTGCGACCAGGAACTTGTCGCTCCCGCGTCCGCTGACCAGCTCGACCTGTTTCACATTGCCTTCGCGCTTGAGCGTCCAGGTTTTGTACTGCAACAGGTTTTCAGTCGGATCAGTAAAGGAATACACCTTCACTTCGCCGCGAACGCCATGAACAGAATAAATCTTGCCGATAACGATCAAATCATCAGCAATGGCTGGCGTCGCGTTCATATTGCTCAGGCCGCAGCCTTAGCAGCGTCCTTCAACAACTGAGCAACACGCTCAGAAGGTTGTGCACCAACGCTCAGCCAGTAGGCTACGCGCTCTTGGTTCACGGACAGACGGACTTCTTGACCACGAGCAACAGGGTTGAAGAAACCAACCTGTTCCTTGTGCGAACCGTCGCGCGGGTTGCGGCTGTCGGTTACGGTCAAGTGGTAAAACGGGCGCTTTTTGGAGCCGCCAAGGGCAAGACGGATTGTTAGCATGTGAACATCGTTCCTGTAGTCGGTGCTGCAAATCTAAAGGCACAGCGGGCATAGGTGCCCGAAAGGCCGCATATTCTAAGGAATATCCGGACTTTTGCAAATGTCTTTTTCCGGCGGCCTATCGGACGCCATCCAGATTTGCTATAGAGCCGTCGTTGAAAACGGCCAGTCAGCTCCCGCCAAGTGCGGGTTTGCTGGAGATCCCACTTCCGTGTGGGCTGCGCAGGAGCAAGCCCCTGCGCGAATTCTTTACATTTTCGGCATGCCGCCGCCGGGCAACATACCGCCCATGCCGCGCATCATTTTGGCCATTCCGCCTTTCGCGGAGAATTTCTTCATCATCTTCTGCATCTGCTTGTGCTGCTTGATCAAGCGACCGATGTCCTGCACCTGAGTGCCGGAACCCATGGCGATCCGGCGTTTGCGCGAACCGCTGATCAGCTCAGGGTCACGGCGCTCGGCCGGGGTCATGGAATTGATGATGGCTTCCATCTGCTTGAATTGTTTCTCTGCCGCGCCCTGGGCATTGCCCATTTGCGCCAGGTTCACACCGCCGATGTTCGGCAGTTTGTCCATGAGGCCACCGAGGCCGCCCATGTTCTTCATCTGTTGCAGCTGATCGCGGAAGTCTTCGAGGTCGAAGCCCTTGCCCTTCTTCAGCTTCTTGGCCAGCTTGTCGGCCTTGTCCTTGTCGAGTGTCGCTTCGGCCTGTTCGATCAGGCTGAGCACGTCGCCCATGCCGAGGATCCGCGAAGCGATACGCTCCGGGTGGAACGGCTCAAGGGCTTCGGTCTTCTCGCCCATACCGATGAACTTGATCGGCTTGCCGGTGATGGCACGAACGGACAGTGCGGCACCGCCACGGGCGTCGCCGTCGACCTTGGTCAGGATCACACCGGTCAGCGGCAGTGCATCGCCGAAGGCCTTGGCCGTGTTGGCGGCATCCTGGCCGGTCATGGCGTCGACCACGAACAGCGTTTCGACCGGGTTGATCGCGGCGTGCAACGCCTTGATCTCGCCCATCATCTCTTCGTCGATGTGCAGTCGACCGGCGGTATCGACGATGACCACATCAATAAACTTAAGCTTTGCTTCTTTTATAGCCGCTTGCGCGATGTCGACCGGCTTCTGGCTCAGGTCGGACGGGAAGAACGTCACGCCGATGTCGTTGGCCAGGGTTTCCAGCTGCTTGATCGCCGCAGGACGGTAAACGTCCGCGGACACGACCATTACCGACTTCTTCTTGCGCTCTTTAAGGAAGCGCGCAAGTTTACCGGCGGTGGTGGTTTTACCGGCACCCTGCAAACCGGCCATCAATACGACGGCGGGCGGAACGGCGCTCAGGTTCAGGTCTTCGTTGGCCGCGCCCATCAGGCTTTCGAGTTCGGCCTGGACGATCTTCACGAAGGCCTGGCCCGGCGTCAGGCTACGCGACACCTCGGTGCCGACGGCGCGTTCCTTGACCGAATTGACGAAGTCCTTCACCACCGGCAAGGCGACGTCGGCTTCGAGCAACGCCATGCGCACTTCGCGCAGGGTGTCTTTGATGTTGTCCTCGGTCAGTTTGGCCTTGCCGGTGACATGGCGCAGCGTCTGCGAGAGACGGTCGGTTAAGTTTTCAAACATTGCGCGATCCTTTCAGGCCCTGTGTAGACCGGGATAATGGCGGCCCAGACCGGAATCAACATGTGCTCGGCGAGCCTGCGGCGTGGGCAGGTCGCGGATTATAGCGAAGACTGCGACTGGCGGACACCTCGCACTTTCGTGGTGTGTGGGTTCTATGCCAAACTCAGCGCCTTTCGGGCTTGCCTAACAGGATTTATGCTCCCCTTGTCACCCAGTTTGCTTACCACCCTCGCCGCCGCCTGCTTATATGCCGCTGCGACCATTTATCAGGGCTCTCGCCTGGCCACCGGCGCCAAGGCGAACAAACGCCTGCTGGTCACGCTCGGCGTGCTCGCCGTGCTGGCTCACAGCGCCAGCCTGTTCACCCACCTGTTGACACCGATTGGCCTGGGCCTGGACTTTTTCAGCGCCGCCAGCCTGATCGCCGCGGCGGTCATTGCCCTGACGCTGCTGGCCTGCTCGCGGATCCCGGTGGAAAACCTGCTGATATTACTGTTCCCGCTGGGCGCCGCTACCGTGCTGCTGGCACAGTTCGCCCCGGCCGGCACGGTGCAGATCATCGACGAAGAGCCGGGCATCCTCGCGCATATCCTGTTGTCGATCCTGGCCTACGGCATGTTCACCATCGCGGTGTTCCAGGCCTTGCTGCTGCTGGTTCAGGACCATCAGCTCAAGCACAAGCACCCGTCCGGACTGATCAAGAACTTCCCGCCGCTGCAAACCATGGAAAGCCTGCTGTTCAGTTTCCTGTGGGCCGGCTGGACCTTGCTGTCGTTGTCGCTGATCTCTGGCTGGCTGTTCGTCGACAATCTGTTCGCCCAGCACCTAGTGCACAAAACCTTGCTGGCGTGCCTGGCCTGGATCGTCTTCAGCGTGCTGCTCTGGGGCCGCAACCGCCTCGGCTGGCGCGGACACAAGGCCATTCGCTGGACCCTCGCCGGTTTCTGCCTGTTGATGCTCGCGTATTTCGGCAGCAAGCTGGTCCGTGAATACATCCTGCACATCTGACGGGCGGCATAAATGGACGACTTGCCCATAGGGCCGATGCTCGCCGTAGTGGCCCTGCTGATTTTATGGTCGGGGCTGTTCACCGCCATTGAAGCGGCACACCAGCACTTGCTGGCCCAGCGCACCGCCTCGCGCGCAAGCGACAAACCGGTGGCAAAGCTGAGTTTTCCGCTCAACAGCCTGATTTTCTGCAACACCCTGTGCCGCGCACTGGTAGTGGTCATCAGCACCTTGCTGGCGATTTTCACCTGGGCTGAAAACGGTCCATGGGCCGCGTGCCTGGGGGCCGGCGCGATTCTGCTGGTGTTTGCCGACTACCTGCCGCGCACCCTCGCCGCCCGCTATCCCGACGCGGTCCTGGCGCTGGGCAACACCTTGCTCCGCGCGCCGCTGAAAATCATCTACCCGGCCGCCTGGCTGCTCAATGGCATCAGCCAGTTGCTGATGCGCCCGTTTGCCCGCAAGGCCAAAGTGGTGCAGCAGAGCGAGGACGAGACGCCGAAGGATCGTCACGACGACCAACAACCGGTTTGCCGTCCGCACGCGGTGTCCGGCATCCACGCGCTGGACAACATCACGGTCAACGACATTCTGGTGCCGCGCAGCGATGTCGACGGGATCAACCTCGACGACTCCATCGAAGAAATCCTCGAACAGCTTCGAGCCAACCGGCGCACGCGCCTGCCGGTGTTCCACAGTGACATCAACCAGGTCGAGGCGGTGCTCAACACCCGGCAGATCCGCCACCTGCTGCCCGACGGCCAACTCACTCGCGAAGCACTGCTGGCCGCGTGTCACGACCCGTATTTCGTACCGGAAAGCACACCGTTGCAGTTACAACTGCTGAACTTCCACAAACAGCAGCGACGCCTGGGCATGGTGGTCGACGAGTATGGCGAAGTGCTCGGCATCGTCACGCTGGAAGACATTCTCGAAGAAATCGTCGGCGAATTCGAAAGCCAGCACAGCCTGGACAACCCGCACATCCATCCGCAGGCCGATGGACGCCTGGTGATCGACGGTGCGGCATCGATTCGCGACCTGAACAAAAGCCTCGGCTGGCATTTGCCCAGCGATGGCCCGAAAACCCTTAACGGGCTGGTGACCGAAGCGCTGGAGACCATTCCGGACAGCGCGGTGTGCCTGAAGATCGGGCGTTATCGGCTGGAGATTCTGGAGACCGAAGACAACCGCGTGACCCGCGTGTTGATCTGGCATACGGCTGCAACCCCCACAACTGTCTGACACAACTCATTCCTTGTAGGAGCCAGGCTTGCCGGCGAAGGCGTACTGACAGGCCCCTTCGCCGGCAAGCCTGGCTCCTACAGAGTCTGCGGTGATTTCGGAATCAGAAACGTAACCCCGTGCGCTTCGGCAATTTCCAGGATTCGCGGCAAATCCTCCGGAACCCTCAGCCGGTCCACCGCCGTAAAAAACTGACCGCCGCGTGGATCGGACACCACGCCAATCATCCTCGCGGTCGCGCTGATGTTTTTGTAGGCATGGATCGACCCACCGGGAATATGCACGTAGCCGCCGGCAGAAACAGTGGTGGACTTGCCCTCGACGGTCACTTCGACCTGCCCGTCGGTGACGTAGAAAGCTTCGTCCCACGGATGGAAATGCAGCGGCGGCCCGCCCCCTTGCACGCCTTCCTGAATGTGCATTTCAAAGGGTTTGCTCAGATCGCCGCCGGCGAGAACCGTGATCGCCTCACCCACCACATTGACCGGCCCCGGGGTTTTTTCGGGGGTGATGACGTGAACCGTTCGCATGATTGCTCTCCGGAGGATGTGTCCACTCCCGCTGAGTATATTCACTTGCCGGCGTGCCCAGTGCCCGGCCATCTGTCCGTCTGTCAGGGCAGTTTCAACCCCGATTGAATTTTCCTCCCGGCGTATCGCTCTGCTGCTCAGGCAGTCACTGCCGAGATGCGGCGGCGGGTGGGAATCAAGACGTAGCAGGATCTAAAGCCTGACGCTGACAGAGCGCCTGCGTCGTGGCGGCGAGCAAGACTCGCCGCCACGACGATTATTACTTGCTGACAGCGGCCGCCAGCAGCGGCCCAGCCTGCTCATCGGTGAGTGCCGCATGAACCTCCATGCTCATCAGGTCACTCCATTGCAGCACCCATTTTTGAATCTGTACGGCATCGTCGGTTTCCGCGATGCCAAAACCGCTCGAGCCACCGACGGCATGCCAGCGCCCGAGCATCTTGACGCCGGGGGGCGGGGCACCTTGGGTCTCGAGAAAGCGCTTGATCGCGCTGTTGCGGTTTTGCGGACTGATTGACCAACTGACCATGAATAACATCTGCCACCTCCTGATAGGGATTGGCACCTGTTGCTCTTCGCGCACCTGGCTGGCGCCGGGACCACGGTCACGCCTGTTTCCCGCTTCGTCCTGACGGGCTTGAATGTCTTTCTCCCTTTGAGAAGGCATAGCAGCGCGCCGGGATTCGCGTACGACCGCTGATCCTCTTTCGTGGCATTCGGGATTGTTGGGGGGGCATTCAGCCGTCAAGCGTCGCGCAGCAGGTCGTTGGCGTTGAGCAGTTCGTAGGCGATTTCCGGACGTTTCTCCAGCCCGCGGCGAATCGCGGCCGGGATCGCCTGGCGGGTTTTGCGGCACAGCCCCGGCAATTCGCCGATGGAGATGGCGATGCCGCGCATGGTGCGGACTTCGTTGAAGCCGGGGGCGATTTCGACCCGGATGCCCAGTTGTTCGAACATCCGCTGTTGCAGCCGTTCGAGGTCGCTCAGGCTCTGGAGGTTTTCCAGGCGGTCGAGCAGGCGTTTTTCCTCGGTGCGGGTCAGGAACAGGATGCGCAGGTCCGCGCCCGCTTTTTCCAGCAGCGGTTCACGCTCGCAGTTGCAGGCACCGGGCGGGCAGGGTTGGCGGATCGGCATCGACGTGGTCATAGGGGTCAATCATAGAGCGCCCTTTGTGTGTTTGCCCATATGCCCCGACTCTTGCGGATTTACCCGGTCCCTGTAGGAGCTGGCTTGCCGGCGATAGCGGTCTATCCGGCGACTATTTTCTTTCAGGTGTACATATCCATTTCTGCGGTTATGGCCGCTATTGGTTTCGCCCTTACGGCGAGTCACTTGGAAAAGCCCCAAGTAACCAAGGGCTCTTGCCCCTTTCGTTCGGTGGCTCGCTAAGGCTCGCCATGCCCTCGCTCCGGTCCTGCTCCGTGGGCCCGCCGCGATCGGCCATCCATGGCCGTGCGCGGCTAACCCGGCCTCCATGCCGGGTTGCCCACTGCGCAGAACCTGCGCTCGGCCTCTCGAGGGTGCGCTTAGATCAAAAGCTGAAGGCGAGCTAACGCTCGGCCTGATGAGTGGTGGGAATCAAAAGCGTACGTGCCCCCTGTAGGAGCCGGCTTGCCGGCGAAAAACGTCTAGGCGACGCGTTCATTCAGACAGCCCGCGTTATCGTTGGCGCCCATCGCCAGCAAGCTGGCTCCTACAGGGAAAATGCATAGGTGTCTGGAGAAATACAATCCCCTGTAGGAGCCGGCTTGCCGGCGAAAAATGTCTGGGCAACACGTTCATTCAGACAGCCCGCGTTATCGTTGGCTTCCATCGCCAGCAAGCCGGCTCCTACAGGGGAATGCGTACGAGCAAAGAAACAGGTCGGCTGGCAGGCCGCCTCGCTTTGGTTTTTGATCTTGATCTGCCCCGTCGGAAGGCCGAGTGGAGGTTCTGCGCAGTGGGCAACCCGGCATGGATGCCGGGTTAGCCGCCCCCGGCCAGGGATGGCCGATGGCGGCGGGCCCACGGAGCAGGACCGGAGCGAGGGCATGGCGAGCCTTAGCGAGCCACCGTACGTCAGGGGCGCGGGCGCTTGGTTACTTGGCGCTTTTCCAAGTGACTCGCCGTAAGGGCGAAACCAATAGCCGCCGTTACCACAACAACGGATATGTACCCCCCCAAAAAAACCGTCACCGGCCTCAAGCAAGCATCGACATCAACCCCCCCTGACGATCAAGTTTGGCCAGCTCGTCAAACCCACCAACATGCACATCACCGATAAAAATCTGCGGCACGCTACGGCGACCACTGCGGCTGAGCATCTCCTCAAACTTCCCAGGCTCCGATTGAACGTTTATTTCCTGTGCCGCAATGCCTCGGCTCGCCAGCAAAATCTTGGCGTTGCGGCAATAAGGGCAAGTGTCAGTGGTATAGAGCGTCACGGTGTTCATCAGCGGTTCTCCCGAATAGACAGTCGTTCAAGCATCGATGGCCGGAAAATCGATCTCGGTCAGGGCGACGTTGTTGAGGTAATTGGTCAAGGTCTGCGAGGCCACGTGAGCGATCACTTCGACAATCTTGCTGTCGTTGATCCCGGCTGCCCGTGCCGCTGCGATCTGCTCGCTGCCCAGGTGGCCACGGCTTTCGGTGATCTGCCGGGCGAGGGTGGCAAAGGCATTGAGCTGTCCGCTGCGGGCGCTGAGGATGTCTTGCGCGGATAACCCGGCCTTGCCGGCAAACAATGTGTGGGCCGCGAGGCAGTAGTCGCACCCATTCACCTGGGACGTGGCGAGGAAGATCGCTTCTTTCTCGGTGGCGCTCAGTGACGTTTTACCGAGGGTCGCAGACTGTTGCAGATAAGAGGACAGCACGGCGGGAGCATGCGCCAGCGTCTTGAAGACATTGGGCAAAAAACCGATTTTTTTCTGCACGCCTTCCAGCAGCGGGCGAGTGGCGTCGGTGGCGTGTTCGAGGCTCAGGGTGTTGATGCGGCTCATGGTGGATCTCCGTAGATGACGGCGCGGTGTGCGCTGGGTACGGGGTCCATGCTAATGACGAGTGCTGGTCTATTGGCTGCAAATCGTCGAGGATATGCGACTGATCGTCCAAATATGCCGCCAGGAGCCTGTCCATGGATCGCTTGTCCACCTTGCTCAGCCATTTCGGCGTCAGCGCCGGTACCTTCCACAGCGGGACCTTTTGCGGCACCACCGGTTTTGATGGTGATCAGGCCTGCGGGCACCTCCATCTGCTGCAATCCGGCGAGCTGACCCTGAAACTGGCCGATGAGCGCGCGATTGAGCTCAACACCCCCACCTTGATTTTCTTCCCTCGGCCTTACCGCCACCGACTGATTGCCGCTGACACGTCCGACACGCAACTGGTGTGCGCCTCGCTGACGTTCGATGGCGGTGCGGGGAATGCGCTGGCGGCGGCGTTGCCCGATTACCTGGTACTTGATCTCGATGAAGTGCCGACCATGGCCGGTACGCTGGACTGGTTGTTCAACGAAGCCTTCGGCGGCATTTGCGGTCGCGAAGCGATGATGGACCGCTTGTTCGAAGTGCTGGTGATCCAGTTGCTGCGGCACATTCTGACCAATCGCGAACAAAGCACCGGCATGATGGCCGGTCTCGCCGACCCCCGCCTGGCACGCTCGTTAAGCCTGATGCACGACACGCCCGGCAAGTCCTGGACTGTGGCTGAGTTGTCGACGGCGGCCAACATGTCCCGGGCCAGTTTTGCCGAACACTTTCGTCAGGTGGTGGGGCAGACCCCGGTGGATTACCTGGTGAGCTGGCGCATCAGCCTGGCCCAGAAACGCTTGCGTGAAGGCAAGTCCATTGCCCTGATTGCCGATGAAGTGGGGTATGAAAGCCCTTCGGCGCTCGCCCGGGCATTTCGGCGCAAGACCGGCGTCAGTCCGCGAGAGTGGATGCATGGCGGCCAGCGTCGATAGTTTTTTGTCGCCGGTGTTTCGGCGAGGAAAAAGCAACGCGTTCAGGCCCGTTTTCGGTAGGGCTGATGCCCATGTTTGAGTCGTTTCAAGGAGATAGAGACCCTTGTTGTGATGAGGACTAATTGTCGATTTATTGACGCCATTCTGCCTTGATTTTTATTTTAATTTATTGTTGTGACAGACCATTGACGTGCTGGCTATGTGCTTATAGGCTCCAATCAGCTGGGTAACGAATCCTTCATTCGATATCAGGAAAACCCTGTGTGCAGGGAGGCGGGCTTCAATGCGTTCATCACTGGTTCTCAAATCCGTTTTGTTCTGCGTGCTCTGTAATGGTGCGGCCATTGCCACCGCACAAACGGCCAATTTGACCCGTGAAATTAACCGCATGGGCGATGCTTGCCAAGCGTATGGTCCAAAAGCGGGCATGACCGCCGCCGAGCAGGGTGGTGCCCCTTCAACCGTTGCAAACGGTCCTGGTGCGGCAGCTTCGGCCAGCGATACCAGCTTCGCTGATACAGCAAAAAATCAACTCAACAGCCTTATAGAATCCGCCACCAAGGTGGGCGCTACCGTCAATAGTTCTTCCTGTGACGGATTAATGGCGCAACTTGCCGTTGACAAGTTAACGGCAGATTCAGGTACGCAAAGTAAAGTTTTGAGTGGCGGGGATGATGCCCTCACCAATCAATCGAATGCAGTTCCGTTAGCAGCTGCCGCCTGGTTGTTTTCATCCGCGTTATTCGGTTTTGTCATGGTCGCCAACCGGCGGAAGGTGTAGCTAGCTTTTTGTTTTTGCTGGCGATTGTGTGGCGCATTGACACTAGTGATTGATATCAATTTGATCTGCTAGTGGGTTTGGCGATGTATTAGCTGAATGACGGGCTCTATTAAACAGAGTGCTATTAATTTGGCAGGCAGACATCGAGGTCGATATGTTTAACGACAACTTATTGTTAAATAAAAAACTTCCTTCGCCAGCTGTTTCCCGGCAGGCAATAGAGGCGTCAGGCCGACGAAAACCGGACGGCGTCGAACGCAAAAAACAGCCCCTTGATCGTTTCCTTGACCTAAAAATGAGCAAGAGTGATTTACCCCGGTTTTTATGCAAGACTCTTGGCAAGGCTACTTAGGCGGAGGGATCCCGATGTCGCGTTTCTGGTTACCTGTGGTCTGCGCGCTGGCAGTTATGCCCAGCATTTCCAATGCCGTCGCAAACGATGCTGCATACCGGTTGAGTCCGGGTGACAAGCTTGCCGTTTCCGTTTGGGGCGAAGACAAGCTCAAGCAGGACGTGATCGTTCTTCCCAACGGAAGCATTACCTTCCCGCTGGCAGGGCAAGTCGATGTGGCGGGTCTCGATACCACCGCAGTCGAAGAGAAAATAGCTGCCAAGCTTGTAAAGTACATACCCGATCCGCAGGTGAGCGTTGTCGTCACCAGCACGGATGGCAATCTCGTGTACGTGCAGGGCAAAGTGTTGAAGCCAGGCAGTGTCCATTTATCAGGTCAAACGTCAGTGCTGCAGGTTTTAAGCGTGGCGGGCGGGCTCGACAAGTTTGCCGACAAGGATGAAATCAAGGTCGTGCGACTCAACGGGACCAAGCAACAGATCCTGCCAGTCAATTACAGCGATCTGATGTCCGGGCGTGACATGTCCACCAATATTCTCCTCCAGGCCGGCGATACGCTGGTCGTGCCTTAGACTTGCGCGATGCATTAAGGATTAACTTGCTTGCTCTTCGAACTACCGGGGTTGCCACTGCAACCCTGATCCTGTCGTGTTCCGGTGTGGCCCATGCGGCGACCTGGCAATCATCAATCGCGGTGCCTTCGACTGTCGAGTACGACAGCAATCCACTGTTGCTCACGAGTGGCGAGCAGGGTGTGACCCGCACCATCATCGCTCCCGAGTACGGCCTTGTCGGTACTTCCGGTCGGGATGAGTTTCAATTCGGTCTCGGTGTATACGTCGTGCGTTCTTCCGATACCGACATCGTGACGGACCGTGAAGACCCCCGATTGAAACTGGGGTGGCAGCGGGAAACCGAAACGGGCGGTTTTGGGCTCAAGGCCAGGTATGAAGAGAGTTCAACGCTCTCCACTGCCGTACAGGAAACCGGCGTGGTAGCAACCGACGGCACGCAAAAGCTGTATACCCTGGGCGGCAACTGGCATACGGCTCTCAGCGAGCGAAGTACGTTGCTCAACGAGACTGACTACACTCATGTCACTTACGACATTCCGACCCTGATCAACTACGACGAACTGGCCACCCGCTTTACGTGGAGCTACGCGTGGAGCGAGCAGACCGAGGTGTTCACCCGTTTGGGCGTCAGGCGCTATGAGCCTGAGAAGGGCTCTGCAGTGGCGTCCTCCTCAAACAGCTATACACCCACGGTCGGCGTGAACTTCCAGCTCTCCGAGCAGTTCAAGGGTACGGTGTACGCGGGCGTCAATCAGGTTTCCGGTTCGGGTGACGGCCCCAAGGGGCAGGGCGGATTGACCTTGCAATACACCGGCGAGCGGTTCGATGCAATCGTCGACGCCGGTCGCAGTACGGTCGCCAGCGGTGACGGCGGGTTCGTCGAGGCGGATAACCTGAAGGGAACATTCAGTTACGCCATCGATGAGATCCGACGCACCGGTTTTGATGCCTCCTGGCAGGACACCAAAGGCCAGACGCCGAACACTTTGCTTAATTACAGTGCCTGGATCAGTCAAGAACTCTCGCCTTTTTGGATTGCGCGCCTATCCTTCACGTACAAGGAGCGTCAGCAGGACGGCTTGCCGGATGCCAGCGCAAATATTGTCGGGATGACGCTGATTTACAGTTACCCCGGTCTCTGAAATTCAGTTGTGTGAGAAATATGGCCTCTGAATACGAAATGTCGGTCAACGACTACATCGCCATCGTCAAACACCACGCTGTGCTGTTGATCGTGAGTTGCGCAGCCATACTTGGCGTGAGCATCGCGGTCGCGATGTCGCTGCCGCCCACGTTCGAGTCCTCTGGCACGATCCTGATCGAGTCGCAGCAGATCTCGCCTGAACTGGTCGCGACAAACAACGGCACCTTTGCCGATGAGCGCATCGAGGTCATTCGCCAGCGTGTGATGACCCGGGAGAATCTTTTAGCGATCATCGACAAATACAACTTGTTCTCTTCTCAAGGCCGGCAGTTGAGCGTTTCCGAGAAAATCGATGAAATGCGCAATACGATCGGGGTCACCTTGGTCAGCGCCGCGGTCAAGGGTCGCGGGGAAGTGACGATTGCGTTTCGTCTTTCCTTTGAGCACCGCCAACCAGAGATTGCCAACAAAGTGGCCAATGAACTGGTAACGCTGTTTCTGAATGAAAACATCCGGCAGCGCACCGAGCGCGCCAATGAAAACACAGAGTTCGCAAAGCAGGAGGCGGACAAGCTCGAGGTTGCCCTGAATGCCCAGGACAGTCGCGTGGCGAAATACAAGGAGGAGCACAGCAAATCGCTGCCTGAGAATCGGGAATTGCTCACGAACATGTTGACCCGCGCCGAAAACGACCTCAAGGAAGTCGATCGTGACTACAAGGCTGCCCGTGAGGATTTGCGCTTCAATGAGTTGGAGCTTGTCGCCGCCAATGCCGGCGTAGCGACCAAGCCTGGCGTGGCAGGTGCAGCCGCTGACAAACCGCAGGATCTGGGCAGCCTCAAGGCGGAATACGTCCGTTTGCTGACGCTGTATACCGAAGCCCACCCTGATGTGCGTGCCGTGAAACGCAAGATTGCGGCACTTGAGGCGAACAAGTCGGTGGCGGGGAGTTCGGTAGTGTCCGTCAGTATGGATGTAGCGAAGGCTCAGGCGCGGATCGCGGCCACCGACGCACGTATCAAGTCGCTGGCCGATCAGAAGCAGCAGACGCAGCAGAAAATAGCCGAATACGAAGCGCAGATTATTGAAATGCCACAAGTCGAGCGCGGCCTGATCACGCTGATGCGTGACCATGACAACGCGAAAAAGAAATACGAGGAAATGCGCGCCAAGGAGATGAATGCGAGAATTTCCGAAAGCCTGGAACAGGAAAACAAAGCCGAGCGTTTTGTTCTCCTGGAGTCGCCGCTGATGCCTGAAAAACCGGTACGGCCGAACCGCAAGAAAGTGGTTGCCATGGGCTTCGTGCTTGCCCCTGTGGGCGCTGGCGCATTGGTGATGCTCCTGGAAATGCTGACTCAGCGTGTGCGCGGAGCTGAAGCCCTGGGTAGCGTGTTGGGGCGGCGTGTACTGGTTGCCATTCCCTACATTCACACCAAGGCGGAGCTGGCGAATCGCAAGAGGTGGCGAACGCGCTTGATCATCTGTGGGATAGTGGCATTCGTGATCTTTCTGGTGCTCGTGCACTTCCTCTACATGCCACTGGATCTTTTGATTTTTAAAGCTTTGGGCCGGTTTGCATAAGGAATACAGCCATGGAATTTAACAAGACCGATACCGAAGATGATGAAAAACAGTCGTCCTCGGCCCTCGTGGCCACGCCAAAAGCCATGACCGCAACCGGGCACTCTGCAGGTCTGAATGCGCTCAGTTATGTGCAAACCAAAGTTGTGCCTTTGCGCCCGGATCATCTCGAGCGTAACCGCATTGTGGCGTACAACAAGAACTCGAACATGGGCGGGGCGTTCGATCTGCTACGCACGCAAGTTCTGAAAATCATGGAAGAAAACGGCTGGCGTACGCTTGCCATCACCTCGCCGACGCCGGAGGCAGGCAAGACGGTCCTGGCGATCAACCTGGCAATGAGCATCGCCCATCACACCACCAAGACTGCATTGCTGGTGGATTTTGACCTGCGCCGTCCGACAGTGGGTGCCTGCCTGGGTCTGCCGATGGATAAATCGCTCAATGAGTACCTGGCCGACGAAGCGGAACTGCAAGAGGTTCTGGTCAACCCGACCTTGCCGCGTTTTGTCGTCCTGCCGACCCGTAAGCCGATTCCTCTCTCCACCGAGGTGTTGTCATCGCCCGCAGTGACCCATTTGATCAGTGATCTGCGTGAACGCTACAACTCGCGTATCGTGATTTTCGACTTGCCGCCAATCCTCAGCTCGGACGATGTCATTACCGTCCTGCCGAAATTCGACTGCGTCCTGCTCGTGGTCGCCAACGGCATGAACAGCAAGAAAGAGATCGAGGAAAGCCTGCATCACCTGGGCTCAGCCAATCTGATTGGCACGGTGCTGAACAAAGCCGAGCCGCAAAACCGCTCTTACTACTAGCGCGTCACCCTTCGGCGCGCGGCGCGTTATGCGCCAGCGCCGACTGTCAGTGCCAAGGGTGCTTCTGCTCCCACTTCCAGGCGTGCGTCACGATGTCTTCAAGCGAGGCAAATTGTGTTTGCCAGCCCAGTATTGCGTTGGCCTTTCGAGGGTCGGCCACCAGCCGTGGCGGGTCGCCGGCACGGCGGGGCGCGTCACTGACGCAGAAGTCCTGGCCGGTGACGCGACGCACAGTGTCTATCACTTCCTGTACTGAAAACCCTTGGCCGTTACCGAGGTTGAACGCCGTGCTTGCGCCACCGGCCAGCAGATAATCCACGGCGAGTGCGTGAGCGGCAACGAGATCGACCACGTGGACGTAGTCGCGAATACAGGTGCCATCCGGCGTGTCGTAATCCCGACCAAACACGGTGATGGATTCGCGTCGGCCCGAGGCCGCTTGCAGGATCAGTGGCAGCAGGTGGGTTTCCGGTTCATGGCGTTCACCCAGCTGTCCTTCAGGGTCGGCGCCGGCGGCATTGAAGTAGCGCAGGCACACCGTTTTAAGACCGTAGGCGCGGTCGAAGTCTTCCAGTATCTGCTCCACCATCCACTTGCTGCGGCCATAAGGGTTGATGGCGGCCTTGGGATGTTCTTCGTCGATGGGCACGTATACCGGGTCGCCATAGACGGCGGCGGTCGAGGAAAAAACCAAGTGTTTGACCTTCGCGCGCACCATGGCTTGTAGCAGCGTCAGCGTAGCGGCGAGGTTGTTCCGGTAATACTTGGCAGGCTCGGTGACGGATTCGCCGACCTGGATAAATGAAGCGAAGTGGAACACCGCATCAAAATGTTCAGCAGCAAAAACATCGTCCAGGGCTTGCGCGTCGGCGATGTCCAGTTCGACCAGTTTTCCGCCTGGCAAGGCGCTGCGGTAGCCGGTGGAAAAGTTGTCTGCCACCAACAGCTCGTGACCCGCATGCAGCAATTTTTTCACCATGTGCGAGCCGATGTAGCCTGCGCCGCCAATCACCAAAAATTTCATCCTGACCTCCTGGAAACTGTTCCTGTGCAAGCGGATTGCAGCGTCAGCGAGTGGCGTTTTTTCTCAAAAACAACCAATTGGACGCCTGCAGGTCGTCGAACTTGATCGTATAGCGTCCATCCACATAGGTTGCGGGCAGCTTCTTCATTTGTGCGAGCGTGCCGTTAGTAAAGAGCGTCAGGCCAGGCGGCGCCTGGAGGCTCAGCGTGCCCTCCAGAGGCTCCACATAAAACGGTGTTTTGTCGTCTTCCTTGGGGATGGCGCGGGTGCCCAATGAAATCAGCAAATCCTTCGATTGTGCGACGGGTGCGTTGTCCAGGCTCTGCACCACCACACTGGCATTCGCCGTTTTCACTTGCACCTTGATGTTGCCGAGGCTGATCGATTCGCCGCCGATCCAGCCGGTGACAGCCTGGGTACGGGGTGTATCGATGGTGTAGATGCCTTGTTTCCAGTTGCGCTTGAGCTCGCCCGTATCCGTCGTGGACTCGCTGGCATTGGCGTCCAGCAACGACTGGTCAGGGTCATGAAACACCTTGGCAGTGCTCGGGATAATGCCCGGCTGCAACCAGGCCAATTCCGGCGTTTGTGGCATGGCGATTTGCAGCTTGCCTATCTCCATCGCCGTGCGCAGCAGTGCAGAATTGGCCGGTGACACGGGTTTGTTGAACAGGGTGTCGGGCGTCGGTGCGAAGACGTACGTCGTGTTGGCTTCGCTGACGTCACCGCGACGATAGAGCAAGGCGGCGGCGGGCAGGGTGGCCAGCATGGCGGGGTCGTTGTAGGCGTGCCAGTTATCGGCCGTTACCCAGTCGCCGTCGAATGATTGCTGGCTGTAGGCATATTGCATCAGCGCGTCCCAGCCTTGGTGGCTGGCGGTGCCGGCGACATAGAGTGGCAACGAGTGGCGGTCGGGTGTCGGGAATGGTTCGTTGTTCCACTCGGTGACGGTCAGGGGTTTGCCTGTCACCTGGCCGGCGGCGATCCAGTCGATGATGCCGTCGGAGGTGAGCGGGTTTTTCTCCAGCTGGCCCGCGCCGCCGTAGCTGTGAACGTCGATGACATCACCGCTGGTCAAGGCCGGCAATGAGCTCAGGCCGTCACCTCCCCAACTGCTGGTGGTGGCAATGGGCACCTTCACGCCGAGGTCGCGCAGATGCTGAATCATCTCTACGTTGAAGCGCTGTTCCAGATCGTTAAGGAACAGTTTGGAGGGGCCATGCTCCCACGAACGCCAGGTCAGTCCTTGCGATAGATTGTGCTGGCTGGCAAAGACATCGGCCTGGTTTTTGTAGAGCTTCCAGTGCTTGGGAACTCCCTTGTCTCGCAACAGGGCATTGCCGAAGTGTTGAGTGACGTCGTTTTCGTTGGTGATCAGGACGGCGGCGATTGCCGGCTCGTCTTTGTAGGCGAGGCCGGTAAAGGGATTTACATGGGTCATGTAGGCTTCGGTGAAGCGTTTCATGGCCTGCTGAATGGTGATGTTTACATACGCGTAACCCTTGAGGCTGGCGTTGTTCTGCTCATTTTTTGGCAGCTCATCGAAGGCAAAAATGTTGTCCTTCGGCATAAGTGCTCGCTCGACGTGCATGTCGAGCCAGACATAAATGCCTTCGTCTTTCAGACACTTGATCCACCAGTCGATTTTTTTCAGCGACTGCGCGCTGAGTTGCTGAGTGTCATGCGTGAGGTCGCGCTCGCCAAAAATGTTCGGGTTGACCCAGGGTGAGTCATGGTGGTGCAGTCGCACGAGGTTGAAACCGAGTGCCGACAGGCGTTTGGCTTGCTGCTTGATTGCATCGTCGGACGTTTGGAACAGCGCGTAGGACGTGATGTTGGTGCCCCAGAAACGCGCCGGGGTGTTGTCGGCGAACATCAGCTGCTCGCCGGACGCTTTGACGAAACCGCGCTTGCCCGCAGGTTTTTCGCCAGCATTGAGAAACGACAGATCGACCGGTGAGGTTTTTATGTCGATGTTGTCGTTCGGCCAACGTGTCGGGTCCGTCAGGCCAAAGCGCTCGGTCAGGGTCGGGCCGAGTGTCACGTCACCCGAGACGCTCAAGGTGGCTTTGATGTTTTGCTGGCCGGGCCTGATCGTGGTTTTGTAGAAAAAAGCGCGCACCTCGGATCGGTCGCCGGGTTCAAAATAGACACTCGCCAGTGCCGGCTCAAAACGCATCTCGATGCGTCGTCCTTGTGCGTTTCCCCAGGCCCAGCCGCTGTTGTCGGGGAGCAGCACCGGTTCGCCCATCTCTTCAGCGAACAGTGCCGGGTCAAACTTGAAGACGATGCCCCCGCCCATTACACCCGACTTCGTGCTGTGCGCATCGAGGGCAAAGTTCCAGGTCAGCTTTTGCTCGCCGTCCTTTTGAATCTGCGCCGTCAAGTCGAAGTCCAGGTCTTTGTTCTGGCCTTCCAGGGAGTAACTGTGGGGGGCGTTTGCCTTGAACCGGGACGCAAAATACAACCACTCCCAGTTGCTTCCCCAGAAGGTGAATGTCGATGCCAAGACGGGGCTGCCACCGCGTGTCAGCATCGGCAGGCCGCTGCGCTCATCCACGCTCGCGACCCAGTCCGACGCCCAGCTCCTGAACGGCCAGATGGCAACGCACAGGAGCGCGATGAGCAGCAGAGGTGTGCGGCGAAACAAGCTGGGCATTGGCATTACCGAAGTTGAGGATGGGCACTTACAGCGGTTGCAGGTGAGGTTTGCCTGAGCTTGCGAACCATCTGGACATAGGCAACGCCCAGCCCGGCCACCGACCAATACACCACGGGGATTACCGTGATGCTGCTGACGGTAACGATGGTCACCAATATGCCCGCCAGCGTCGCGAAGAGTGCACGCCCCAGTCGGCGCGTCTCATCGTCCTTGTCGGAGAAAGAACGCATTGCCTTGCGCAGACCGAAGAGCACCGTGGCGAAAAAAGCCACGAACAGTGTCAGCCCGATCAACCCGACCTGCAGCGCCACGTTGATGTAGGTGTTCACGATATCGATGATGCCCTGGCCCTGAATCATGGACTGCATTTCCGGCGTGTTGCGGAAGTCGAAAGCGCCGAACAAGGGGTTGCGCTGGATCACGATCATTGCGTTATCGATCAAGCGTTGCCGGTACGTGATGTTCTCTACTTCGATCGTGCCTAAGAACGGTAGCAGGTCCAGCACTTTTTGCCCGCCAGGCACGACCGCCAGCAAGGACAGGGCGAGCACGCCGACCAACGCCAGCAGAATCAGGCGTTTGAAAGCGCTGCGGCCGGTGGCGATGAAGGTTGCGATCATGACGGCGGCCCCGATCCACGGGCCGCGCGACAGCGGTGCAAACAACCCGCCGGCCAGCAACAGTGCGCCGAGGCGGCGCTGGAACTTGCTGCGCACGTTTTCCTGCAGATACATATAAAAGCCGATGGCTGTGCTGATCACGAAGCCCAGCGCAATCGCCTGGCCGGTCGTGGCGCTGGCGCGCAATGAACCGCCACGGTTCAGGTATCCGGACATTTCCCATTGTATGCCCAAGGCATCGATCAACGCGCTGTACAGCAGCCAGCTGCGGGCAAATTCGAACAGGCCAATAATCGACAACACCATGGAGGCGAGGACAAAGGCCAACAGTGCGTCCTTGAAGTCGCTGAGGTTTTTCAGTGCCCGGCTGGCCACGTAGTACGGCAGAAAAACTTCGATGAACATGTAGAGCACTTGGCGCAAGGTGTCGGTGGGCGTGGTTTCGCGCAGCAATAGCAGGCTCGCCAGCAGGATGTTGGCGGCCAACAGTTTGTCAGGCCAGGTCCGCCCGAATGCCAGCGTGTCTGCACGCTGGCGCAGCACAAAAAACGCCGGCAGCAAAACGCACAAGGACAGCAGGCGAATATGGTTGAGATCGAAAAAGTAGTTGATCACGCCCAAGCCTGGAATCTGCGCCGAGGCCGGCGGGACCAAAAACAGCAGAAAGAAGAACAGCGCGATGGGGTTGCGCTCGCGTTTTCCCGCGACGGTCATGATGACGGCGGCAACGGCTGCATACACCCAGAAGCTGTGCGAGACGAAGACCAGGAGCGTCAACACGAACCACAGATTGCGGCGACGCGTGAAGTCGCTGTAGGGGATAAGGTCAGCTGCAGCCCGGCGTGAAAGGGTAAAAACGATGCCGGCCAGAACCAGAATGACGGTTAACGCGCGTAAGTGCTCAGGCATGAGTTTTTAAACTTATTGAGTGGTGAGCGAAGCATAGTGGATTGCCTGATTGCGGCTATAGTAACGTTCGTGCCACAGAGTCCGGGATTGATGTTATGCCTTCAGTTGATTTATCGCCATCGTTGAGCCTGCGCAAGCGAGCGATATTCGCCGGAGCATGGAATCTCGGAGCACTTGTCACCTCTCAAGCCGTGCGCCTGGGCGGCAACCTGATCATGGCTCGCCTGCTGATGCCGGAGATGTTCGGCATCATGATTATCGCTACCACCGTTTCGGTCGTTATCCATTTGCTTTCCGATGTGGGCTTGCGCCAGAACATCATCCAGAGCCCGCGTGGTGACGATCCGGTATTTCTCAATACCGTCTGGACCGTGCAGATCGTGCGCGGTTTTATCCTTTTTGCCTTGACGCTTCTGATTGCAGGCCTGGCCTGGTTTGCGCAGGTCATCAATCTGTGGTCGCCTGGATCCACCTATGCCGCACCGGAGTTGCCGCTGGTGTTGGCCGTTACTGGCTTGTCCGCGCTCATCTATGGTTTTCAGTCGACAAAAGTCGACGTGGCCGTTCGTGCATTCCAGCAAAAGAAAGTCGTGCTCGCCGAGTTTGCGTCCCAGATTTCCGGCCTGCTGGTGATGCTGGTTATCGGCTACTTCACCCGGTCTATCTGGTCGCTGGTGGGGGCGGGGCTGGTTTCCGCCCTGGTCAGTCTGCTTCTGGGGCATTTCTGGTTTAAGGGCCCGCATAACCGTCTGCAGTGGGATCGCAGTGCGCTCCAGGAGCTGGTCGTCTTCGGGCGCTGGATATTGTTGTCGTCGGCAGTGGGCGTATTGGCCATGAATGGCGATCGCATCTGGTTCGGCGGCAGCATGTCGGCCGCCGAACTGGGCGTCTACTCCATTGCCGTGCTGATTCTGGGGGCTATTACTCTCGGCGCGCAGAGGCTGGTTGGCGCCGTGGCGTTGCCAGCTTTCAGCGAGGCGGCAAGAAGCAATGACACCGTACGGCTGCGCGCTTTGTATGACCGCTTCAGACTGATTATCGACATCGCCTTGCTGTTTATTTGCGGGCTGTTGTGGGTCATCAGCCCTCTCATCATTCACTGGTTATACGATGAGCGTTATGCCGAGGCCGGCAACATGATGTCCGTGCTCTCACTGTCTTTCTTCATCTTGCGCTATGGCGTGGCGCATCAAGCCTGGCTTGCCTTGGGGCTCACGAAGTACCAGGCCATGGATAACATTATTCGCGCCATCTCGTTATGGGTGTTACTGCCGCTGCTGCTGGCCGTTGGCGGCGTGAAATATGCAATTTGGGGTGTCGCGCTGCATACGTTTCCTACACTTGTGCTAATTGTTTATGTGAACCGTCGTGTGGGGCTGTTCAATCTCAAACGAGAGCTGGCTGTACTGCCAATGGTGCTGGTAGGCGTCGGGTTTGGGGAGTTAGTGTTGGGCCTTGCCAATTGGCTTTGACTTGATTCAAGTCTTTTGCAGTCTTCAATTTCAATGTCGGGGAGCTTGAAGCATGAGTGAACTTGATTTGAATATCTCCGCGATGGGGCGCAGAGAACTCCTCCAGGCGTTCGCTCTATTAAGTCTGGGGGGGATGACATTTGGACTGCCCTCGCTCCTTGCTTCGCCTTCTTCTGAAAAAAGCGGGTTTGTCGTCGTCAACGGCTGGGTGTTGCCGGCCCAGTATTTTCGGCAAACGCGAACATGATCAAAGATTACCAATCGCAGAAAGAACTCCGCGATCATTATGACTTCTGCATCATCGGGGCCGGGCCGGCGGGCATCACGCTGGCGTTGCGCCTGGCCGGGAATGGTCGGCACGTGTTGCTGATCGAGGGCGGGGGGCATGAGTATTCGCAACCCTCGCAAACCCTTTATGACTGCCCCTCGACAGGCCTGGATGTCTACGCACATGAAACACGCCTGCGCTTTCTCGGCGGCACGTCCAACCACTGGGCGGGGCGTTGCCGTCCCTTCGAGAAGTCAGACTTCGAAATGGCTCCTCCGGTCAAACTGCCCGGCTGGCCCATCGCGTTTTCCGAGATCGAGCGTTATCTGCCAGCGGCCATGGCTATTGTGGATCTTCCGACGGATTCCGGATTCAAGGCCATTAATGCGTCCATGGATGGCAACGACTTTGACGCGGATCGTTTCCTGCTGAGCCCGCCGACACGATTTGCACAAAAATACGCCGAGGAACTTCAAGAGACCGAGGGGCTTGATGTCTTCATCAATTGCAACTGTGTCGATCTTGAGTTCGATGCCAAGACCGGCCGCATAGCCACCATCGTTGTGTCCGATTACGAGAAGCACCGGGAACGAGTGAAGGCAAAGCAATTCATTCTCGCGACGGGCGCCATCGAGAATGCCCGGCAGCTGATGAACAGCGAGTCCCTGGCATCCGCCGGCATTGTCAGCAAGGACGGTTTCGTCGGCAGATGTTTCATGGAACACCTGAACCTCGAGCTGGGCACCTTCATTCTGGGGGAGGGGCAGAGTACCGAGCCTCGGCAGTATTTCACCACCGATGCGTTTGTCGCGCACTTTCAGTCAGGTAAAGGGAACGTTTCTGCTGCGTTGCTGGCGGAGGTCAAAGCCTATGGGCGAACAGCGGCCATCAAGGGTTTTCTGGAGACCCTCGTCTGCGACGTCGGAATGGGGCACAAGATCGATTTCATTACGAATTTCAATTGCCCTGGCGACGGGGTGATTACCACCCTCATCGAACAATTTCCCAACCTTAACAGCCGCGTCAATTTGCTCGAGGCGCGAGATGTCTTGGGGATGCGCAAGGTCAACATCAACTGGGAGCTGGTCCTCGAAGACAGGCATACCATCAAATCGATAGGGCTGGAGGTGGCGAAGTGTTTTGCCGAAACGGGGTTGGGCTTCGTCAAGCTGCATGAGTACGTGTATGACGTCTCTGTGCCACTGAAAGTGACGCCCCATGCTCATCATATGGGGACTACACGGATGGCCTCGGCGCCTGAGTCCGGTGTGGTCGACGAGAACTGCAAAGTGTTCGGCACCGAGAATCTTTACGTGGCGGGCAGCAGTGTCTTTCCTACAGCCGGTGCGAGCAATCCGACCATGCCGCTTTTACAGCTTACCCTGAGGCTGGCAGATCATCTCAATCATCAAGAGGGCCCGGCGGGCAGATATTCCTGATACTACAATCAAAAAAACCGGGGTGTACCTGGCTCTGGCACGGATGAACATCGCAGGATTTGTGAGGCTGACAGGATGATAGGGCTGGCAAGACGTGCTGTAAGTTATTACGTCAACAAAACGGGGCGGGGACGCTGGCTCTTTAAACGGTTTTGTAATCCTGACGGGTTCGAGTGGGCTCGATATCTGGCGCGCTGGGGATCACTGCATTCCGTCGGCAGCAATGTGTGGATCAATGTCGGGTGCAATATCGCTGACCCTTCGCTGGTGCGCCTCGGCAACAACATCGCTTTAGCGGATTGCACACTGTTCTGCCACGATGGTGCCGTTTTCTTCTCCACTATCTACAACGTAAAACTCGATGCTGTCGGACCTGTCGACATCCGTGACAACTGCTTTGTCGGGCATGCTGCGATCATCATGCCGTGTGTGACCGTAGGTCCGGGCTCAATTGTCGCCGCAGGTGCTGTTGTCAGGAAAGATGTTCCGCCTGGTGTCGTGGTCGCGGGCAATCCAGCGAGGGTCATTTGTACCGTTGACGAGCTGATGAAAAAATTCGAGACGCGCTGCAACGACTATCCGTGGATGGACCTGATCAGAGAACGCAACGGTGCCTATGATCCAGGCGTGGAGCCGGCGCTGATGGCCATGCGAGTGCAGTACTTTTTTGGCGAGTCACCCAAATGATCAATACGCCCCTTGATGTGCTGGTCGTCAACTACAACACAGCGAAGCTGTTGCAGCCGATGTTTGATGCATTGCGCCAGTCAAACAGTGCGGATCTGACGCGCTACTTGATGGTGGACAATGCCTCTGCCGACAATTCGCTGGAGTGTCTGGCCTCCATTTGCCCGGAGGCGTTGCTGCTGGCCAATGACAAAAATGTGGGCTTTGGCCGTGCCAACAATCAGTTGGTTGAACACTTGCAGGGCAAGTACGCGTTACTCCTCAATACCGACGCTTTTGTTGCCGCCGACACCCTGAACAAAACCCTCGAATACATGGAGGCTCATCCTGATTGCGGCGTGCTTGGCGTTCGGCTGGTCGGACGCGAAGGCGACTTGCAACCCTCCTGCCGCTATTTCCCCACACCGTTGAATGTCTTCCTTTCCCGTGCAGGGCTTGAGCGCTTTTTCCCGGTGGTGAAGCGGGTCGACGACATGGAATGGGATCACGACTCGGTCCGTGAATGCGACTGGGTGCCCGGCTGCTATTACCTGATTCGCCGGGAAGTCATCGACCAGGTGGGCTTGTTCGACCCGCGCTACTTCCTTTACTACGAGGAAGTTGACCACTGCAAACGCGTCAAACAGGCCGGTTGGAAGGTGGTTTTTTACCCGCATACCACGGTGGTGCATATCGGTGGTGAAAGCGCCAAAACAGTGGTTGAACTCAACGCGGTCAGTCGGCAAATACCCAGGATGCAAATCGAAAGCGAGCTGTTGTACTTCCGCAAGCACCACGGCCTGCTGGGGTTGGGCTGGCATATGTTCCTGGTTTGCCTGGGGGATCTGATTCTGGCGCTCAAGGCGCTGCTCAAAGGTCGTGGCCGAGCCGCCATCGCAGCGTGCTGGCAGCATACGCGTGCCACTTGGGCGCTGCTGCGTGAAACCCGACTCGCTACCCAACCCACACGGTAGGTCAATCAATGTTCGAGAATATACGGGCGGACTTGCGTGCCTATGGTGGTGATTGGGGCGCTCAGGGATTCTGGGTCATGCTGGTTTATCGCTTCGGGCGCTGGCGCTACGGTGTGCGCCCGGCACTGCTGCGTAAATTGCTCTCCTTTATCTATAAAGTGCTCTTCAAACTGGTGCAGATCATGACGGGCATCGAGTTGCCCTGTGAAGTCGTGGTCGGGCGCAACTTCGTCATCGATCATTTCGGCGGCATTGTGATCAGTGGTTATGCGCAGTTTGGCGATGATTGCCGGATCCGCAATGGCGTCGTCGTGGGCCTGAAGAATGTGAACGAGCCGATTGCCCCGGTGATTGGCAATAATGTGGATATCGGCACCGGGGCCAAGGTATTGGGCAACATCCGCATTGGTAACAATGTCGTGATCGGCGCCAACGCCGTGGTACTGACCGACGTACCCGACGACTCGGTGGCCGTGGGTGTGCCCGCGACCATCAAGAAAAGGAAGTCAGTAGAAACAGAGGAATACTCATGAGTTATCCGAAGGCCTGTTTCGATGGCGGCGCTGAGTGAACGTCATGACTACCGGCATGGGTGTCGTTGTGATCGGTCGTAATGAAGGCCAGCGGTTGCAGCGTTGCCTGGCGTCGCTGGTTGATGCCGCGCAGCAGGTCGTTTATGTCGACTCCGGCTCAACCGATGGTTCGGTGCCAATGGCGCAGGCGCTTGGCGTCGAGGTGGTCGAGCTGGATATGAGCATCCCCTTTACCGCTGCACGCGCGCGCAATGAAGGATTTGCCAGCGTGCAACGCGTGTTGCCTTCGCTGCGTCATGTGCAGTTCGTCGATGGTGATTGCGAGGTCGTCGGCGGCTGGCTGCCAAAGGCGCAAGCCTTTCTGGATGCGCACCCTGAGGTGGCGGTGGTGTGTGGGCGGCGCCGTGAACGCTTTCCTCAGCATTCGATTTACAACCTGTTGTGCGATCTCGAATGGGACACGCCGATAGGCGAGGCCAAGGCCTGCGGGGGCGATGCGTTGATGCGGGCTGACGCCTTCGCCGATGTGTCGGGGTTTCGCCCGGATCTGATTGCCGGGGAAGAGCCCGAGTTGTGTGTGCGGCTGCGTGCCAAGGGCTGGAAGGTCTGGCGGCTGCCTGAGGAAATGACCCTGCACGATGCGACCATGACCCGGTTCGGCCAATGGTGGAAGCGAACCCTGCGCGGCGGCTACGCTTTTGCCGAAGGTGCTTATTTGCATGGGGCGGCCCCCGAGCAGCATTGGCTGCGTGAGTCACGCCGCGCGTGGTTCTGGGGCCTGGGCATTCCGCTGGCAACTGTTCTCGCCAGCCTGGTGCTGGGAGGGGCTGGCCTGCTGTTGTTGCTGGTCTACCCATTGCAGGTCGTGCGCCTGGCCCGTCGGGGTTCGGGATCCGCGCGGGAAAACTGGTTGCAGGCATTCTTTCTGGTGCTGGGAAAATTTCCCGAGATGCTGGGGCAATTGAAGTTTCTTTTGAACAGGTTCGGCGCTCGCAAGTCCGCGTTGATCGAATACAAGTGAGACTTAAATGAATAACTGGCAACTGCTGAAAAACGCGTTTTCTTTGCATGCTGGTTATTCATTGAGAGCCGTGAAAAACAAGCTCGAATTAATGATTTTAGTGGCAAAGAACTGGGCTGACCTCAAGCTGTTCACCGGGCGCATGTCGAACGCTTTGGGCAGCGCCGGTTTTGCGAAGTTGGGCGGGGATTGTGTGGGGGTCGTTCATTGGCCCTACATCAGCAAAAGCTGGAACCCTCAGGACCGACTGAGTGTGTTGGCCTCGCACTATGAGGTGGTGACGAAAAGCTGTCCGCAGCTATTGCTGTTTGGTCGAAGTGAAAGTCTGGTGTTGAGTGACTTGTCGGGCTTCGCTGCCGATTGTTCCCTGGTGCTGGATCGACCCATTTGGTTTATGCGTGAAGGCGAGCTGGTATTGAACCTGTTTCAGGGTGATTTACGCATTGCATCGATTGCGTTCACCTTGTGTTGCACCGAGGGTGAGCTGTGTATTTTCATCGGTGCCGTGCAAGGGATTCACAAAGGGGTAGAGAGCGAACGCTCCCTGGACATTTACCGGGAGCTGACAAAAAGTTTCGAAGGTCTTCGGCCACGAAGCTTTCTGATTGAAGTCATTAAATACATCGCGACCCGGATTGGCGTTGAAAGGATCTACGCAGTAAGCGACGGGTTCCGTCATCACCGGCACGCCTATTTTGGTGCTGAAAAAACCCAGGACCTGGCGGCCAATTACGATGTGATCTGGCTGGAACATGGCGCGACGCCGTCAGCGCGGGAAGACTTCTTTGAAATCCCCATGGCCCCGTCGAGCAAACCGCTTGAGAGTATCGCGTCGAAAAAACGCGCCATGTACCGCAGGCGTTATGAGTTGCTGGAGGACACGTTCAAAAAGATAGATGACGTGTTGATTGGCAGTTATAGCGACCCGCGTGGGGCTGATTGACGTTCCAGGCCACTGAACTACTGTGGGATGCCCCGCTGTAATCATTCACCGCAACGACAGCCAAGCTTGGTGCTTATGCGTATCGCTTACTTCATCAATCAATACCCCAAAGTCAGCCATAGCTTCATTCGTCGCGAGATTCTGGCATTGGAGCGTCAGGGCTTTGAAGTGCAGCGCATTGCCCTGCGCGGCTGGGATGCGCAGTTGGTGGATGCCGAGGACGTGTCCGAACAAGCCCAGACCCACTATGTGTTGCAGGGCGGAGTCAAAGCGCTGGCAGGGCCGGTGCTGCAAGTGCTGCGCGCTCAGCCGCGACGCTTTTTTTCGACGCTGTGGCTGGCGTTGCGCATGGGGCTGCGTGCCGATCGGCCGTGGCCGTACCATGTGATCTATTTGTTCGAGGCGTGCCGGTTGTTGTCCTGGTTGCAAGTGTTCGGCGCCAGGCATGTGCATGCGCATTTCGGCACCAATTCAACCGAGGTGGTGATGTTGGCCCATGCGCTCGGCGGGCCTGCGTACAGCTTTACCGTGCACGGCCCGGAAGAGTTCGACAAACCACAATTTATCCATCTGGGCGAGAAAGTCCGGCGCGCGGCGTTTGTCGCAGCGATCAGTTCCTATGGGCGCAGCCAGTTGTTTCGCTGGGTGGAGCATGCGCATTGGGAAAAGGTCAAGGTGGTTCACTGCGGCCTGGAGCGGGCGTTTCATGAGGTGCCGGCTGTCGCTGTGCCGTCCGTGCCGCGGTTGGTGTGCGTGGGGCGCTTGTGCGAGCAGAAGGGGCAACTGTTGTTGCTTGAGGCGGCGCGAAAACTGGCGGCGCAAGGCGTGGCGTTCGAGATCGTACTGGCCGGCGACGGGGAGATGCGTGCAGAGATCGAAACCCTGATTGCGCGGCACGGCTTGCAGGCGCAGGTGCGCATTACCGGCTGGATCAGCAGCGATCAGGTGCGGGCGCAAATCCTGGCGGCGCGGGCCCTGGTGTTGCCGAGCTTCGGCGAGGGCTTGCCGGTGGTCATCATGGAAGCCATGGCCTTGCGCCGGCCCGTGCTGACGACCTACGTGGCGGGCATTCCCGAACTGGTGCGTCAGGGCGAGAACGGCTGGTTGTTTCCCGCAGGTGCCGTGGATGAGTTGGCGGTGGCGCTGGCCGACTGCCTCGCGCAACCTGTCGAGGTGTTGCAGCGGATGGGCGATGCCGCGTATCAGCGGGTGCTGGAGCGGCACGATATCGATACCGAAGCAGCCAAGCTGGCTGAATTGTTCAAGGCGCACGCATGATCACGTTACTGGGTTGGCTGTTCAGTGCACTGCTGATACTCATCGTCCTGCCGGTGTGGGTGTTGTTCGTGCAGGTGCTGCTGGCCAGCCTGCCGGTGCGACCGCTTGCACCCGCGCAAGGGTCGCGACCGAGGGTGGCGGTGCTGGTGCCGGCTCACAATGAGTCCTCGCTGATCGTCGCGACGTTGAACAGCATTCTGCCGCAACTGTTGGCGGGCGATCGCCTGGTGGTTG
This sequence comes from Pseudomonas sp. BF-RE-21, assembly GCF_019947305.1. Classification (NCBI taxonomy): domain Bacteria; kingdom Pseudomonadati; phylum Pseudomonadota; class Gammaproteobacteria; order Pseudomonadales; family Pseudomonadaceae; genus Pseudomonas; species Pseudomonas sp. BF-RE-21. Next base: position 9,953 of record NZ_JAGYGF010000051.1, on the reverse strand, counting down.
TTGCGGACAACTGTACTGACGACACGGCCGCGCTGGCCCGCGCCGCGGGTGCCGAGGTGGTGGAACGCAGCAATGCTCAGCAGCGAGGCAAGGGGTATGCACTGGACTTCGGGGTGCGTTACCTGACCAGCGATGCACCGGACGTGATGATTGTTGTCGATGCCGATTCGCGGGTGGGTGAAGGCTCGATTGAGCGTTTGGCACTGTGCTGCATCGACTCCGGGCGTCCAACACAGGCCCTGTACTTGATGCATGCGCCTGCAGGCTCCGGGTTGAAAGTGCAAATTGCCGAATTCGCCTGGTGCGTGAAAAATCAGGTGCGAGCGCAGGGGTGGGCCCGACTGGGGTTGCCTTGTTCGTTGATGGGCTCGGGAATGGCGTTCGCCTGGCGGGATCTGGCGTTGATCGAATTAGCCAGTGGCCACATCGTCGAAGATTTGAAGATGGGCCTGGATTTCTGCCGAAGCGGCAAACCGCCCCTGTTTTGCCCCGATGCGTTGGTCAGCAGTGATTTTCCGCGCAGCGACGAAGGCCTGAGCATCCAGCGCACACGCTGGGAACATGGTCATCTCGGGGTCATCCTCAGTGATGCGCCAAGGTTGCTGTTAGAGGCTATCCGCAAAGGCAACTTGAACCTTCTGGCAATGACCGCGGATTTACTGGTCCCGCCGCTGGCCTTGCTGACGTTGCTGCTGGTGGTCGCCTTCAGCCTCTCATGGCTGGTGGTGTTGCTCGGCGGCGCGTTGACGCCAGCCTTGATCGCGTCTTTCGGGCTCGCACTGTTGGGCGTGACTGCCTTGCTGGCATGGAGTCGGTTCGGTCGCGGGATCATCGCGTTTTCAGCCTTGTTGTATGCGCCGTTCTACGCGTTGAAGAAAATCCCGCTGTACGTTGGTTTTGTGCTCAAGCGCCAGGTCGACTGGGTGCGTTCGAAGCGAGATGACACCTGATGAGCCCCTTATCCTGGCAGCACAACTGGCAAACCATCCTGCGCAAACTCAGGGTGGTTCGCGATGCTGGCGACGAACAACAATTGATTGATGCATTGTCCCGGTCCGAGGGGACGACAGTGCTTGGATTCGTCAATGCCCATGCCATGAACCTGGTGACGGCCAACCCCGCTTATTACGACGCGCTGTCGGCGGCTGACGTGTTGTTACGGGATGGCTCCGGCATGGCCATCCTGTATCGCCGACTCGGTCTCGAACCGGGGCTGAATATGAACGGCACCGATTTCATCCCCAAATTACTGGCCGCCTACAAGGGCCGGCGCGTGGCGTTCTGGGGGACTGAAGAGACCTTTCTGGCCAACGCGGTGCGGCATTGCGAAGCGGTGTTTGCGGTCAATGTCGTCTCTGCTCACCATGGTTTTGCAGGGGTGGATGATTACGTCAACCTTGCCCGTCAGTCACTGCCGGAACTGGTGGTGCTGGGGATGGGCATGCCCAAGCAGGAAGTCGTTGCCGCGAGACTGGCCGCCAGTGGCGTGCCATGCCTGGTGGTATGCGGTGGGGCGATCCTGGATTTTCTCGGCGGCAAGGTGACGCGTGCTCCGCAATGGGTGCGTCGCCTCGGTTGCGAGTGGGTGTTCAGGCTGCTCAGTGAGCCCAAGCGTTTATTCACTCGCTATATCGTGGGTAACCCAAAGTTTTTGTTACGCACACTCATTTGTCGAAGTTCCTGACGTAACAGGAATTTGACGTCAGTTTTAATGTTCGGGCTGCCTGAAAAGCACGTCTGAAATATCTTGCAAAACTCTGCGCCAGCATCTTTACTCACCCTTGTATTACCGACTCGGTGGATGAGTTGGAGCGTTTTTTTGTTAAGGTTGGAGACGAATAAATGACGTCAGAAAATCTTGATTACAGAGAGTGAATGGCGAGTTTCTCGCAAGAAAGACAGCTGGACGTACATTCAAAAAACAGCGCACATCATATTGGTAGTTATGGTTTGCCGCATATTTTGAAAAGCGTGGTGAGCTATCGACTCTCATTTCGAGTGTTTGATCTATTGGTTTGAAAACTCAAATGAACGCTTCTTGATGTGTGCTAATAAGCAAATGAACGCATATATATCAAAACTGATACACAAGTTAATGTCGCCTTCCATGCGATTTGAGCTAAGAAAAGCGCTCGCCTGGTTACGTGACATAGCCGCGCGCGCCTGTGTTTGGCGCTGGGAAATCGCCAGGTTCAAACTGCGGGAAGACAGCCGCTACGACATTCTTTATGTGGGCAGAAAATCCCAGCGGGAATTTGTGAAGGTGCTCCTGGGGGCTGAGACTCAGGGGGTTGATAACCTGTCGAAATCAGACCGCACGGTCGTTGTCAGTGACATGCCGACCTGGGGTGCATTGTATGTGCCGCAATACCTGAGTGCTGTCGTGCCACTGCGCAGATCCATTGATGAGATTACGGCGCGATACAACACCGAGTTACGGCGCAATCTACGCAAGAACCGGTTGCGCTACGGCATGAAGCAAGCATTGAACGATGATGAGATTGAAACGGCGGATCGGGAAATGCTTCAACCCTACGCCAGGGCTCGTCATGGCGCAGCCGCCTCGCAAATTGCATCACATGAAGTTCAACGGGTGGCTAAAAGAGCCGGACGCCTCGATCTGGTGGTGTTGGAAGACCAGGTTGTTGCCTGCCATCTGGGGTGCGTCGTCACTCGCGCGGGCAAGCGCTATTGGAGCACCGTGCGTTTTGGCTACCCTGACGAGGTGTTTTCAGATGCCAGGATATTACGTGAAGTCAATTCCATCACCACGTTCATGGCGCTTGAGTGGGCAATAGAAAACGGATTTGATTACTACGATATCGGGACGTGTCTGGCACGTCCGGACGACGGGCTTCTTGAGTGGAAAAGAAGGCGCGGCGGCGATGTCGATACGCTGGGAAACCATGGCTACGTGTTTGTTCGGCTGCCCAGGACCGGCGCTGCGCAGTTTCTGTGGGAGACACCGCTTTTTGCTGTAGAAGGCAAACATCTGACACTTCATCTTGGAATACCCGACGGGCCAAGTGATGAAGAAGTTGCAAATCGATATCGTGAAATGGGCTTTGGGGGACTATCCAAACTGTATCTCCATTGTTCCAGGGCGCCGGACGCCACGCTGCTCGATAACTTGCGTAGTCGCTACGCTCATTTGAAGTCGCCGCCCATTCTGCAAACTGTGCTCTGCACTTGAGATATTGAAAAATAGTTGGCTGTAAATACTGTGTAATCATATTGCGCCGGGGGTGTCTATGTCGGAATTCAGCGCGTTGGCAAGTAGCGGCCCGGCGAAGTGGAGCCTGGCGGCTTATAAACACCTCTTTAAAACACGCCTTGCCCGGAAACCAGCATTAACGCTGCAAAGTATGGCGGTGAAAACCTGGGATATTGCGCCGGGTGAAGTCGCGTTTGCTCAACCCGCCTTCTTTCTTCCCAATCAACTTGAACGTGTGACGGGATGGGAAGAGCAACTTTTTTATCCCCATGAACATCCTCGTCGCACAATGGAAGGCATCGGTCGTGTTGAACATGGACCGACCCGGGGTTATTTGCTCAAAGATGTCTGGATGATCGATGGCGCGCTCTACAAAGGAAGCGCCAAATCCTGGTTGACGCCTGGCGTTGGCCGGCTGCCGGGGGTTCGCGTCGAAAACGAAATCGAGCGCGGCGCGTTGTATTGCACGGCGGGGGGCAACAAGTGGTTTGGCAGTTGGCTGACGGACGATTGCCTGACCTATTCACTGGCCTGCAACGAAGGCGTTCCAGTGACCACGGCTCCCTCCGCCAACATTGTTTCCACCACCAGGAACGGCATCCTTCACACCTCCGGTTATGAGGACTGGCTTGGCATGAAGCCGGTTCGTTTACGTAATGCGTTTTTTCGTGAACTCGTGATCTTTGACGACATAAGTCAAAATCGCCACAAGCATCTGCGCTTCCGTGCAATGGGCGAAAAGTTGCTGTCTCACGTCAACACGAGCGCTCATCCAGGCGTGTTTATCCTGAGAGGTGGTCGCGGCGATTTACGCTTGTTGCGTAACGAAATGGAGTTGGCTGAGCGTCTGCGTGATCGTCGGGGTTTTCGCATTCTCGACCCGGCGCTGTGCGATGTTGCGACCATTGTCGCGACCTGTGCCGGTGCAAGGACCGTGATAGGGGTCGAGGGCAGTCAATTGATCCATGGGGTTAATGTATTGCCGCCGGGTGGTTCGCTGCTGGTGTTGCAACCTCCTGAGCGTTTCATCTGCTATTTCAAGTACCTGACCGATCGTGACCATCAACACTTTGGTTTTGTCGTCGGTACTCCCGCGGGTAATGGTTTTACTATCGACCCCGATGAGGTCGAGCGCACGCTGGACCTGTTTCCGTCATCGTGCTGCTCCTACAGTTTCACCACGGATTAATAGGCCTGTTTGCCGGAGAAGGCAGATACCGTCCGTAAAAGAATGATGAAGTCGAGCCAGAGCGACCAGTTGTTGATGTACTCGATGTCTGAGTCAACCCGGCGAATCATTTGTTCTACATCTTTCGTTTCACCGCGAAGGCCCCGCACCTGCGCCAGCCCGGTGATACCCGGTTTAATGTTATGTCGCGCAAAGTAGCCCGAGACATCGGGCGAGTACTGCACGTCGTGTTGAATCGCGTGCGGGCGAGGCCCCACCAGCGACATTTCGCCCATCAACACGTTGAACAATTGCGGCAGCTCATCGAGGCTGGTTTTGCGAATAAAGGCGCCCACCCTGGTCACGCGTGGATCATTCTTTTGTGCCTGCTTGACGGTGCCGTCCGACGGCTGATGGACCACCATGCTTCTGAACTTCCAGATACTGAAAACTTCGCCGCTCCACCCCATGCGTTGCTGACGAAAGAACACGGGGCCGGGGCTATCGATCTTGATCGCAAGGGCAACTAACGCCAGCACTGGCGCCGCAAAAAGCAGGATCAGAAAAGCGCCGACCTTGTCTTCGAGATTCTTCAGAAACAGTCGCATCCCCATCAGCGGAGTTTCGGACAAGGTCAGCACGGGAATGCCGGCAATCTCGCGAACACTGTGGTTGATCAACTTCAAGGCGAAAATGTCAGGCACCCAGTTAACCCTGACGTGTTTGTCGAACAGGCTTAAATAAACCTTCTGAATAACTTCGGAACCACCCACTGGGGTCACAAAATAGACGGTACGAATGGCGTGTTTGACAACCAACTCATCAAGATCAGAGATATTGCCCAGTATCGACAGGCGTGGTGCGCCTTCCACGCCTTCCTTTGCCCAGTCATCGTCCGCGCCAATCAACACACAGCCAACGATGCGTTCACCGAGCCAGGGGTTGTTACTGATTTTCTTGTGGAGGTAGCTCGCCAACTCGCCCGAGCCAATGATCAGCGAGTTTTCCAGTTGCGTCGGGTGGGCCAGGAATTTCTTCTGCATTTCCCGTGAGGCGAGGTGCAAAAACAACTGGGCGAAATAGCCAAGAACAAATAACTCCCCAACCAATAGCCGCGAATACCGTTCGCTGGTTTTGGTCAGGAAAGCCATGGCAACGAGAAAACCAAAGGTCGCGGTCCATGCCTTCAGAAGCTTGAAGGCTTTGACAGTGAACCCGACATTGCTGCGGTAAATGGCATAGTGGTCGTACACGACGGCCAGCGCGCCAAGCAGCAGCAGGAGCATGATGACGTAGTCTTGCGAGATGAAGCCTATGTGATAATTGATCAAGAACCACGCAACACCGGTTACCGCAACGCAATCGAGACCGGCCTGAACAACGATACTGGTACTGCTTCTTCGCTGGAGAACGGAACGGGTACTGTTAGGCTCAAATATCATCTTTAGACCTCATTTGCTTTCCCTTGCGCTCGGTAATGACGAGATTCAGGTCAACACAGCCCTCATTTTGAGAGCCTCAGCGTCACCGACAAGCTGCTCATACTTGTGACAGGTTTGCACCCTCAAATGCGTAAATCCGGTGAGACGAAGACAGGTGCTGTCACTTTAGCACCACTGTGCACACATTCATTCTATAGCTACGGATTCAGACAACATCCATATATAAAAATGCACTCGGACACAAGGTGCCGGGCAAACCACGGAGAGACGCCTGCACGGCGTTTGCCGCAAGGTCGTCTTGTTATCGCAGAGGAGAGTTGGCGTCGCGGAAGGGCGGGGGAACGGGCCCCCGTTTTTGCAATGACGGCTTTGCTTCAAGCCGTTGTCAGTTGTTCATCCCGTCTTCAATTGCGATGCCTTGCGCACGCATTTGCTGGATCAGGCCGGCGCGGGTGCCGGGGAGGTTGAGCATGGTTTCTGCGCGCAGTGCCGCCACTTCGTCGGCGCTGTAAGGCTGATAGTCAGCTGGCGTGCTTTTGCCCGCCATCCCGTCGGCACGGATCAACCAGTTGAGCAGGTCGGCCAGTTGCGCGTTGTCCAGCGCGGACTGCGACATGCCCGGCACGCGCACGAGAAACTCGCGGCCGCCCGGCACTTTCAGAAAGTTGCCGACAAACCCCGCCATCCGGGGCGTGTCATTCGCGGCAGAACCCATGCCATTGCCCAAGTGACAACCGGCGCATTGCAATTGGTAATTCACGCCAACGCTGTAGCCGGCCTGGGCAATCGGTTTTTGCAGGGCTTCATTGCCCGGCGCATGCCGTTGCGCCGGGTCCGGGATGGCCCTGGCATGAACGAGCGGGGCGGTCATGGCGCAGACAAGACCGAGGATGAGCAACCTACCCATAAGCAGCACCTCCACCTGTGCAGGAGAAAAACGGACCTGTAGGAGCCAGCTTGCTGGCGATAGCGTTTTCAGAGACGCCATCGTCGGAACGCCGCCCGCAGCAAGCCGGCTCCTACAAATAGCCAACCGCAATCAAGCGTTAAACCGCGACGCCACGAATGATCGAAACGGTGCAGTGGTAGATGTGCGATTTGGCGGCCAGGCACCAGTTCACATCGTTGTTGTTGAACGGGCGATAGGCCGGTTCTTCACTGTCGTTACGGGTGCAGGCGCACTGCGCACAGCTCTGCTTACCGCAGCAGTCGTTGTACGAAATGATGTAATCCTTGCCGTCGGCCGGGTTGCGGCAGGTGCCGATCCAGGTCACTTGCGACACTTCCGTGCCTGGCGGACAGGACGTCACCGATCCTCCGCAGCAGCTGCACAAAAAGCCATCGATGGAGCAGTAGCGCCAGTAGTCGCAGGTGTTCGGATCACCCGGGTCACCGGCTTTCGGGTTATCGGCGGCCAGGGCTTTGCTGGTGCGATCCAGCGGCAACAGCAGCGGCAACGCGGCGCCGGCAACCATCAGAGAACCCATGCGCGACAGCAGTTTGCGTCGCGAAGTGGTGTCGGCAACACGACGAGTCGAACGCTCAAACAACAGATCCAGCAGTTTCATGAAAGTCTCCTGCCTTATCAGTGGCTATGGCCGTGGCTGTGGTCGTGTGCATGCGGCTGGCTGTTGAGGTATTCCTGCAGCGTCGCGCTTTTCAGGTGCTCGACTTCGAACAGGCTGTCCAGGTGCTCGCGGGAATTGACCAGGCCTTTGGCGCGCAGGGTGCCGCTCTTGTCGATCAGCGCGGCGTACGGCAGCTTGCCGATCTGGTAGGTCATGCCCACTTCAGGCCCGACCACATAAGTGGCGTCTTCCAGTTTGTGTTCGGTGATCAGCTTTTGCTGGGCGTCCATGTCGCCATCGCTGATAAACACCACGTCGAGGCGATCGGCCTGTTCCTTGGCGATGGATTTGATCGCCGGCAGCAGCGACTTGCAGATCGGGCAGGTTGGCGAGAGGAAGAACAGCAGTTGCGATTTCTCGCCGGCATAGCCGAAGTTGACCGGGCGCCCTTTGCGGTCGGAAGCGGTGACCTGTGGCGCGGCTTCGTTGACCGCCACGCCTTTGTCCATCATCAACGCACCGGCCGGGGCCAGACGGCCGTGCAGCACACCAATCTGCCGGACCAGGCCCATGACGGCAAACGCCACGGCCACCAGCAGTACCCAGAGCAGAACGTTGGAAACGATTAAGCCTTCCATTGATCACCTACCAATCAGTTTGAGCAGAAGAGGGGAGTTCGCCAGCAAGCCATCGGCTGCGGCGTAAATCAGCAGCGCGACGGCGCTGGCGGCGACAGTCACGAAGCCGTCGAAAAAACCCAGGTCACGAACCACCGGCGAGACGCTGGCCAGCAACGCCAGCGCCACCAGCGCGCTGTTGCGCAGCAGCAGAAACGGGCGCAGCGGTTGGGCCTGGTCCGGGCCGGCACAGCCGCAGTCGATATCGCGACGGCCGCGCCACAGGTTGATGCCAATGGCCGCGGCATACAGTGCGATCAGGCTGGCGGCGCCCAACGCTGCCCAGGCACGGCTGACCGGCACCAGCAGCGCAAAGGCGATGGCCAGTTCAACCACCGGAATGACGCGTGCGACGGGGCGTACGGCCACGTCGGGCAGCAATTGGTAGTCCGCCAGTTGCCGGGCAAAACGTGCCGGTGCGCGCACCTTGTGGGTCGCGGCACTGGCCAGCAACACCGCGATGGCGAGGGCGCTGGCAATGATGAAGATCGGATCTAAGTGCATGGCCGAACCTCGGTTAGTAGCTCATGACCTGAGTCGCGGTTTTCGCGACCTTTGCCATGCTGCCGGTGAGCGTGTTGGTCTTCAGGTCGAAGATCTGCAAACCGCCTGCAACGTCGGCGCCCAGCAGCAGCGGCTTGTCGTCGCCGGTGGCCTGCATGCTCCACACCGGAACCGGTGCCTCCAGCGTGGCGACCTTCTTGTGGGTTTTCAGATCAAACGCCCAGATCAGCGGGCTTGGGTCTTCCCACTTCATCGGTTCGTGCGCGTCGTGCATCAGCACGTACAAGCGGTTCAGCTTCGGCGCGACGGCCATCAGCTGCCAGCCGCCCGGTGCCCAGCCGGCCTTCTTTTCCTCGTCGCTGGTCAGCGACCAGGACGGCAGGATTTTCGGTGCGTCGGCCGAGAAATCCACCGGGCGCACGGTGCCCGTGGTGGTGGTGAAGTAATAGGTGTCGCCGACGTTCACCGCGCGTTCCACCAGTTTTTCCGCGTTCGGGTCAAAGAATGGCGTGCGGCTGCGTGCGGTTTCCTGGCCCTGATCGTTCAGCGTGATCACTTGCAAACTGCCGTCGCCGCACAGCGAGGCGAAGCGGCGATTGCCGATCGGGTAGTTGAGCACGCAACCGGGAATCGCCAGTTCGGCGGTGACGGCTTTGGCCTGGGTGTCGACCACGGTCACCGAGGTCGACGGGGTGAAGTTGTAGACGTAGACGAAGCGGTCATCACCGCTGGTCTTCAAGCCGTAGCGTTGGGTCAGCGACTCGGCGCGCTTGTTCGGAATCAGCACTTCCCAGGCCGGCGACAAGGTCGAGCTGTCCCACGCGGTCAGCACGTCGGTGCGGGTGCCACGGGTGCCGCGCGAATACCAGATGTCGGCGCTGTAGAGGGTTTTCTGATCGTGGCTGAGCGTCGAGGGCGCAGCAAAACCAGTCGGCACCATGCCGAGCACGCGCTTTTTATCGGGGTCGACCACGGTGACACGGCCCGCCACGAAACTTTCGAATTCGACGTCGACGATAAAGGCCCGATGAACTTCCGGCGGAAATGCCAGAACAGTCTGGCCGATCGTGTCAGCGGGCAGATCCGCGCTGGCATTGTTCAAACCCAGTACCAGCAGGCTGAGACTCAGCGCTGACTGTACGGTGATCCTGGTGGCTCGCATTAGGGGGAACTCCCTGAATTATTGTTCGTGCAAATCGCAAGTGCATTGGCAGATTTTTGCAGTTCGATTCTGCCTCGCTGGCAGAAGGGGGGAATTGCTGTGGCTGCCAAGCGTTTGTGTGTCTGTGCCAGTCTCGAAAAACCGGCTGAACACACCCAAATCGCAGGCGAGAACGCAAACCTGTAGGAGCCGGCTTGCCGGCGATGGCGTCCTTGAAA
>NZ_JAGYGF010000050.1:0-47463 GCF_019947305.1 Pseudomonas sp. BF-RE-21 | reverse complement strand
CTTCAAAATCGCCATCGCCGGCAAGCCGGCTCCTACAAGGGGTGTGTTGTCAGTCAGACGCGGAATTGATCCATCAGGCTCTGTTGCTGATTCGCCAGGCTGTTAAGCGACTGGCTCACCCGCGCCGATTCATTCGCCTGCCCCGACAGCGACTCGGTTACGTCCCGGATCGTCGCCACGTTGTTGTTGATCTCTTCCGCCACCGCGCTTTGCTCTTCCGCCGCCGAGGCAATCTGCAGGTTCATGTCGCTGATCACCGTCACTGCGTCGCCGATCTGGCGCAACGCCGTGACGGCCTGGCTGACCTGCTCGACACTGCCCTGAGCCTGGCGATGGCTGTTGTTCATCGACCCCACCACATCCTGCGTGCCGTTCTGCAACTGTTCGATCACCAGACGGGTTTCTTCAACCGACTCCTGCGTACGCCGCGCCAGGTTGCGCACTTCGTCGGCGACCACCGCAAAACCGCGTCCGGCCTCACCGGCACGGGCCGCTTCGATGGCGGCGTTGAGGGCCAGCAGGTTGGTCTGCTCGGCGATGGCGCGGATCACTTCCAGTACCGAGCCGATTTTCTCGCTGTTGGCCGCCAAACCTTCGACCTGCACCATCGCTGCGCTCATGTCGGCGGCGAGGTTGTCGATGCTGGTGGTGGTCTGGTCGATCACGGTCAAGCCACGGCGGGTGGCGTGATCGGCATCGCGCGCTGCTTGTGCCGCTTGTGCCGCGCTGCGGGCAACGTCCTGGGCGGTGGCGCTCATTTCGTGGGAAGCGGTCGCCACCTGATCGACCTGACGGTATTGCTGTTCCATGCCGGCGCTGGTCTGCGTGGCGATGGCAGAAGACTGGTCCGCCGTGCTGCGTGCGTCCTGAACCGAGCGTTTCACCTCGGCGATGATCGGTTGCAACTTGTCGAGAAAGCGGTTGAACCAGCCGGCCAACTGGCCCAGTTCATCCTTTTTGTCATAGGCCAGACGCCGGGTCAGATCGCCTTCGCCGCTGGCGATGTCTTCGAGCATGTGCGCCACGCCGAGGATCGGTTTGGTCACGCTGCGCGCCATCAGCCACACCAGCAACAGGCCGATCAACGCGGCCAGCACGCCGAGGCCGAGTTCGACCAGTGTGCCGGCGGTATTGCTTTCATCGAGTTGTTTTTTCAGGGTTTCGGCGGGGCCGACCAGGACTTTTTCCGGCACATCGAGCAACACGCCCCACGATTTGCCGTCGGGGATCGGCTGGAACGGCGACAGCACTTTCAACTGCTGGTTGCTGTGCAGGCTGGCGGTTTTGTTGCTGGCGGCGAGCAGGCGGATCAGTTCGGTGCCGTTGGTTTTATCCACAGCGTCCAGGCGCTGGGCGAGTTTGCTGGCGTCCGGGCTGTAGCCGGCGAGCAAACCGGCCGGGCTGATGATGCTGACGTTGGTCTGGCCGTCATAAAGCTTCTTGCTCGCGCCCTGGCTGACTGCTTGCAGGCTGTTGAGGTTGATGTCCACCGACAGCGAGGCGATGACTTTGCCATTGACCATCAGCGGGAACACGATGCTGGTCATCAGCACGTTCTGGCCGTCGATCACATAGAAGTAGGGTTCGATCACGCAGGGCTTGAGCGAGGTGCGCGGGCAGGTGAACCAGGCGTTGGCGGGTTCGCCGCTGGGGCCGGTGCTGGTGTCGGCCATGTCAGTTTCGGGCAGCGCCATCGACGTCACCTTGCCGGGGGTCGGTTGCGACCAGTACAGCGCGAAACGGCCCTTGTCGTTGCTGCCCAGCTCAGCCTGGCCGGCAAACAGTTCATCCTTGCCGTCCAGCGCATTGGCTTCGAACACCAGCGACAGGCCGAGCAATTCCGGGTTGGCTTGCAACGCAGACTTGACCTGGCGGGTCAGGTCTTCACGCAGGTCGAAGGCATCGAGAAAGCGCTTTTCGGCCTGATCGCGCAGGAACAACACCTGACGCGAGAAGCCGTGGCCATATTGATAGGCATCCATGAACTGCTGGCGAATGTTCAGCGCCTGGTTTTCGCCCTGGGACTCGATCCGGGCCTGGGCGGCTTCAGTGAGCATCTCCATGCTCGAGGCTTTCACCAGCTCGGAACTGTGCTCCATGCGATACAGCGAAAGACCTACCAGCAAGGTCACGATACCGGCGAGGCAAAGCCCGGCCAGCAGGGTGATTTTCCATTGAATGGAAAGTTGTCTGAGCGACATGGAGACGTCCTTATTCGATAAATATCTGAGACTTTGCACTGTAACGGCCGAAAATCCGCATTCTTTACGCCGTCCGACGAAATGGAATCATTATCACGAATCCTGTAGGAGCCAGCTTGCTGGCGATGGCGTCCGTCCAGTCAATAACGGGGGGACTGAACCACCGCCATCGCCGGCAAGCTGGCTCCTACAGGGGGCGATGTCGTTTTGGAAAGGGAGGGCCTAGCTTGCGTTCGGGTCTCGCGGCTTTGACAAGGCGGTGATGGTCCGGCACAGTGCGCGCCCTCTAATAAAACCCATTCCTTATCCCGCTGGCGGCTCTTCGCAGACTGCCGGCCGGGCTCATTTCGCTTGCCTTGAGGTAACGATGATTAATGCTGTAATTGCCGCGGTCGGCATCATGCTGATTCTCAGCCTGTCCCGCGTGCACGTGGTGATCGCGCTGATTATCGGCGCGCTGGTGGGTGGTTTGACCGGTGGCCTTGGCATCGACGCCACCTTGAAAGCCTTCAACAGCGGCCTCGGCGGCGGGGCGACGGTGGCCTTGTCTTATGCCTTGCTCGGCGCATTTGCGGTGGCGATCGCCAAGTCCGGCCTGGCCCATGCGCTGGCCGACAAAGCCCTGGCCATGGTTGACCGCCAGCACGCCAACGGTGGCGGTTCGGTGAAGTGGCTGCTGATCGGCCTGCTGTGGGTGGTGGCCATCGCTTCACAGAATATTCTGCCGATACATATCGCTTTTATTCCGTTGCTGGTGCCGCCGCTGCTGTATGTGCTGACCAAGCTGCAACTGGATCGGCGGTTGATCGCCTGCGTCATGACCTTCGGCCTGATCACCCCGTACATGTTCCTGCCAGTGGGCTTCGGCAACATCTTCCTCAATGAAATCCTGCTGGCCAACGTGGCCCGCAGCGGCGTCGATATCAGCGGCATCAACGTCACCCATGCCATGGGCATTCCGGCGCTGGGCATGGTGGTGGGGCTTGCGGCAGCCTTTATCAGCTATCGCAAGAAGCGTGTCTACGACCTGGAAAAGATCGAACAGGTCGAGCAGGTCGCGGTGCAGTACAACCCGCTGAGCCTGATGGTTGCGGGTGTGGCCATCGCGGCGGCGTTCATTATTCAGTTGTTGCTGGACTCGATGATTATCGGTGCACTGGCAGGCTTTTTGATCTTCTCGGTGTCGGGCATCGTGAAGTGGCGCGACACCGATGACCTGTTCACCGAAGGCATGAAGATGATGGCGATGATCGGTTTCATCATGATCGCCGCCTCGGGGTTTGCCGAAGTGATGAAAGCCACCGGTCAGGTGCAGACGCTGGTTGAAGCGTCGGCGTCGTGGATCGGCCACAGTAAAGGCATCGGTGCGCTGCTGATGCTGCTGGTCGGTCTGCTGGTGACCATGGGCATCGGTTCGTCGTTTTCCACCGTGCCGATTCTGGCAGCGATTTTCGTGCCGCTGTGCGTGCAACTGGGGTTCAGCCCGATCGCCATCGTCTGCATCGTCGGCACCGCCGGCGCGCTGGGCGACGCCGGTTCGCCTGCTTCCGACTCGACGCTCGGCCCGACCTCCGGCCTGAACATCGACGGTCAGCACCACCACATCTGGGACACCGTGGTCCCGACCTTCCTGCATTACAACCTGCCGCTGCTGGCGTTCGGCTGGGTGGCCGCGATGGTTCTCTGAACGAAGATCCCCTGTGGGAGCGAGCCTGCTCGCGATGATCTGTCAGCCAGATTGATGGCGACTGACACTCCATCGCGAGCAGGCTCGCTCCCACAGAGGGGATTGCATTGGCCACTGATTCAACTTTTGGTTGCGCGTGCCGTTAAAGCCTTTAACCACGCCAATAAAACCAAAAGAGTGAACCGTCATGCGCATGAGCCTGAAGGCTAAAGTCCTGTCCCTTGCCGTCCTCCCGGTGTTGCTCTTTGCGCTGGTCATCAGCCTGACCACGTTGTTCGTTCTGCAGGAACAGGCCCGCAAGGAAGTCGAGGAGACGCGTCAGCGCCTGCTCAGCGACGCCAAGGCTACCCTGCAAAGTTACGTCGCCGTGGCCATGACCGCGATCAAACCGCTCTACGAGGCCGCCGCCCCCGGCGATGACGCGGCGCGGGCCCAGGTGATCAAATTGCTGTCGAGCATCAGCTACGGCAAGGAAGGCTACTTCTTCGGCTACGACTCCAACACCGTGCGCCTGTTCAAGGCCAACAGCCCCGAAGGCGTGGGCCAGAGCTTCAAGGACAACCGCGACCCGAACGGCGTCTACGTCAACCGCGACCTGGTGAAAGTCGCCAAAGACGGCACTCACTACCTGCAATACAGCTCGCCATTGCCTGGCAACACTCAGGTGCTGGTACCAAAACTCGGCTACACCGAATACCTGCCGAAGTGGGATATGGCGGTTGGCACCTCGGTCAACCTCGACGGTATCGAGGCGCAAGTGGCCGTGGTCGAAGCCAAGGTTCAAGACCGGATGGAAGGCGTGTTGTTGAGCATCATCGGCATCGCCGCCGTCGTGCTGCTGCTGATTGCCGCCGCCGGCATGCTGCTGGCCAACACCATTCTGCGTCCGCTGAACCTGATGAAAGCCAACCTCGACGACATCGCGGCGGGCGAGGGCGACCTGACCCGGCGCCTGACCATCACCAGCCAGGATGAACTCGGCCAACTCGCCGGCTCGTTCAACCGGTTCGTCGACAAGATCCACGGCCTGGTGCGCCAGATCACCGAAATGACCTCGCAATTGACCGGGCTGGTGAACCAGGTCTCCGATCAGGCCCAGCGTTCGGATCAGGCGATGGAGCGTCAACGTCACGAGACCGATCAGGTGGCCACGGCGATCAACGAAATGTCGGCCGCCGCGCAAGAAGTGGCGAAAAGTGCACAAAACGCCGCAGTGGCGGCGCAGCAGACCGACGAAGAAGGCCAGACGGCCAAGCGTGTGGTGGCCGGCAGCATCGTCAAGATCCATGCGTTGGTCGACGATATTCGCAGCAGCGGCGTGTCCCTCGACAGCCTGCAAAAGGACGTGTCATCGATTGTCAGCGTGCTCGGGGTGATCCGTTCGATTGCCGAGCAGACCAACCTGTTGGCGCTCAACGCCGCCATTGAAGCGGCCCGTGCCGGTGAGGCCGGTCGCGGATTTGCGGTGGTGGCCGACGAAGTCCGTGCGCTGGCCAGCCGCACGCAAATCAGCACCCAGGAAATCCAGGGCATGATCGACCGCTTGCAGGCCGGCACTCAGTCGGCGGTGGAAGCGATGCGCCGCTCCAGCGAGGCCGGCGACGGCACGTCCATGCAGGCCAACGAAGCGGGTGCTTCGCTGGACACCATGGCTCAACTGATCGGCACCATCAACTCGATGAACGCGCAGATCGCCAGCGCCGCCGAGGAGCAGACCGCCGTGGCCGAAGAGATCAACCGCAGCGTGCATCAGATCGCGGTGGCCGTGGACAACGTGGCCGGCGAAACCCAACTCGGCGCCCAGACGTCCCGCAGCCTGGCTGATCTTGGCCAGCGCCTCGGCACTCTGGTCGGCCAGTTCCGCATCTGACCCCCACACCTTGTAGGAGCCGGCTTGCCGGCGATGGCGACATGTCAGCCAACATCGATGTCGACTGACACAACACCCCTTTGTAGGAGCCGGCTTGCCGGCGATAGCGGTGTGTCAGGCGCCATCAATGTTGACTGACGCGCCGCCATCGCCGGCAAGCCGGCTCCTACAGGTTGTGCTGTCAATGTTACGGCCTGTCCCAATACGGCACAGCCCCAAAGCATTCGACATAGAAATCAATCACCGTCCTTACCTTCACCGACAACCGCCGGCTCCCGGGCCAGAGCACGGCGATCTGTTGCGGCTCAAGGCTGTTGGACACCTGATATTCCCCCAGCACCGGCACCAGCGTGCCGTTGCGCACCGTTTCACCAATCAGCCACGACGGAAACATCACCAGGCCCAGGCCTTGTTCGGCGGCCTGTGTGAGGGTGTCGGCGTGGTTGCCGGTGATCGGTCCCTTCACCGAGTAGGGCCTCCAGTCCTGCTGACCCTGGCGGAAAAACCAGCGTTGCTGGCCGGCCACGCCTTTGTAGGCCAGGCATTGATGCGCCGCGAGGTCTTCGGGATGCAACGGTGTGCCATGGCGTTTCAAGTACGCCGGGCTCGCCGCCACCTGAAAGCGTTGCGGCGCCAGAATCCGCGCCTGCATGCTCGAATCGTGCAGCGGGCCGATGCGAAACAGCAGGTCGGCACCTTCCTGTAACGGTGCGACGTAGCTGTCGGTCTGCTGGATATCCAGCTGCAATTTCGGGTAACGCTCGCACAGTTGCCCCAGCCAGGGCGTCAGGTGCCGCTGGCCAAACACCACCGGCGCGTTGATCCGCACCAGCCCGCTCGGCTCGCTTTGTTGTTCCTGCAACGCCTGTTCGGCTTCCTCCAACTGCACCAGTACCAATCGCGCATGGTCGCCGAGCAAGCGTCCGGCTTCCGTCGGCGTGACCGCGCGGGTATGGCGGTAAAGCAATTGCTGGCTCAGCGCCTGTTCCATCAACTGGATCTGCCGGGAAATCGACGACGGCGCCAGGCCTTCGCGGCGGGCGACTTCAGAGAAGCTGCCGTGGTCGAGTACGGCGACAAACAGCCGAAGTGCCTTGAAACCCAATTCGTGGAGGCCGTGCATGAAGAATCCTGCTGTGCGAGTTACGCAAAAGTGTTGTCAGGATGCTCCCATTTATCGCACAGCAGCGCCAGCCGATAATGCGCTCACTTCCTGCACGCAGACCTTGTAGGAGCGAAGCTTGCTCGCGAAGGCGGCGTGTCAGTCGTCATCTTCGGCGACTGACACGCCGCCTTCGCGAGCAAGCTTCGCTCCTACAGGCGACCGTGTAGTTCATTTGGAAATGGGTAGGTCTCTGTTATGCAATCTTCTTCAATCGATATCGCTGTCACACCAGCAACCCAACCCGGGTTGCGGCTTTTGCTGCTGCCTTTGGTGATCCTGGCCGGTATGGGCCTGTCCGTGGAGGCCGGTCTGCTCGGGCCGCTGGGGGTTCAGGTCGGTCACTTGTGGGCGACGTTGAGCATCTTCGGCGTCGGCTCGGCGATCCTGTTTTTCCTGCTGTTGCTCAGCGGCCCGCAAAAGGGACCGGCCTTCAGCGACCTGCCGCGCTGGCAGTTGATCGGCGGTTTTCTCGGGCCGATCTACGTGGTGGTGCTGACCCTGGCCACGCCGTACATCGGCATTGCGATGACGATGATCGCGATCCTGTCCGGGCAGGTCGGTAAAAGCGTGCTGATCGACCACTTCGGCTGGTTCGGCGCCACTCGTAAAAAGGTCAACGGTGAACGTTGGCTGGCCTTGCTGCTGATTGTGGCGGCACTTGTTCTGATTGCGCGGGGTTAATGATGAATCTGATTATTTTGTTGGCGGTGGTCGTGGCTGCCGGTGCGGTGTTGAGTGTTCAGGCCGCCATCAATGGGCGTCTGGGCGAAACGGTCGGTGTGCTGCGCAGCAGTTTGTTGACGTTCGTGGTGGGTGCGGTGAGCACCGGGTTGCTGATCCTGTTTTTCGAGCCGGCCCATGCCGTGAGCCTGCTGGACGTGCCGAAATGGCAGCTCAGCGGCGCGCTGTTCGGCGTGGTGTACATGATGGTGATGGTGGGGGCGGTGCCACGGGTGGGTACGGCGGTGGCGACGGTCGCGGTGATCGTCGGGCAGTTGGGCATGGGGATGCTGATCGATAACTTCGGCTGGCTGGGCAACCCGCAGATCGAACTGTCCGGCAGCCGGATACTGGCGATGGTGTTGCTCGGGTTGGCGCTGGTGTTCATGTATCGCAGCAATACCCGCCAGGCCTGACCGCTTTCGCTTTCCTGTAGGAGCGAGGCTTGCCCGCGAAGCAGATGCCGCGATCTAAACAGTTACATCGCGTTATCGTTCTTCGCGGGCAAGCCTCGCTCCTACAGGTTTGGGCTGCGTCGTCTGTGGCAACTTCTACACTGGTGAGACGGGTTGTAGCTTCAAGCCCCGACGACCACCACCTGAGGAGTCAGACTCATGATTGACAGTGAAGACATCTGCGACTGCCCGAAATGCAACTGCAAACTGGGCCAGCATCCGATCGCACGTCACGGCAAGCACTACTGCTGTGAGGCCTGCGCCAAACACCATGAACACGGTGAAGAATGCGTGCACAAAGAATGCAAGTGCGCTCAACACTGACTGTAGGAGCGAGCCTGCTCGCGATGGACTCACGAGCGACGCGTTTGAGCAGAAGATGCGCGTCATCGTTAACGTCCATCGCGAGCAGGCTCGCTCCTACAGTGGTCAGCTTGCTGGCCGCCAAGTGACATTTTCCACGCCGAATTTTTCCGCCATCGGCTTGCTGGTCTTTTGCACTTTCTCCCTTCCAAAGCGCGGGATCCGGCCCACGCCGGCGTCGCAACTCGCCCAATGCCAAGCCTGCGCATTGTCCATTTTGTCCAGGCGAATGATGAAAGACTTTGGGACGCCATGAAGGGTGTATTCAATGACGAAAAGTTTTGCGTTATTCATAAAGCCCGTATTCCTCCCTGTAGTAATAGAAGGATCGTCGGCGGTACGGAAAATTCATTCGGATTGTCAGACGGCTGCAGCCAGTGGCGACAAGGCCTGCGGCTGGTTACCATGGATTTTCTGAAAATCCCCGATGAATGCTGACCATGGCCCTTGCCGCGCCCCCCGACCTGAGTGACACCGATGTGCCCGTGCAACCGCTGGCGCGCACCTATCCGCGCGGGCTGTTCATCGAGCCCCACGAGCATGTCTGGGGCCAGTTGTTGTATGCGATGAGCGGCGTGATGTGGGTCGAAACGCCGCATGAGGCGCTGGTGGTGCCGCCGCAACGGGCGGTGTGGTTGCCGCCGGGCGTGCCTCACGGCATTCGCGTGGTCTCGGACCTGCAGATGCGCAACATCTACCTGCGTCCGGCATTGGCGGCGACGCTGGACGACACGGTCCAGGTGATCGAAGTGGGCGGGTTGCTGCGTGAACTCATCGTCGGGCTGGTGGAGCAGGGCGACGACGGCGCGCCGGAGTATTACGAAGCGCTGGTCGGGCTGGCACTGCTGGAACTGCGGCGAGCCAGGCGTTCGCTGCTGAAGATCCCGTTGCCGGATGATTCCGACCGGCGCCTGATGAACCTGTGTCAGGCCGTCATGGCCGCCCCATCGCTGGACGTTTCCTTCGAACAACACGCGCAAAACGCCGGGGCCAGCGTGCGCACCCTGGCGCGGCTGTTCAAGGACGGTCTGGGCATGGGCTTCGCCGAGTGGCGGCGACAAGTGCAACTGGCGACTGCAGTCGCGGAGCTGATCCAGGGGGCGCCGGTCAGTGCGATTGCCCGGGAGCTGGGCTACTCGCCGAGCAGCTTCAGCGACATGTTCCGTCGGGAACTGGGTGTCGCGCCCTCGCAGTTCTGCACGAACCTGTAGGAGCCAGCTTGCTGGCGATAGCATCCTCAAATTTTGCATCGCCCTCACGTCAGCTATCGCCAGCAAGCTAGCTCCTACAGGTTATTGGGGGTGGTTTGGCCGGAATTCAGAAGCACTTGGCCGATGCTCGCGGATGCCGGCCTTTAGACTTTGGGCATCCCTCAATTGCCCACGGAGTCTGCCATGAGCTACCTCATCTCGCTGGTCATCGGTCTGGGCGTCGGTTTGCTTTACGGCGCGCTGGATTTTCGTTCTCCCGCCCCACCGGCCATCGCGCTGGTGGGCCTGCTGGGCATGCTCGCCGGTGAAAAGTTGTGGCCCATGGGGCGGCAACTGGTCACTGGCTGGATCTCCTGAATTCCCTTTCCCCTGTTGGATGGACACTCCCATGAAAGCATTGCAGTTCGACAAAACCGGCGACCTTTCGGCCCTGCGCTATGTCGAGGTTCCGACCCCCGTGCCCGGCGCCGATGAAGTGCTGGTGCAAATCAAGGCCGCCGGCCTCAATCCCAGCGATGTGAAGAATGTGCTGGGGCGTTTTCCCTACACCACGTTGCCGCGCATTCCCGGGCGTGATTTTGCGGGTGTAGTTGTCGAAGGCCCGCAGGCGCTGATCGGTCAGGAAGTGTGGGGCACCGGCCGTGAGCTGGGCTTTTTCGCCGATGGCTCCCATGCGCAATTCGTCAAGTTGCCGGCCAACGGCGTGGCGCGCAAACCGACGCACCTGAGTTTTGCCCAAGCCGCCAGCCTCGGCGTGCCTTACACCACGGCGTGGGATGCGCTGGAGCGCAGCCTGGTGAACGCACAAACGCGGTTATTGGTGATCGGTGGCGGGGCGGTCGGCAGTGCTGCGCTGGCGCTGGCCAAGGTACGTGGCGCCCAGGTGCTGGCGGCGGCGCGTCGGCCGGAGCAGGTCAAGGACTTGCAGGCCCAGGGGTATCAGACGTTGCAGCTGGATAAACCCGAGGACTTGGGCGCGCAGGTGAATGCGGTCTACACCGGCGGTGCCGATGTGATTTTTGACACCACCGGGTTCTGGCTGCCGGCTTCCGTCCCCGCGTTGGCCGCGTTCGGTCGCATAGCGATCATCGCCGCGCCGGTGGATGGCCAGGTGCAATTGCCGGCCCTGGCGCTGTATCGCAAGGGCGGTTCGGTGGTGGGGATCAACTCGTTGCTATA
Organism: Pseudomonas sp. BF-RE-21; assembly: GCF_019947305.1. NCBI lineage: Bacteria > Pseudomonadati > Pseudomonadota > Gammaproteobacteria > Pseudomonadales > Pseudomonadaceae > Pseudomonas > Pseudomonas sp. BF-RE-21. The sequence goes on along the minus strand of NZ_JAGYGF010000050.1, from coordinate 36,612 downwards.
CGGCGTGCAAGCGTGCGCGGCGATGCTCGATCAGTTCGGCCGGTTCTTCGACCAGGACCTGTTGCCGTTGCCGCAAGGGTTGTTCGAATCGCCACTGGCCGAAGGGCTGGAACGTTATGCCGAAGTGAATCAGGGTCGTGGCGACAAAGTCATCCTGCTGCCATAACCCAAACCTTGTAGGAGCCAGCTTGCTGGCGATGAACGATAACGCGGTGCTCCCGAAACACCGCGGCGTCTGCATCGCCAGCAAGCTGGCTCCTACAGGTCGCCCTTATGTCGGGCAGGTTTCCCGGCCGTTATCCAGGCCTTGCTTGTAGCTGTGGCTCTGCAGGCTGGCCTTGCCGTTGTGCCAGGTCAGGGTGAGTACATACAGCGAGTCGTAGTCGCTGGATTCCCAGTCATCGGTGATGTTCTGTTTCTTGCCTACCGCTTCGCCGGCGACCTTGTTGATCAGCTCGGGCAGGTAGCCGTGGGACCACGCGGTGTAGATCACCGAGTTGTGGTACTTGTCATGCAGCAGTTCGTCGGCCAGGTCACTGGTGTCATTGGCCGAGAAGTTGATGTTCACCGGCAAACCGAGCTTGATGGCGCTGGGGCTGATGGTCATCAGGGGGCGAATGTAGCTGTAGGAATTATCCAGCTCGCCTTCCTCGACATTGCGCGTCGGGTTGGCTGCAAACACGTAGTTGGCCTTGCCGAATTTTTCCGGGAGCAGGGTGGCCAGGTCGATGGCGCGGTTCAGGCCCTGGCAATTGAGCTGGCCGAGGCCGCCGGCGGGTTTTTCCGCGTGGCGCAGGAAGACCAGCGTCTGGGTGCCGTCAGCCGGCTGGGCGCGGCTTTCACGGACTTCCAGCGACAGGAACAGCGCACTGATTGCCAGCAGGGAGGGCAGCACAATATAAGCGCGATGTTTGAAGCGTTGGACCAATTTCATAAGGTTCATCATGGAATAAGGGTTCTTCAGCGCATTCGGTTAAGGCTGACAAACCTTTACACCACGCGCTCCCAGCGTCGGGTGTTTTCCATGTCGATGATCCGGTCCGTTTCCGAAAGGGCAACACTCAGAGTCCACTGAGGCCCGTTTGGTTCGATTCCGGCGGCATGCGCAGCAATGTACCGATAACCATGAACGGGTTGGAGCAGAGGTTATCGACAGGATGTTGCGGATTTATGGACACAGTACACGGGGCGGTCGCAGGAGAAGACTGCAATCCATTGATCTTGGTAATCATCAATATCGATACGCCGTACGTCGCAGCCTGCGGCCACTCACACTATGATCGTGCCTCTCAATCTCTTCGTGGATCCATGCGATGACCGATCTGTCTGCTTTCCCTATCACTCAAAAATGGCCAGCCCAATACCCTGAGTGGATTCAGCTCTACTCGTTGCCGACCCCCAACGGCGTCAAGGTGTCGATCATGCTCGAAGAGATCGGCCTGCCCTACGAGCCGCATCGCGTGGGCTTCGACACCAGCGACCAGCTGTCGCCCGAGTTTCTGTCGCTGAACCCCAACAACAAGATCCCGGCGATCCTCGACCCCCACGGGCCGGACGACCTGCCGCTGCCGTTGTTCGAGTCCGGGGCGATTCTGATTTACCTCGCCGACAAGAGCGGGCAGTTGCTGGCCCAGGAATCGGCTGCGCGTTACGAGACGATCCAGTGGTTGATGTTTCAGATGGGTGGTATCGGGCCGATGTTCGGCCAGCTCGGTTTTTTCAACAAATTCGCCGGCAAGGACTACGAAGACAAACGCCCTCGTGATCGCTATGTCGAGGAAAGTAAACGTTTGTTAAAAGTCCTTGATGGACGTTTGCAGGGGCGTGACTGGATCATGGGCGAGCGCTACACCATCGCCGACATCGCGACATTCCCGTGGGTGCGCAACCTGATCGGCTTCTATGAGGCGGGCGATCTGGTGGGCATCAAGGATTTCCCGAACGTGACGCGGGTGCTGGAGCGCTTCCTGGCTCGGCCGGCGGTGATGCGCGGGCTGGAAATTCCCAAGTAAGACCTTTCGAATCCACCAAGACCAAGGCAGGCCATGCACGCATTCGATTTCAAGCAAGTAGATGTCTTCAGCCGCGTTGCGCTCAAGGGCAATCCGTTGGCCGTGGTGTTCGGCGCCGATGAGCTCAGCGATGAGCGCATGGCGGCGTTCGCCACCTGGACCAATCTCAGTGAAACCACGTTCATCCTCGCCCCGCAGGACCCTCGGGCCGATTACCGGGTGCGGATTTTCACCACCCTGAACGAGTTGCCGTTCGCCGGTCACCCGACCCTGGGCACCTGCCATGCCTGGCTCGAAGCCGGTGGCGTGCCCAAGGGCGAGGAGATCATTCAGGAATGCGGCGTGGGCCTGGTGCGGGTGCGCCGGCAAGGCGCGGAACTGGCCTTTCTCGCACCGCCACTGCTCAAGACCGGGCCGGTGCAGGCGGATCTGGTGGAGCGCGTGCGACGCGGGCTCCGACTGGAACCGGGCGCCATCGTGCGGGCGCAGTGGGTCGATAACGGCGCGGGTTGGCTGGCGGTGATGGTCGAGGATCGCCAGCAGGTGCTGGATCTTCAGCCGGACCATTCGCAGATGCTTGGCCTCGCGGTCGGCGTGATTGCGCCGTGGCATCCAGAGCGCGACGGCGATGACGCACAGTTCGAAGTGCGGGCGTTCATTTCCGGCGACGGCATGCCGGAAGATCCCGCCACCGGCAGCCTGAATGCCGGCATCGCCCAATGGCTGCTCAGCGAAGGGCTGGCGCCGGCGTCTTATGTGGTGAGTCAGGGCTTGACCATGGGACGGGCCGGGCGCATTCAGGTCGATCAGGTGGGCGATGAGATCTGGATTGGTGGTTCCGTGGTGACCTGTATCTCCGGAACCCTGACGCTGTAAACCTGTGGGAGCGAGCCTGCTCGCGATGGAGTGTCAGTCACCATCAATGTAGCTGATACACCATCGCGAGCAGGCTCGCTCCCACAGGGTTTTGTGGTGGATGCGGGGATTGTTGCTGTGGCGGTAACGGTTTTTACTCCGCTGAGGTTTGTGCCCGGCGGCGAACTGGGCATAAGCTTTCGCCCCCTTACGACTTTCGTCTCGTCCCCCGATTTTTCAGGAAAACCCATGTCCAGCCAGTTCCCCGAAGCACGTCCACGCCGTCTGCGCCGCAATGCGAGCTTGCGCAGCCTGTTCCAGGAAACCGAATTCAGCTTGAACGATCTGGTACTGCCGATTTTCGTCGAGGAAGAAATCGACGACTTCGTGCCGATCAAAAGCATGCCCGGTGTGATGCGGATTCCGGAATCGAAACTGGCCGGCGAGATCGAGCGCTATGCCCGTGCGGGGATCAAGTCGGTGATGACCTTCGGCGTGTCCCATCATCTGGACAGCAGCGGCAGCGACACCTGGAGCGACAATGGCCTGGTCTCGCGCATGGCGCGCATCGCCAAGGACGCGGTGCCGGAGATGATCGTGATGTCCGACACCTGCTTCTGCGAATACACCGACCACGGTCACTGCGGCGTGTTGCACAACCACGAGGTCGATAACGACCAGACCCTGATCAACCTCGGCAAACAAGCCGTCGCGGCAGCCCGTGCCGGTGCCGATGTGATCGCGCCGTCGGCGGCCATGGACGGGCAGGTCCAGGCGATTCGCCGGGCGCTGGACGCCGCCGGTTTCACCCAGACCGCGATCATGGCCTATTCGACCAAATTCGCCTCGGCGCTCTACGGCCCGTTCCGCGAAGCCGGCGGCAGCGCACTCAAGGGCGACCGCAAAAGCTATCAAATGAACCCGATGAACCGCCGCGAAGCGGTGCGTGAGTCGTTGATGGACGAGCAGGAAGGCGCCGACGCGCTGATGGTCAAGCCGGCCGGCGCGTACCTGGACATCATCCGCGACATTCGCGAGGTTTCGCGCCTGCCGCTGTCGGCGTACCAGGTGAGCGGCGAGTACGCGATGATCAAGTTCGGCGCACAGGCCGGGGCCATCGATGAGGACCGCGTGGTGCGCGAGAGTCTCGGCGCGATCAAACGGGCGGGGGCGGATTTGATCTTCACCTACTTCGCGATGGACCTGGCCCTGGCCGGAATTTAAAAAAACACACAAAATCTGTAGGAGCCAGCTTGCTGGCGAAGCGGTGGGCCAGTCACCCGAGACGCTGGAGGGGCCGGCCTCATCGCGAACAAGCTTGCTCCTACAGGATTTGCGGCGCGCTCAGGCCCCAAAATACGGCCGTATCCCGCGATCCCGGAAGTACCGTTCGATCACCTTCGGATCCGAGCACGACTCGGCCACCGCCACGTAGGTATCCGGCCGCAACAAATAAAACCCGTTGCGCCCAAGACCTGATGTTTCAAATGCCGGTCGCCAGTCAAACACATGCAACGGCAAGTGATGTTCATTGCACCAGGCAATCATTTCGTCGCTGGTGTCGCCGTACACATGCACCTGCCAGTTCGGGCACTTCAGCGGCCCGAAGTTATCCCCTTCACCATCATGTGCCCACGGCAAGCGGTCACCTCCGTGAACGTGCCCGGCGACGCCGGTGCTCAATGGCATTCCACGATAATTGAGGGTGATCTGCGACACCGTACGAAACAGGAATTCCCGGGAGGCCTCGAACGAAGCCATTTTCGGCAGCAGGAACGGCGCCAGACGGGTACGCAACAAATCCGCCATGCGTCCTTCGGCGGTGACAAAACTGAAAACCCGGTCGGTGGTGGCGACCAGTTTGCGGGCAAAGGCGATGCGCTCGGTTTCATACGTGTCGAGCAGATGCGGGGCAGCACCGCCGCTCAACACGGCCGCGAGTTTCCAGGCGAGGTTGATGGCATCGCCGATGCCGGTGTTCATGCCCTGGCCGCCCGCCGGGCTGTGGACATGGGCCGCGTCGCCCAATAGAAACGCGCGACCGCTGCGAAAGTGATCGGCCACCCGATGATGCACACGGTAGGTCGAGAACCAGTTCACCTGCTCGATCTGCACTTTCAAGTGTTCGATGGCGCGGGTGCTGACGTCTTCGAATCGCAGGGTTTCCACGTGCTCGGCGCGTTCGTCGCGAACGGTGCCGATCAACCGCGCGCGACCTTCGCCGGCGAGGGGAAACACCGCGAGAAAGTCCGCTTCATCGAGGTCCAGGTGCAGCTCGCCATTGAGCGCCGGCCCGCTGGCCTGCACGTCGGCCACGTAGAAAATCTGCTGGTAGGTGCCGCCGGGAAATCCGGTGTCGAGGGTTTTGCGCACGCGCGAGCGGGCACCGTCGCAACCGGCGAGGTAACAGGCTTGACAGGTTTCCTCTTGACCATCGGGCAGGCGCAGCCGCGCGGTGATGCCATCGCCGGTTTCTTCGAAACTCTCCAGCTCGGTGTTGCGCTCGACCCGTATGCCAAAGGTTTCCAGGCGTTCAATCAGCAATTGTTCATGCTCGTCCTGGGGGAAAATTTCCAGGAACGCGTAGGGCGTCAGGCCCTCGCCAATCCGGCCCAACGGCAAGCGCGCCACGGGTTCGCCCTTGACCCAGAAGTTGGCCGCCGCCACGCGATGCCCTTTGTGTATCACGGCTTCGTTGAGGTCGAGCTGGCGATACAGTTCCAGTGTGCGCGCCTGTACGGCCAACGCCCGTGAAGTGGTGCCGGGGGCCGAGGTCTTGTCGATAATCCGCACGCGGATCCCCAGTTTGCTCAGCCACAGCGCGAGCACCAGACCGGTGGGACCGGCGCCGATGATCAATACGTCGCTACGGTTCATGCGCCTGTTCTCCCCTGGCGTCTTGGCTCAAGTATGGTCCAGCCGAAGAGGGCCGTCAGACAGCCCGCCCAACGGAAAAAGACCCTGTAGGAGCCGGCTTGCTGGCAATGAACGATAACGCGCTCATCTTGATGCACCTCGGTGCTCCCATCGCCAGCAAGCCGGCTCCCACCGTTCAGTGTGTCTGTGCAGGGAACAGTGTGTCGCCGGCACAGTCATAGCCTGCGCCATGCGATTGATCGTATGGTTAACCCGGTTCAACGGATCTGATGGAGCGCCATGCAAGCCAATCGATTGATCACGAGCGTCGCGGCGCTGTTGGTGCTGGCCGGTTGCGGAACTCAGCGCACCCAGGAAGCCCCGGCCCGCACACCCAAAGAGGTCAAGGCCGAGATCGTGCGCCTGCTGCCGGCGAAAACCGTTGATCGCCAAGGCTGGGCCACGGACATCTATGCGGCGTTTGCTGCGCAGAACATTTATCCCTCTACGCAAAATCTGTGTTCCGTACTGGCGGTCACCGAGCAGGAGTCGACCTTTCAGTCGGACCCGCCGGTGCCGGGCCTGGGCAAGATCGCCCGAGAGGAAATCGACCGCCGTGCCGCCAAAGCCCACATCCCTGGCCTGCTGGTGAGCGGTGCGCTGCAAATACGTTCCAGCACCGGTAAAAGCTACAGCGACCGATTGAATGCTGCGCGCAGTGAAAAGGAATTGAGCGCGATCTTCGATGATTTCATCGGCAGGGTGCCCATGGGCCGCACGCTGTTCGGTGGTTTCAATCCGGTGCACACCGGTGGGCCGATGCAGGTCAGCATCGACTTCGCCGAGCAGCAGGCGCGGGGTTATCCGTACCCGGTGGACGGCTCGATTCGGCATGAAGTGTTCAGCCGTCGCGGCGGTATGTATTTCGGCATCGCCCACTTGCTCGGTTATCCGGTGAGCTACAAGCAGCCGCTGTACCGCTTCGCCGATTTCAACGCCGGTTGGTACGCCAGTCGAAACGCCGCATTTCAGAACGCGGTCAGCCGTGCTTCGGGGATTCCTCTTGCGCTGGACGGTGATCTGGTGCGCTACGACTCGATCATGCCCGGCACCACGGAACTGGCCGTGCGCACCCTCGGCAAGCAACTGGGCATGCGCAATCCGACGATTCGGGATCAACTGGAGAAGGGCAAAAGCCTCGAGTTCGAGGACAGCACGTTGTATCAGCGGGTTTTCGAATTGGCCGAGAAGGCCGAAGGCCGTTCATTGCCGCGAGCGGTATTGCCGGGGATTGCGTTGCAGAGCCCGAAAATCACCCGAAAACTCACCACGGCGTGGTTTGCCAAGCGGGTCGACGAGCGTTATCAGCGCTGCATGGCGCTGGCGGGGAAGTGACCGGTCTCAAAAAATGCATAAAAAAACCCGGCGGGTGAGGCCGGGTTTTTTGTCGAGTGTTGCTGCAAAGCCATTCATTCATACAGCGCGGCTTTCGATCAGACGGTCGGAACCACCTTCGGCAACGCGGTTTTCGATCAGACGGTCGGAACCACCTTCGGCGACGCGGTTTTCAATCAGACGGTCGGAACCACCTTCGGCGACGCGATTTTCGATCAGACGGTCGGAACCACCTTCGGCAACGCGGTTTTCGATCAGACGGTCAGAACCACCTTCGGCAACGCGGTTTTCGATCAGGCGGTCAGAACCACCTTCGGCGACGCGGTTTTCGATCAGACGGTCGGAACCACCTTCGGCCACACGATTTTCGATCAAACGATCCGAACCACCCTCAGCCACACGGCTTTCAATCAACCGATCCGAGCCGCCTTCAGCGACAACCGGGTGAGCGGACGAAGCGGCAAAAGCGTTAACTGCAAAAACCGAGAAAGCGATGCTGAGGAAGAGTTGGCGTTTCATGGTGGTGTGCTCCGGGGTGTAGTTGTTTGGTATGGAGCTGATGGTACGCCGCACAATTTTTATGAGAACTTCATTGACGTGATGGTGAACATCGACGGCAGTGATGGAACAGCTGAATCCCCGTGCGTAGGCGTGATGGTTCAGTTGTCGGCAGGCGGAGCGCGGTTGACGCCCGGCTCAGGTCCGACGCCGAACAAACTTGCGCCACAACCAGACCCACAGCATGAACAGCGGGAACGCGAGGATCAGGAAGGGCAGGGCGTAACTGGTTTTTTCCAGTGCATCGGCGGCGCCTTCGGCCAGGTTGTCGAGCAAGTTGCTGAACGCCTGGCTCAAGTGTGACGAGCGACTGCTGGCGCCGGTCGGCAGGAACGACAACGTGACCCGATTGGTGTCCAGACGCCGCTGGTGCCCGGCGGCAATCTGCGCCAGGGCTTGCAGATCGTTTTCGATCCCGGCCTGCTCTTTGCTCAGGGTGATCAGATCGGTGACGCTGATGTCTTTGCGGGTCGCCAGTTCATCCAGGCGTTGCTGCTGAGCCTTGAGTCGCTCCTGGCGTCGGCGGGTGTCGTCCACGGCATCGGCGAGGTCTTCGGCGCTGGTGATCCGCTGACCCAGTTCGCCACCCTCGGCGGCCATCGCCACCAACGGCTCGACGCCGGCAGGGGCAATGCGCAAGGTGATGTCGGCGCGGCCGGCGCCTTGCTCGATACGCAAGACATTGCAGGCACCGAAGCGTGCGGTTTCGCACGCCTCACGGGTGGCCTGCAAACGCGGGGCGATTTCTGCCTGGGGCAGCAACAGCTGCAATTCGTGTTCATAGGCCAGCATGGCCCCGCCACGCCCTTGTTCACCGGCTAGACTGGCCGATGACGAGTGGTCGCTTGGCGAGCAGGCACTTAGCGCCAGGCAGGCCAGAATGAAACCGACGGTACGAAAAAGTGCGGCGCGTTGGCCATCCTGTTGGCGCATGTTCTTTCCTTGAAGTGTGCTGCGGGGGTATTAGAAGAGTGCCCCGGGATCGCGCATCTTACCTGCATCGATCCGCCAAATGGCAGGGAACGTGACCTTTGCCCGCTCGTCTACCGACTACCTGTTCGTCTCGCCAGGAGCGCGATATGTATCAGCTATACGGACACCAGAACTCCGGCGCCGCCGCCATCGAAGCTGCGTTGGAGCTGTGCGAGATTCCTTACCGCTTCATCGACGTCGAGTTATCCACCGAGGCGGCCCACGCGTTGGAGAAGATCAACCCGCTGAAGCAGATTCCGACCCTGCAACTGCCTGACGGCAGCGTTCTCACCGAAAGTGCGGCGATCTTGATTCATCTCGGGTTGACGTTTCCCAAATCGAAACTGCTGCCGAAAGACGCCGCCGAGCGCGATCAGGCGATCCGGGGGCTGGTGTACATCGTCACCAATTGTTATGCGGCAATCGGCATCATCGATTACCCCGAGCGCTGGTTGCTCGTGGCGGACAAACCCTCGCGTGACAACCTCATGGCCGGCGCACGCGAACGGTTGCACTGGAGTTGGGAGGTGTTTGCCGATCAGTTCTCGGGCGAGTTGTACCTGGGCGATGAGACGCCCGGTGCGCTGGATGTATTGGCGGCGGTGATCTCGCGGTGGGCGGGCACCCGGGAGCATTTGCGCAGTGCCCGGCCCGGTTTTTCCGCCTGGCTTGAGCGAATCGACCGGCACCCGACATTGGCACCGGTCTTTGCGCGGCATTGGCCCGTTTGAATATCACTGATGACCTGTAGGAGCGAGGCTTGCCCGCGAAGGCGTTGGGTCAGGCGACACGTTCATTGACTGAGTCGGCGCTTTCGCGGGCAAGCCTCGCTCCTACAGGGCTCGCATTACTCGCCGCGAATGTACTGCTCCAGCTGGCGGATCAGTTCTGCCTGCTCCGCAATCGCTTCCTTGACCAGGTCGCCGATCGACAGCAAGCCGATCAACTTGCCGTTCTCCACCACCGGCAGGTGGCGCAGGCGCCTGTCAGACATGATGCCCAGGCACGTATCGACGGTTTGATGGGTGTCTACGGTGATGACTGGCGACACCATGATGTCGCGCACCGGCGTGCCCACGGAAGAGCGGCCATGCAGCACCAGTTTGCGTGCGTAATCACGTTCACTGATGATGCCCAGCACTTCGTCATTCTCTACCACCAGCAAGGCACCGACGTTCTTCTCGGCCATCTTCATCAGTGCTTCGAGCACCATATGATCGGGTTTGATCTGGTGCACTTCCTGATTTTTCTGATCTTTCAACTTGAGCAGTTGGGCGACGGTTTTCATGGTGGCTTCTCGGGTGTTGTCGTTGTTCTTGAAGAATCGTAGACCCGAGCGCCGAGGGCAAGGCAGAAAACGGCAGATAACGCGCAAAAAACGCCATTCAGCCGTTTTTCTTCGATAAACCTCTCATTTTCGAACACCCCACCGACCTTGTAGGAGCCGGCTTGCCGGCGATAGCGGTGGGTCAGGCGACCTATTTATCGTTTGAACGGGCGCTATCGCCGGCAAGCCAGCTCCTACAAGGGTTCATTCCAATCCAGGCGTTCGCTGTTATCCCCCGCAATGCCGCGTAGAATTGCGCTCTGAATCAGAGGTGAGGTTGCAGTGGTGGATTTACAGCGGGGCTTCGTCCTGACCCGGCATTGGCGCGATACCCCGGCCGGTACGGAAGTCGAGTTCTGGCTGGCGACCGACACCGGTCCCCAGCGTATTCGCCTGCCGCATCAACCGTCGGTGGCGTTCATCCCCGCCGAGCAGCGCGAGCAGGCTGAACAGGTGCTGCACGGCGAAAAAAACGTCGAGCTCAAACCCCTGGCCCTGCTGGATTTCGAGCATCGCCCGGTGCTCGGCCTGTATTGCCAGCAACACGGTCAGCTGATGCGCCTGGAAACCGCGCTGCGCAAGGCTGGCGTCGAGATGTTCGAGGCCGACGTACGCCCACCGGAACGCTACATGATGGAGCGCTTCATCACCGCGCCGGTAATCTTCGGTGGCACACCCGATGCCGAAGGCCTGCTGCTCGACGCGCAGATGAAACCCGATCCCGACTATCGACCGACGCTCAGGCTGGTGTCCCTGGACATCGAAACCACCGCTCAGGGCGATCTGTATTCCATCGCGCTGGAAGGCTGCGGCGAGCGTCAGGTGTACATGCTCGGCCCGCCCAACGGCGACGACAGCAACGTCGACTTCCAGCTCGAATACTGTGAGTCGCGAACCCTGCTGCTGAAAAAGCTCAACGAATGGTTCGCCCGGCACGACCCTGACGCAATCATTGGCTGGAACGTCGTGCAGTTCGATTTGCGCGTGCTTCACGAACACGCCCGACGCCTGGCGGTGCCGCTGAAACTGGGGCGCGGTGGCGAGGAAATGCAGTGGCGCGAGCACGGCAGCCGCAACCATTACTTCGCCTCGGCCGCCGGGCGATTGATCATCGACGGCATCGAATCCCTGCGTTCGGCGACCTGGAGTTTTCCATCGTTCAGCCTGGAAAACGTCGCGCAAACCCTGCTCGGCGAAGGCAAGTCGATCAGCACGCCGTACCAGCGCATGGACGAAATCAACCGCATGTTCGCCGAGGACAAACCGGCCCTCGCCACTTACAACCTCAAGGACTGCGAACTGGTCACGCGGATTTTCGCCAAGACCCAATTGCTCACTTTCCTGCTTGAGCGGGCCAGCGTGACCGGTTTGCCGGCGGATCGCAGCGGTGGTTCGGTGGCGGCCTTCACGCACCTGTACATGCCGCTGATGCACCGCCAGGGTTTCGTTGCGCCCAACCTCGGCAGCAAGCCTGCACAGGCCAGCCCCGGCGGATTTGTCATGGACTCGCAGCCGGGCCTGTACGAATCGGTGCTGGTGCTCGACTACAAAAGCCTTTATCCATCGATCATCCGCACCTTCCTCATCGACCCGGTGGGCCTGATCGAAGGGCTCAAGCATCCGGAGGACAGCGAGTCCGTGCCCGGTTTTCGCGGGGCGCGTTTTTCCAGAACCCGGCATTGCCTGCCGGCCATTGTCGCCCGGGTCGCCGAGGGCCGCGAAACCGCCAAGCGGGAACACAACGCGCCGTTGTCCCAGGCGCTGAAGATCATCATGAACGCCTTCTACGGCGTGCTCGGTTCCAGCGGTTGCCGTTTCTTCGATACGCGCCTGGCCTCGTCGATCACGTTGCGCGGGCACGAAATCATGCTGCGTACCCGCCAACTGATCGAAGCCCAGGGGCACACGGTGATCTATGGCGATACCGACTCGACGTTTGTCTGGCTGCGCCGCGCCCACGGTCAGCAGGAAGCGGCGCAGATCGGCCACGCGCTGGTGGATCACGTCAACCAGTGGTGGCGCGTGCATGTGCAAGAGGAGTACGGGCTGCAGAGCGCATTGGAGTTACAGTTCGAAACCCACTACAAGCGCTTTCTGATGCCGACCATTCGCGGTGCGGAGGAGGGCAGCAAGAAGCGTTATGCCGGGCTGGTCACGCGTGACGACGGCAGCGACGAGATGGTCTACAAGGGGCTGGAAACCGTGCGCACCGACTGGTCGCTGCTGGCCCGGCAATTCCAGCAAGAGCTGTACACACGGATCTTCCATCGCCAGCCCTATCAGGACTATGTCCGCGAGTACGTGCGCAAGACCCTGGCGGGCGAGTTCGATGATCGCCTGATCTACCGCAAGCGCTTGCGCCGGACCCTGGATGACTATGAGCGCAACGTGCCGCCGCATGTCCGCGCGGCGCGGATCGCCGACGACTACAACGATCAGCAGGGCCGTCCGCGGCAATACCAGAACGGCGGCTGGATCAGCTACGTGATCACCGTCGCCGGGCCCGAGCCGCTGGAGATCCGTAGCGCGCCGATCGATTACGACCATTACGTCACCCGGCAGCTGCAACCGGTGGCGGATGCGATTCTGCCGTTCGTGGATGACGATTTCTCAACCCTGATTGGGGGGCAGTTGGGCCTGTTTTGAGTCCAGCAGCGATAACGTCCAGTCATCCGGAATCCCATGGAAGTGCCGCATCAGCGCTTGCTGGAACAGGCTGTCATCCGGGGCGAACTGCGCGAACAGGGTCATCGATGAGCGGAACTTCAGATTGTCCGGATGGCCGAAAATTTCGATGATGGAGCGTTCCGGAATATCCAGCACCAACTGCGTGCAGGTGCGCAGCCGTGGGCCCAGCAGCGCATGCTTGAGGTACGCCGAAGCCTCCTCTCCCGAGTGAATGGCATATCGTTGCGACATTTCGCTGCCGCCCAGGCCGATGAATTGCGGAAAGATGAACCACATCCAGTGACTGCGCTTGCGGCCTGCGCCGAGTTCGTTTTGCACGCGCTCGAACACCGGGTCCTGCGCCTGGATGAAGCGTTGCAGATTAAAGGCGTCGAGCTGATCGGTGCTTCTCATGAGAAGCCCTCTGACAGAACCGCGATGGCTCAGACCATGGCCAGTCGCTGTTTGCGTTGTGGCGCGTGAAACGCGTGGTCCAGCGCCTCCAGATCCCCGGCTACAAGCTTCAATTGAGCGGCATGCGCATTCAGTTGCACATGCTCAGGTCGGACCGCCTTGGGGATGGCAATGACTCCATCCTGCCGCAGAATCCATGCCAAGGCTACCTGGGCCGGTGTCGCCGCGTGACGGGCGGCCACCTGCTTGAGTGTCGGGTGAGCGAGCAAACTCCCGCCCTGGCCGATGGGACAGTACGCCATCAATGGCTGACGATGCTGTTGGCTCCACGGCAGTAAATCAAATTCTATTCCACGCTCCTCAAGGTTGTAGAGCACTTGATTGGTGGCGCAGGCCGGGGAGGCCAGTTCTTGCAGGTCATCCACGTCGAAATTGGACACGCCCCAACGGCCGATCTTGCCGGCCTCGCGCAGGCGTTCGAATGCCTCAACGGTTTCTTCAAGGGGGTACTGGCCGCGCCAGTGCAGCAGGTACAAATCAATGTAATCGGTGTTCAACCGCCGCAGGCTGCGTTCGCAGGCCTCGGGGATGCCCTTGCGGCTGGCGTTGTGCGGATACACCTTGCTGACCAGAAACACCTTGTCGCGCAGGCCGGCAATGGCTTCGCCGACGACTTCCTCGGCGCCCCCTTCGCCATACATTTCTGCGGTGTCGATCAAGGTCATGCCCAACTCGATGCCCAGGCGCAACGCGGCGACTTCCTCGCGGTGTCGAACGCGATCTTCACCCATGCGCCAGGTGCCCTGGCCGATAACCGGTACGTTGATGCCGGCCAGTTCGAGAGTCCGCATGCAAAGCTCCTTGATGTCATTCGGTCGATACTTCGGTTGGCAGCAGAATAGCCTATGGGTTCCCCGGGCTGTAGGTGTCAACGATAACGCGGGCTGTCTGAATGAACGCGCCGCCCAGACGTTTTTCGCCGGCAAGCCGGCTCCTACAGGGATCGCGTGCGCTTTTGATTTCCACCACTCATCAGGCCGAGCGTTAGCTCGCCTTCCGCTTTTGATCTTGAGGTACACGCCCCCTCGAGAGGCCGAGCGCAGGTTCTGCGCAGTGGGCAACCCGGCATGGATGCCGGGTTAGCCGCGCACGGCCAGGGATGGCCGATCGCGGCGGGCCCACGGAGCAGGACCGGAGCGAGGGCATGGCGAGCATTAGCGAGCCACCGAACGAAAGGGGCAAGAGCCCTTGGTTACTTGGGGCTCTTCCAAGTGACTCGCCGTAAGGGCGAAACCACGATCAGCCATCACCGAAATAATGGATATTCACCCAAGCGCCGATGCCCCCCCAACGTCTTACCGAGCAGAAAACTTCAACACAGTACTCTGGGTATACGTCTTGCCTGGATCCAGTCGCGTAGACGGGAAGTTCGGCTGATTGGGCGCGTCCGGGTAATGCTGGGTTTCCAGAGTGAACGCGCTCCAGTGTGCGTAAGTCTTGCCGGCCTTGCCCTTGACCGAGCCATCAAGGAAGTTGCTGGTATAGAACTGCACGCCAGGCTCAGTGGTATAGAGCTGCAAACGACGCCCAGACTGCGGGTCGCTGACATCGGCAGCCAGTTTGCCGAGGTCCCCCTTGGCATCCAGCACCCAGTTGAAATCGAAGCCACCCTGTTTCGGCTCAGCGAATTTCAGCTGCGGATGATCCGCCTTGATGTGTTTGCCAATGGCGGTGGGTTGGGTGAAGTCCATCGGCGTACCGGTCACCGGAGCCAGCTCGCCGGTAGGAATCAACTTACCGTTGACCGGCGTGTAGTGACTGGCGTGCAAGGTTGCGACCTGTTGCAACACGTCGCCGTTACCCGCGCCGGCCAGGTTGAAGTAGCTGTGATTGGTCAGGTTCAGCACCGTCGGTTTGTCGGTGGAGGCCTTGTACTCAATGCGCAGCTCGTTGTTTTCGTTGAGGCTGTAGGTGACCTCGGTTGTCAGGTTGCCAGGAAAACCCATTTCGCCGTCCGCCGACAGGTATGTCAGCGTCACGCCCACTGAATCCTTGCCCTTCGCCGGTTTGGCTTTCCAGACATGTTTGTCAAAACCCTGCGGGCCGCCGTGCAGTGAATTCGAGCCGTCATTTTGCGGCACCTGAAAGCGCTTGCCATCGATTTCGAACGCACCGTTAGCCAGGCGATTACCGAAGCGCCCGATGGTCGCGCCGAAGTAGGCCTTGCCGCTCTGATAGCCCTGTACGTTGTCGAAGCCGAGCACCACGTCTTCGAGCTTGCCGTTTTTGTCCGGCACGGCAAGCGACTGCAGCGTCGCTCCGTAGGTGATCACGGTGGCCTGCATGCCGTGGCTGTTACGCAACACGTATTGTTCGACGGTTGTGCCGTCATTGGTTTTGCCGAAGGCTTTATGTTCGCTGGACAGACCATTGGCCTGGGCGGTGAGGGTGGCGATCATCAGGGACAGTCCAAGGGCGTAGTGCGGGTATCTGGAGTGAAGCATGGGTTACCTTCCTTTTTATTGTTTTTTAAAAGTAGTCATACTAAATGACGATTATTAATTCGACATGGAAGGATTTATAGCTGAATGGTGCGGTGTTGCAATTAAAAAGTATGACTAATGAGTAATCCCCTTCACTTTGTTGGGAAAGGGCGGACTGCAGGTTCTGCACTTTTTCGCAATCCACGGCTCTACCCTTGGCCAGCCTGCGGCGATCCCCTCCGCCGGCCCATACCCAAGTTCAAGCACCCATGGCCCGAGTTTTACCCCTCACCGCTGTGCACATCCGCCGCCATTGCCTGCTGCTCGCCGTGCTGTCGATGCTCTTCACGACCGGTTGCAGTCAGCAGCAGGGCCGGGACATCGTCAGCCAGTTTCGTGAAGGCAGGCCCCAGGAATTCCTCCAGACCAGCGTCGACCGCATGGCCACCCTGGCGATGCGTGACAACCTCGACAGCCTTTACCTGCTGATGGGCAAGCTCTACCTGCGCAACCCGCAGGAGCTGAAGAAGTCCGGATTTCTCGACGCCCGCACCGCCGGCAAACAGGTGCGCCTGGCCATCGAACAGCAACAACCGCTGCCGACGCTGGGGGGCAAGAAGGATCTGGCAGCGCTGAATTACGCCATGAGCCCGGAGTTCCTCGGCGACCGGGTCGGCGCTTTCATCTACGCCATCGGCAGCATGCTGGTCACCGCTCACGGCAATCGGCTGGAGTTTTACATGACCGATGCAATCAACCCGGTCTTCGTCAGCAACGCTGCGCGCAACATCGAGAAAGCCACCTGGATCCTCAGCCAGCGGCAAAACAAAAACGGCGAGCCCTTGCTGTTTTCCAACGAGATCTCGGAGGAGGGCAGCAACCTGAGTTTTGCCGTGGAGTTCGGCAAGATCGTCGCGCGCCTGGACCTGCTGACCCAGATGCTGGACGAGCGCTACCGGCGGATTGGCCTGAACTACGCACAGAGCCTGTTGTTCCTCAATTTCCTCCCCGTCCAGTAAACCCCGACCTGTAGGAGCCGGCTTGCCGGCGATTGCGGTGTGTCAGTCAAATCAATGTTGAAGATCCGCCGCCATCGCCGGCAAGGAATGCGCGTGCAGGAATAACGATAGACCGCATCGATATAAGTAGTTATAAGAAAAATCGCTATGCTGCGGGCCAGTTTTTTCATGCGTTTTTGTGGGCGTGTTAATGGATTTCGTTAACTTCGGTTTGGTTGTGGCAGGTTTGGTGGTGGGGTTCATTGTCGGCATGACCGGCGTGGGCGGCGGCTCGCTGATGACGCCGATCCTGCTTTGGTTCGGCATCAACCCGGCGACAGCGGTGGGTACGGACCTGCTGTACGCCGCGATTACCAAATCAAGTGGTGTGCTGGTACATCGCAAGAACAAGAACATTGACTGGGCCATTACCGGTTGGCTGACGCTCGGCAGTGTGCCGGCCGTCGCGCTGACGTTGTGGTTCCTGAGCAGTTTGCAAACGTCCCCCGACGCGATGAACGCCATCATCAAACAGGCGCTGGGCTTTGTCCTGTTTGCCACGGCACTGGCGATTTTCTTCAAGAAACGCCTGCTCGACTTCGCTCACAAACGCGCCGGCGGCACCTACAACCCAAGCGGCAAACGCTTGAATGGGCTGACCGTGATCACCGGTCTGATCCTCGGCACCATGGTCGCCCTGACCTCCATCGGCGCGGGCGCCCTGGGCACCGTGGCGCTGTTCATTCTGTATCCGCTGTTGCCTACCCGCCGCCTCGTCGGCACGGAAATCGCCCACGCCGTACCGCTGACCCTGGTCGCCGGTCTCGGCCATGCGAGCATGGGCAACATGGATTGGCATGTGCTGGGCTACTTGCTGGTCGGTTCGCTGCCGGGGATTTACCTGGGCAGCCACCTGACCGGCCGCATCTCGGATGAGGTGTTGCGCCCGTGCCTGGCGACGATGCTGGTGCTGATCGGCTACAAACTGGCGTTCTAGGTCCTGTACGACATCCCTTGAAATCTCACGGCAGGCTCTTGGGAGCCGAGATTCGGTAGCGTTCGCTATCATCGCTGGAAAGGAATCTCTCACGGATCCATTGAGCCAAATCCTGTGGGGCCAAAGGGCGCGAGAAACAATAACCTTGCGCTATCTGGTATCCCTGGCCTCGAAGGATTTCAAGCTGCGCATCGGTTTCAACACCTTCGGCGACAATGTTCAATTGCAAGCTCTTGCAGATCCCGGCAATCGACTGCGCCAGCGTCCGGGCACTTTCGCTTTTTTCGATATCGTCGATAAAACTCTTGTCCAGCTTGATGGTGTCCACGGGCAATCGCAGCAAGTAGCTCAGGCTGGAGTAACCGGTGCCAAAATCATCAATGGATAAGCTGACGCCCAGTTGACGGACCTCGGTAATGACCGATATGACGTTGTCGGTGGCGTCCAGTATGAAGTCTTCCGTGACCTCCAGCGTCAAACAGGAGGGTAGGAGCCCATGCTTTGTCAGCAGAGACTGGATGAGATCAATAATGGCTCTGTCGCGAAAGGCGACGGGGAAGATGTTGACCGACATGCGAGCCACAGCAAGTCCCGAGTCGCGCCATTGAGCCATCTGCCGGCAGGCTTCGGTGAGTACCCATTGATTGAGCTTGGGCATCAATCCTGCCTCGCGCACCAAGGGGATGAATCGATTTGGAGGGATGTTTCCAAGCTCCGGATGAATCCAGCGGGCAAGTGCCTCGACACCAAAAAGCTGGTTGTCGTCGAGCGCTATCTGGGGCTGGTAATGCAGCGTCAGCTGATTGGACTCCAGGGCGTTCTCGAGGGCCAGGCTCAGTGTCAGTTCGTCATTGGTTGAATCGTTGATCACCTGGTCGAACACTTCAATTGCCTGGCGGCCTGCGGACTTGGCTTTGTACATCGCCTGATCGGCATGCAAAAGCAATGAGTGAATGTCGTTACCGTGGTCTGGATAAATACCAATACCAATGCTGGCCGAGGGCGCAATTTTTACATCGGCCAACATCATGGGTTCCGATAGTTTGCTGATTATTCTTTCTGAAAAGGCAATCGCCTGTTCAGCGCTGGAGGGGGACAGAATAATGACGAATTCATCTCCTGAAAGCCGGCTGACAAAGTCATTGCCCCTCACAGAACCCTGAAGCCTCCTGGCTATTTCAGACAGAAGCAAATCCCCGGCGGCATGCCCAAGTGAGTCATTGATTTGCTTGAACTTATTAATGTCGATGAACAACACGGCCATTGATGATTGCGAGCGCTGAGCATTGGCAATCATTGAGTTTGCTTTCATCATCAACAGTCGCCGATTGGGCAACATCGTCAGGCTGTCATAGTAGGCCAGTCGTTCAATATCGTTGATAAAACTGTCCCTCTCGAGGGCGAGAGCGCACAGCTTCAGGCTGGTTTCAAGCAGCCGGTGATGTTGGACCGCAGGGAGGTGATTTTCACGGTAGTAAAGGGTAAATGTGCCTAAACAACGTCCGTTGTTGGAGCGAATGGTGTTAACCCAGCCGGCCGTGAAACCGAACGATTGCGAGAGCTTGTGATCGATGCAATCGCCCTGGTCCGATGCAGGGTCAGTGAAATTCAGCATCATGCTTTCTTTCACGTCCATTTTTTTCAGGATGGACCTTTCGGCAAGGCTTTCCAGTGACTGAATCAACCCGGCCGGGAGGTTGAATTCCGCCACCAGTGGAAGGCAGCCCTGCTCATCAAATTGTCTTATTGAAACGCCGATTTCAGGAGCGATACGACCTATCTCCAGACAAATCAACTTCATGATGTCGGGAAGTGGCTCTTCGCGGGCCATGGCACTGAGGACCTTGAACTGCAACTCGTCGTTCATCTTGGCTTCGGTGATGTCCGTCACAATAGCCACGACGTCCTGCTGAACACCCTGTGGGTCGAGCACCGGATTGGCGACTACGCGTACCCACAATGGATTCTTTGATTTGTTGTAGACCAGTAATTCAGTGGTGTGGCTTTGTCCTTTCTGGATACTGTTTCTGAAAGAAAGGACGGCTTCTTGATCCGTATGGCGGCCATAAAATACCTCGTCGGGTTTTTTTCCTACCAGGTCTGATATTTCATAACCCAGCATGCGCACAAAACCCTCGTTTACATAGGTAATTATGCTGTTCGGATTAGTGACGATAATTGCACTGTCAGTTCGATTGACGGCAATTTTTAGAAGTCGACTCTTCTCTACTTTCTTTATGATGTACAACAGGAAGAATGTTGTTGCTAATACCATGAGAAGTATCATTGCAGCGGCGGCGATGTATATTTTAAATCGATCGCCCATGGACTGAAGGGAAGTCTGACTGATGCTGTTTCCGTATTTTATGAAGTTTTTTTGTTCCAGAAGGAGTTGCTCTTGAATGTCCTGTACCGGCTGAGCGAGTGCCCATTGGACGTCGCCAGCGCCCGTGTACTTGACCAATTGATTGAGCACCTCCACATAACGTGAATACACGTCTTTTAAAGCCTGGACTCGGATATGGTTTTCTTCATCAACCTTTGTGTGTGTGAGGAAGCGGTCAAACGATTTATTCGCCAGTGTCAGTTCCGCGCGGGCGTGTTGCACCATTTCATGCGGGATTTTATTAAACAGTACGATGCGGGTGTTGGCTCGCGACAGGGAGAGGCGTGCCTCCATCAAGTGTTGAACTGTTTCCGCCACTGCGTCGACTTGATCGACAGCGACACTTGATAGGGTTCCAATGCTCGATTGGTTGCTGCTCACTAACCATAAGCTGAGGACTAAAGTTGCACACTGGAATACCAGCGCAGTCGTCAGGATCGTCCTCAAACCATAAGGCAGTGCAAGCTTGCGAAGCAAATAATCCTCCTCTGTCTCGGACAGATAGGGAAACGTTAATAAAGGTCGCATCCAGGCAGAAAGTGCCTGGCTGGCAGTTCATGATTGTACGAAAGGAATTCAGTGTTCGGAGCTGTACCGGATGATGTCAGGAAAAGTCGCAACAAGGTGTCGCCGGGCTTTTCTTTTCAAGGGAGAGAGAGCCGCTTTTCCGAGGTTGCTGGCCAGGGGCCATTAAGGCGGGGAATTTTATAAGAAAGTAGTGTCGAATTGAAATGCTTAAAACGTGACGACGAAGATAATTTTTGCTGTCTTTGTTGGCCGAACGGTCAGGAAAGTAAATAAAAATGCTTGTGTGTTAGCTGCTTATCCATATTTGTCTGGCAACCGGCTATGAAGTTGCTGTTTTTTTGCATTGCCTTAGATGAAGCGACTTTCGCGGCTGATACCTATTGTTAGATCGATGAATATTCATTGCGATGATTATCATCAAGAGGGTGTTTACGCTGTCCCACAGGCCTTAAAGATAAAGCGCGGTGTAAGAAAAAAGGGCAGACGAGATGCGGCTCGTCCACCCTCGAAAACGAGAAAAAAAGAGGAACCGACCCATGGCCGGATCCCAAGAAGAAGTTCGTGGTGATGGCTGGATCAACTGTCCTGACGCACCAGGCGCGGGCCTTTGCGCGTCACTTGTTGACCTGGTTCGAAGCGGGCATTGGGCGAGCGAACAGTGCTGATTTCGCCCTGGGCGTCCTTCACTTCATAAGCGGTTTCCGTGAGACCGGCCGCTTCCTGAACCGCGCTGCCGGCAAAGAATCCGACACCGGCACC
This sequence comes from Pseudomonas sp. BF-RE-21, assembly GCF_019947305.1. Classification (NCBI taxonomy): domain Bacteria; kingdom Pseudomonadati; phylum Pseudomonadota; class Gammaproteobacteria; order Pseudomonadales; family Pseudomonadaceae; genus Pseudomonas; species Pseudomonas sp. BF-RE-21. The sequence continues at coordinate 15,405 of NZ_JAGYGF010000050.1, read as the reverse complement.
GATCAGCGCTCCAATCGGGCCACCCACAGCGCCGACCATCAATCCGGTCACGGCACCGGCGCCCTTGCCAGCGGTGGTATCAGGCACCTCACGGACGACCTGATCGGCCATGCATACGGGTGAGAGCAACAGGCAAAGCGTAAAGCTGAGGGGCATGGATCGAGACATGATGATTTCCTGCTTTGGAGGCATTTCCAAAACCAGTTCATGAATCGTGCCATTTTATTTGTTGTTATATATCAACAAAATATGATTGCGTGTTGTCATATATACAACGGCCGGAAAGAGTCAATATGACACGTCGAGTAGTCATAAAGACTTCACTTGGGTTCGGCGATCCTTGCTCTGTTACGCCTGTGAAGCCAGAAAATCTTGTGCGGGCTGCACGTGTGCGGTCACCAAGGGTGCTTCTGCACTGGCATCGCGTTTCAGCCACTCGGCTGGAGGACAACCAATGACGTTCAGAAAGCTTTTCGAAAAAGATGCCTGCGAGCTGTAACCGACCGACTCGGCGATCACCTTGATCTGAACACCATCACGAAGCATGTCCTGAGCCACCTTCATCCTCCATGCGGTGACGTACCCCATAGGCGACTGCCCCATTATCTGAGTGAAGCAGGCAGAAAATTTCGACCTGGACATGTTCGCCAGGCTCGCCAGTTTCTCGACGGTCCAAAGCTCATCCGGCACTGAATGGATGCTGTTGAATACCGCGCCGAGGCGCCCATCCTGCAGGGCATAGAGCAATCCACTGGATATCAGTCCGTCTGCAACGGCGCGTCGCACGATCAGGACAAATATGTATTCCAACAGCAGATTCAGCGCTTTGGTCCTTCCAGCCTCCTGATCCCGAAACTCGGCGAGTAACGCGCCAATAACCGGGTCGAGATTCTCCAGCTCTCTGAATGGGAAGATCAGGGTTTCTTTGAGCCCGAGAGGGAAGGGGTGTTGTGTGTTTCGCCCAAATTGAAATGAGGCGCAAATCAGTTCTGCCCCCTCGATCGTATTGGAGCGCAGTTGATACCGGCAACTGCTCGGACAGAACAGCACGCTGGGCTCGGCAATGGAGATCTTTGGTAACCCAGGCTGAACCATGTCGATACCGCCCTGGCTGATGACATGGATGAACGCCATGCCTGGCGGCTTATCGAGGACAAGAGTGCCATCGACCCGGCCAGAGAAGAAAAGCCTGCCCTGAAGGTTCGTGCGTTCGAAGAATTCGGACAGGATATCCATGATAGCGACGACCAGATAAAGACTCTGTACGTGCTGACAAAGTCGGATCAGAAGGTGGGGATAGCATGAAGTTCTCGCCGATGGTAAGCAACGGCCCGCAGGGGCGCCATGGCATAGAGCAACTTTGTTACCCACGATCGGAGTCTATTGGCATGAGCAACGACACAACACGCCTCGCACATTACGCAGATCCAGCCAGCCCTGCGCTGCCAGATCCAGGGATGAAAATTGACCTTTCCCGCGCTGCGCTGGTCGTCATCGACCCCCAAATCGATTTCCTCAGCCCTGAGGGTGTGAGTTGGGATGTGTTTGGCAAGAGTATCGTCGAACACGATGTGGTCAATCACCTCGGTCAGTTGTTCGCAGCCGCCAAAGGTGCGGGCATCACGGTCGCTGTCTCTCCGCACTACTACTATCCGTGCGACCACGAGTGGAAATTCGGCGGGCCGCTGGAAAAGGTCATGCACTCCATCTGCATGTTCGATCGCAAGGGCCCGCTGACCCTCGACGGTTTCGAGAACTCCGGTGCGGACTTCATGCCCGAGTTCAAGCCGTACATTCTCGACGGCAAAACCATCATCGCTTCGCCACACAAGGTCTACGGCCCGGAAACCAATGACTTGGCGCTGCAACTGCGCAAGCACGGTGTATCGCAAATTATTCTGGCGGGTATGGCGGCCAACCTTTGCGTCGAGTCGCACCTGCGTGAATTGCTGGAGCAAGGTTTCGAGGTGGCCGTGGTGCGTGACGCTACCGCCGGCCCGACCACCCCGGAAGGGGACGGTTACCTGGCCGCGCTGATCAACTTCCGTTACATCGCCAACGCTCTGTTGACGACTGCGCAGACTGTTGAGTTGCTCCAAGCCAAGTAAGGTCCATGCAAGCCGGCTGCTCGCCACTTGCGACGCAGCCGTCTGGGAGTACCGGAAATGCCCAAGCTCCATCGGCGATTTCGCCAGCGAACTTCTGCGGTGATCCAGTCCGCAATCACCTGCGCTATTGCTACGGCCATAGCCAGTCCTTCAAGCCTTCCGGCTAGCCAGTTGCTGTCGTATGGATTAAAAGCCTGGCTGGTTGCCTGGATGACCATTGTGCCATTCGTGTTACTTGCGACACCGCTGATAAGGCGGCTAACGTCCTTTGTGGTGCAAGAAGATCCTTAAGATGCCCGGCAGCATTGTTTGTGTTGCTGATTTCTGCCGCTGGCCGCATTCATTCCCGGGTGAAAATCTCCAGCAGATGCCCGTCCGGGTCATCGAAATACACGCGCCTGCCACCCCCATAATCGTTGATCTGTTGCGGCTGCTGTTTGCAGGGATCAGCCCACCACGCTTGCTGCCTGGCTTGCAGGCGAGCGAACGCCGCATCGAAATCGTCGTCGCTGACCAGAAACGCATAATGCTGAGAGGCAATCGGCGGGTCATTGTCGTAGTAGTCCAGCGACACGCCGTTTTCGAGTTTCACGATCAACATCGGCCCGAAGGGTTCGGGGGCGGGCAAGCCGAGAATCTCGACCAGAAACGACGCGGATATCTGTTTGTTTCGGCACCAGACGATGGTGTGATTCAGCTGAGCGCTCATGGCAGGATCCTCACGGCGGTTCAGGTGTATATCGAGTCTTGAGATTAGCTCAGCCTGTTGCGCAATGACCGCCCTGACCTAAGCTTGGGTCAAGGCGAAACACAATTGCGGTGCGACCCCCGGAACGAACGCCGCGATGCGCAATCATTAGAGCGTGGATATCAAAAGGAGATGCGCATGCTCATCAGGTCATTGACCCTGACAACCCTGCTGGCTTTCGCCGGCCCCTTGCTCGCCGCCGATGGCGACTCACCGCTGGACATGGACAAGGGCAGGTCCCGGCCGCTGATTGTCATTGCGCCGAGCACGGTCGACCCGGCGTGGGTCAGCCTGAAAAAGTCGCTGGATGAGCCGGCCAATCGCAAGGAATTCACCGACCGGAACATGGTCCTGTACACCGTACTCAACCTGATGGGCCAGCGCGAAGGCAAAGACCTCGGGCCACAAGACACGGCAGCCTTGATCCGTTCGCTCAAGTTGGGAGCAGGGGCCAAGACCAAGGTGATTCTGGTCGGCAAGGACGGCGAAAAGAAACTCGAGCAATCGGACGCGGTTGATCTGAAGGCGATTTTCAGTACGGTCGACCAGTTGCCGTCCACCGAGAAAGAAGCCACGGTGCCCACCCCGCCGCCCGTCACTGAAGCCGCACCGCCTAATGGCACCAAGGGGGCGAAACCGGGCAAGCCGGCGAGGCCTGCCAAGCCACCGGAAATGCCTGACGATTGAATGCGTAGATGGCCATGCGCTAACAAAAATGGGCGACCTCAACAGGTCGCCCATTTTTTTTGCCTGCGCCAATCCTTGTAGGAGCAAGCTTGCTCGCGATGAGGGCGTAACATTCGAAATCTCTTTCGCCTGTCACACCGCAATCGCGAGCAGGCTCGCTCCTACAGGAGGTTGGTTCGTAGGTTATTGAGTCAATGTGCTCAACACTGCATGGGCGATTTTGACTCGCTCCGGGTTCGGGTAGTTTTTGTTGGCGAGGATCACGATGCCGATGTCTTTCGAGGGCACGTACGCCACATACGCACCGAAGCCACCGGTGGAGCCGGTCTTGTTGATCAGCACGTTGTCCGGTTGAGCTTGTGGCGGGTTCAGCCACTGGACTTTGTGCGCCTCCATCGCCATCGGCGACGAGTTGCCGGCGAGCAATTTATCGAGGGTGATCGGGTAGTGGTAAAACTCCCAGCCCAGCCCCTGGGTCATGTCGCCGACCGTGTAGTAACCGGCATGCGTCGTGGCGATGGCTTGCTGCATCGGCGCTTCAAGGCTGGAGGGTTTGATGTTTGCCTCGACGTAGCGAAGCAGGTCCGAGGCGCTGGTTTTTACGCCATAGGCTTCTGAGTCCAGCGCGCCCGGCTCGACCCTCACCGGTTTGTCTTCCTTGGTGTAACCCTGGGCGTAAAGCGCCATCTGATTCTGCGGCACCTTGAGATAGGTGTGCTGCAACCCGAGCTTGGGCAGCACGGTCTTTTCCATCAACTCATCAAACGGCTGGCCCATGCTGTTGGCCGCCAGATATCCAAACAACCCCAGGCTCGGGTTCGAATACAGCCGATGGCTGCCGGCGGTGTAGGCCGGTTTCCACTGTTTGAAATAGCCGAGCATCTTGTCGGCTGCATCGGCATTGTCGGGGAACTGCAGTGGCAGGCCACCGGCGGTGTAGGTGCCCAGTTGCAGCACGCTGACGTGATCGAACGCGCTGTCGCGCAATGCCGGCAGGACATGGCTGGCCTTGTCCGACAGGGACAGTTTGCCGCTGGCCTGGGCGTAGGCGGCGAGGGTAGCGGTGAAGGTTTTGCTCACCGAACCGATCTCGAACAGGGTGCTTTCGGTGACAGCCGTGCCGGTTTCCTTCGAGGCCACGCCGTAGTTAAAGTAATGCTGCTTGCCATTCACGGTGATCGCGACGGCCATGCCGGGAATGTTCTGTTGCTGCATGACCGGGGCAACCGCGGCATTCACCGCGGCTTCGATCTGCGCGTCAGTCTGATTTCCGGCAACGCAGTAACCTGCACTGAGGAGCAGTCCGAAAGCGCTGCAGGATAAGACCTTGCCGAATGTTGAGTTGTGCATGATTGAGCTGCTGTCCATGAGATTTGATGATTAAACCCGCTACACTCCGAGCGGTTTATGAATCGGGCCGTCGCTGGGCATGCCAAATCTATTCAGTTCGCCGTGCTTCGACAAACGACAATATCTCGGCTTAGCCATTAGAAAAATTTGGGAGTTGGCATGATCCGCCCGCAATTACCGCTCAACGCACTGCGCGCCTTCGAGGCCTCTGCGCGTCATCTGAGTTTTACACGGGCGGCGGTGGAGTTGTGCGTCACGCAAGCCGCGGTGAGTCATCAGGTCAAAAGCCTGGAAGCCCAACTCAACGTCACCCTGTTCAAACGCCTGCCTCGCGGGCTGATGCTGACCAGTGAGGGGGAGACCTTGTTGCCGGTGCTGCGCGAGTCCTTCGATCGAATCGCCGAAACCCTGGAGCGTTTCGAAGGCGGGCATTTTCGTGAGGTGTTGACGGTGGGCGCAGTGGGGACGTTTGCGGTCGGCTGGCTATTGCCGCGACTGGCGGACTTTCAGGCGAAACATCCGTTCATAGATTTGCGCCTGTCGACCCACAACAATCGAGTGGACGTGGCGGCTGAAGGGCTGGATTACGCGATTCGCTTTGGCGCGGGAGCGTGGCACGGGATTGAAGCGGTCAGGTTGATCGAGGCGCCGTTGTCGGTGTTGTGTGTGCCCGAGATTGCTCGGCAACTGCACACGCCGGACGATCTGTTGCAGCAAACGCTGTTGCGTTCCTATCGCACGGATGAGTGGCCCGAATGGTTTCAGGCTACCGGCCTGCCTGCCCATGTCGCGCCGCCTCGCAGCATCGTCTTTGATTCCTCGCTGGCGATGATGGAGGCGGCGTTGCAAGGTGCGGGTGTGGCCTTGGCGCCGCCGTTGATGTTCGCCCGGCAACTGGCGGCGGGAGTCATCGAGCAACCGTTCGCCATCGGCATCACCACCGGCAGCTACTGGCTGACCCGCTTGCAGTCACGGCCCGAGACGTCGGCGATGGCGGCGTTCAAAGGGTGGCTTTTGCATGCCGCGCAATGAATGAACACCGCACATCCCTGTAGGAGCCGGCTTGCCGGCGATGGCGTCCGTTCGGGCGATAAATGTGTCGATTGACCCACCGCAATCGCCGGCAAGCCGGCTCCTACAGGATCTTGGCGTGCCGTGTTAGCGCACCAGGCTCGGCCGCTTGTTATCGAATTTCCACCCCGGAATCAGAAACTGCATTGCCACGCTGTCATCCCGCGCACCCAGCCCCATGCCTTTGTACAGCTCATGGGCCTTGGCCAGTTGATCCATGTCCAGTTCAACCCCGAGCCCCGGTTTCTTCGGCACTTGCACGCAACCGTCGACGATTTGCAGCGGCGCTTTGGTCAGGCGCTGGCCGTCCTGCCAGATCCAGTGGGTGTCGATGGCGGTGATTTCGCCCGGTGCGGCAGCTGCGACGTGGGTGAACATCGCCAGGGAAATATCGAAGTGGTTGTTGGAGTGCGAGCCCCAGGTCAGGCCCCATTCGTGGCACATCTGCGCCACGCGAACCGAACCCTGCATCGTCCAGAAATGCGGGTCGGCCAGCGGGATGTCCACCGATTGCAACTGGATCGCGTGGCCCATTTCCCGCCAGTCGGTGGCGATCATGTTGGTCGCGGTTTTCAGGCCCGTGGCACGGCGGAATTCGGCCATGACTTCCCGGCCTGAATAGCCGTTCTCAGCGCCGCACGGGTCTTCGGCGTAAGCGAGGACGTGATGCTGGTCGCGGCACAAACGGATCGCTTCTTTCAGCGACCAGGCGCCATTCGGATCAAGGGTGATGCGTGCGTCGGGAAAGCGTTCGGCCAGCGCGGTGACCGCTTCGATTTCTTCGTCGCCACTGAGCACGCCGCCCTTGAGCTTGAAGTCCTTGAACCCGTAACGGGCGTGGGCGGCTTCTGCCAGGCGCACTACGGCATCGGCGGTCATGGCTTTCTCGTGGCGTACGCGGAACCAGTCGTTGTCGGCGTCCGGTTCGCTGCGGTAAGCCAGATCGGTGGCGTTGCGATCACCGACATAAAACAGATAACCGAGCATCTTCACTTCGTCGCGTTGCTGGCCTTCGCCGAGCAGCGCCGCGACGGGCACGTCCAGGTGCTGGCCGAGCAAATCGAGCAGCGCCGCTTCCAGGCCAGTCACCGCGTGAATGGTGATGCGCAGGTCGAACGTCTGCAAGCCGCGACCACCGGCATCGCGGTCGGCGAAGGTCTGGCGCACCTGGTTGAGAATCCTCTGATAGGTGCCGATCGGGCTGCCGACCACCAGGCTGCGCGCATCTTCCAGAGTCTGGCGAATGCGCTCGCCGCCCGGCACTTCACCGACGCCGGTGTGCCCGGCGTTGTCCTTGAGGATCACGATGTTGCGGGTGAAAAACGGGCCATGGGCGCCGCTCAGGTTGAGCAGCATGCCATCGTGACCGGCCACCGGAACCACTTGCATGCTGGTGATGATCGGGGCTTTTGCGGTGTCTTGTTGGTTCATGTTCTTGTCCTTAAATAGCAGCGATCAGACGTGGTTGGGCGTTGGTTTGCCCAGCGCAACGGCCGGTGCGGTTTTCGGTGTGTTGCGTGCAGCGAAGACGATGATCGCGGCGATGATCGAGGTCGCGGCGAGGCCGTACAGCCCGCCCTGAATCGAGCCGGTGTGTTGTTCCAGCAGGCCGAAGGTGGTCGGCGCGACGAAGCCGCCGAGGTTGCCCACCGAGTTGATCAGCGCGATCACGCCGGCGGCGATCCGTGCATCCAGGTACGCCTGAGGGATTGGCCAGAACAGCGAAGAGGCCGATTTGAAACCCAGCGCCGCGAAGCAGATCGCCACGAAAGCGAAGACCGGCCCGCCGGTGGTGGACATGAACATCCCCGCCGCAGCGATCAGCAGGGCAGCGGCGACCCAGGCTTGCTGGTGTTTCCATTTTGTCGAGAGCGACGCGAAGGCGTACATGCCGACAATCGACAGCAACCACGGGATCGAGTTGAACAGCCCGACCTGAACGTCGCTGAGGTCGCCCATCTTCTTGATGATGCTCGGCAGCCAGAAGGTCGCGGCGTAAATGGTCAGCTGGATGAAGAAGTAGATCAGGCAGAACAGGATGATCTGGCGATCCTTGAGCAGCGTGCCCAGCGACGGTTTGATCGGCGTCGCGGCTTCGCGGGCCAGTTGTTCGTCATCGATGGCTTTGACCAGCGCGTCTTGCTCATCGCGGCTCAGCCATTTGGCGTCGTGGGGTTTGGAGTCGAGCCAGAACCAGACGAATACGCACAGCCCGACGGAGAACATGCCTTCAATGAAATACATCCATTGCCAGCCGTGCATGCCGAACCCGCTGATTTGCAGGAGCAGGCCGGACAACGGGCCGGAGATCAACGAGGCAATGGCCGAGCCGCTGAGGAAGATCGCGATGGCCTTGCCGCGTTCGACCCCGGGCAACCAGCGCGTGAAGTAATAAATCACCCCGGGGAAGAACCCGGCTTCAGCCACGCCTAGCAGGAATCGCAGGATGTAGAAGTGGGTTTCGTTCTGGATGAACGCCATGCAGGCGGCCACCAGGCCCCAGGTCAGCATGATGCGGGTCAGCCAGATTCGTGCGCCGACTTTTTGCAGGAGGATGTTGGAGGGGACTTCGAACAGCGCGTAGCCGATGAAGAACAGGCCGGCACCGAGGCCGTAGGCGGCAGCACCAATGCCCAGGTCATGTTCCATGTGGGCGCGGACGAAGCCGATGTTCACGCGGTCGATGTAGTTGACGATGAACATGATGACGAACAGCGGCAGAACGTGGCGTTTCACTTTCGAGATGGCGGACTTCAGGACCGAATCGGCACCGTCGTGCATCCCGGATACGGATGTATTCACTTGGTTTTCTCCCACTGATTATTTTTATGCGGGGTGTTGCAGGTGTGGCGTTGTTGCTAGACATCATACAACTACATTTTTTTATCCTGCAAGAGGTAATGCTCAACAAAATAGTATGGTTAAGGTCATTTATTATTCAGTTTAGGGGTGTTTGTATGCTTTGTTTTTGTCTTGGATGTCTGTTTTGTTGAGTGTTGTCATACAAGTTGAGGGCGGTTTTCTTGAGAAACCGTTCGACCGCAGTGCTACGATCCGCTTAGCCCTGCTTTCGGATGATTGCCATGCAAGATGACCTCGACGCGCCTGCCCGCAAGCGCACCCACAACCTGGCCCATGACCTGGTCGCGAAACTGACCCAGAGCATCCTGCTCGGCCAGATGCTGCCGGGGGACAAGCTACCGTCGGAGAACAGCATCGTTCAGGAGCACGGGGTCAGTCGCACCGTGGTGCGCGAGGCAATCTCGAAGTTGCAGGCGTCGGGGCTGGTGGAAACCCGGCACGGCATCGGCACGTTTGTCATCGAGCGCGCACCGGAGCAGGGGCTACGACTGAATGTCGATACCGCGCTGGGCGTGCGCAGCATTCTGGAGTTGCGCCTGGGCCTCGAAACCCAGGCCGCTGCGTTGGCGGCGATTCGGCGCACGGACCCGCAATTGGCACAGATGCGCGAAGCGCTGGACGATTACCAAAGCCTGCTCGCCAACAACGACAGCTGCGTCGAAGCCGACAGGCGTTTCCATCTGCTGATCGCCGAGGCCACCGGCAATGTCTGCTTCACGGAAATCATGCAGCACCTGGGCAGCGCGATGATCCCCCGCACCCGCGTCAATGCGGCTGAACGTGGCGCGGCGGATTTGAGCAAGCTGGGGCAGTTGGCCAATCTGGAACACGAGGCGATTCTCAACGCGATCAAGCGTCAGGATGCGGACGCGGCGCGGGCGGCAATGTGGCTGCACCTGACCAACAGCCGGGACCGGTTTCTGGCGGATCGCGATTAACCGCCTTCGCGGGATCCGGCTGGCGCAGCGCCGAGCCGCGATCCCCTGTAGGAGCCGGCTTGCCGGCGAAGGCGCCAGCCCCATCACCACAAAACACCCATCAAACACCCGCCACCCGAATCGCCACAAACCGCCGCTCCAGATTCAACGCCAACACACTGACCAACACCACCGTCCCCCCGACAACGATCATCACCGTCGGCCGTTCCCCCAAGCCAAACGAGGCAATCGCCATGGCCGTCGGCGGCACCAGATACAGCGTCATCGTCGCCCGGCTCAAATCAACGTGAGTCAACACAAATGCCCAGGCCAGGTAGGCGAGCGCGCTCGGAAAAATGCCCAGCGCCAGCACTGCCAGTTGCACCTGCATCGGCGCGTTGACCGCTTGCGCCGCCAACCCCGGCAGATAAACCAGTAACAACGCGGTCCCCGACCACACCGTGTAGCAGACCAGTGTCAGCCCGTCGTAACGCCCGGAGTGATGTTTCTGCAACGCGAAGTAGAAACTCCAGGACACCGCCGCCAGCAGAATCAACAGGCCATGGGCGTCGATGCTGCCCAGTCCGCGATCGCCCGCCACCACAATCACCACGCCGATCAATCCCAGAAAAACACAGCCCCAACGCCACGCGCTCACCTGGTCTTTGAACACGAAGCGCGCCAGCAGCGTGCTGAACAAGGGCGTCGATTGCGCGAGCACGCTGGACGCACCGGCGCTGACCCCTTGCTGACCAAAATTGGTCGCCACGTGATGCAGGCTCACCGCAAAAAAGCCGAGGCCGAACAGCAGCGGCAGATCGCGAAGGGTCGGCAGGCTGATGCCTTTGAACACCGCGACCAGCGCCATGAACACCGACGCCAGCAGAAACCGCAGCAATGCCAGATGCCCGGGATCATAGGCTTGCAAGCCGATGTGAATACCGGTCGGGGAATAGCCCCAGCACGCGACGACGAAGGCCATGGCCAGGATGATTTTGAGGGGAGGGGTGGCGGTTGAGAGCGCTTTCATGGTCGGGCACCTGTGGGCAGATGCTTCGAGTATCAGAATGCGGACCGTTCGCCACAACTGACTTATACTGCGCGAACCGTTCACTTTGGGTGATGTATGGAGCTGGCACAGATTCGCATGTTCAAGACCGTGGCCGACGTCGGCAGCATCGCCCGGGCGGCCGAGCTGTTGCATTGCGTGCCGTCGAACATCACGGCACGGATCAAGTCGCTGGAAGCGGAGCTGGGCGTCGCGTTGTTTATCCGCGAAGGCAGAGGGTTGCGCATCAGTCCGTCGGGGCAGACTTTTCTGGCCTACGCCTCGAAGATTCTTGCCATGACGGCTGAGGCCAAGCGGGCGGTCGACCCCGCCGCCGAACCGTCCGGCCCGTTGCGCATCGGCGCCATCGAATCGTCGGCCACCGGTCGCTTGCCGCGTTTGCTCGCCAAGTTCCACAAGCGCTATCCGGCGGTCGCGCTGGAGCTGACCACCGGCACGTGGGGCCAATTGCTCGATGACACCGCCAACCACCGGCTCGACGGCGCAATCGTCGCGGTGGATGTCGAGCGCTCACAACTCAAGCGCACGCCGATGTACCGCGAGGAGCTGCTGCTGATTGCCTCGACGTCGCTGGGGCCGGTGCGCGAGATCGCCGATTTGCAGGACAAGACCGTGTTCATGTGGCCCCAGGGGTGTCCTTACCGTGCGGCGCTGGAACATTGGTTGTTGCGCCAGGGGCAGGCGCTGCCGATTGTCAGCCTGGCGAGTTACGGCGCGATTGTCGGGTGCGTCAGCGCGGGGGCGGGGGTCGCGCTGGTGCCCAAAGGGGTGTTCGATCAGTACGCCAAAGGCGCGGGGTGCGCGGGGTATGAGTTCCCTGAACTGACCGCCATCGACAACCTGTTTTACTGGCATGAAAACGCCGGGGTTCACCCGGCGCGAGAAGCGTTTGTGGCGATGTTGCGCGAGGAGTTCACCTGAGACACCACCGCTATCCGAAACACCGCGTCCCCCTGTAGGAGCTGGCTTGCCAGCGATGGCGGCCTTAGCTGCGGTGAAAATTTGAAGGGCCTCATCGCTGGCAAGCCAGCTCCTACAGGGGGCGCGGTGTTCAAAAGAAAGCGGTGTATCAGCAATAGCGGTGTGACAGGGGATGCGGTGTTTTGGGGATCGCGGTGTTGATCGAAGATCACATCTCGCGCACATCCCGCATCAACAACCCGAAGCGCAAATCCACCGCATCCGGAATCGGCAGGTACACGGTGTGCCCATCCCCCGGCGCCACATCGATGGGTTGGCCGTTGACGTTCTGCAACTGATGCAAATCGAAGTGGAAGTTGCCCTTGGGCGTCATCAGTTCCATGTGATCGCCCAGGCCAAAACGGTTCTTCACTTTGACTTCCGCCAGCCGGTCACGCCGCTCGCCGGTCAATTCACCGACAAACTGCTGCCGCTCCGACACCGAGCTGCCGTTCTGATAATTCTGGTATTCGTCATGCACGTGACGACGCAGAAAACCTTCGGTGTAACCGCGCTGGGCGAGGGATTCCAGATCGGTCATCAGGCCCCGGTCGAAGTCGCGACCGGCCACCGCATCGTCGATCGCCCGACGGTAAACCTGAGTGGTGCGCGCGCAGTAAAAGTGAGATTTGGTCCGCCCTTCGATTTTCAGCGAATGCACCCCCATCTGCGTCAGGCGCTCGACGTGCTGCACGGCGCGCAGGTCCTTGGCGTTCATGATGTAGGTGCCGTGTTCGTCTTCGAAGGCCGGCATCAGTTCGTCGGGGCGGTTGGCTTCCTGCAACAGGAACACTTGATCGGTGGGCGCGCCAATTCCCAGCGTCGGTTCGGGCTGGAAGGTTTGCACGATGTCGCCGAGCAGATTTTCCGTGGCTTCTTGCGCCGAGTACTTCCAGCGACAGGCATTGGTGCAACTGCCCTGATTGGCATCGCGTTTGTTCATGTAGCCCGACAGCAGGCAGCGGCCGGAATAGGCCATGCACAACGCGCCGTGGACGAACACTTCCAGCTCCATGGCGGGCACTTGCTGGCGGATTTCGGCGATTTCTTCCAGGGACAGTTCCCGCGACAGGATGATCCGGCTCAAGCCTTGTTGTTGCCAGAACTCGACACTCGCCCAGTTGACCGTGTTGGCTTGCACCGACAGGTGGATCGGCATCTGCGGGAAGTGTCGACGCACCAGCATGATCAGGCCCGGATCGGACATGATCAGCGCGTCCGGCGCCATGGCAATCACCGGCTCCAGGTCCTTGAGGAAGGTTTTGAGTTTGGCGTTGTGCGGGGCGATGTTCACCACCACGTAAAAGCGCTTGCCCTGGGACTGGGCCTCGCGAATGCCGAGCGCGAGGTTGGCGTGATCGAACTCGTTGTTGCGCACCCGCAGGCTGTAGCGCGGCTGACCGGCGTACACCGCGTCGGCGCCATAGGCGAAGGCATAACGCATGTTTTTCAGGGTGCCGGCGGGGGCGAGCAGCTCAGGTGTGAAAAGGGTCATGGGCGGGTCGATCGCAAAAGCCGGCGAGGATAATCGGCATACCCGCGGCATTCATTGATCTGGATCTATGCTTGATGAACAAACGGATGGCACTCGCGCGAACCGTGGCGGACTAAGCATCAGGACGGCTCTTGCTACAAGGGCCTGTGCCCTGCGGACTGACATGGATCGGACATGAACGAAGAGAAGGTACAAGACAAATCACTGGTGATTTTGCTGGGGGTGGTGACCGCCGCGTTTATCTGGATTTTGCTGCCGTTCTACGGCGCGGTGTTCTGGGCGGTGATCCTCGGCATTCTCTTCGCACCGTTGCAGCGACGACTGCAACTGAAGTTCGGCTGGGAGCGCAACCTGACGTCAATGCTGACGTTGAGCATCTGCATGGTCATTGCGATCCTGCCGGTGATCATCCTCAGTATTCTGCTGGTCCAGGAAGGGGCGGCGCTTTACAAGAGCATCGAAAGCGGCGAGCTGGACATTGCGGGGTACATCACGCATTTCAAACACAGCCTGCCTCCGTACTTCCAGCACTTGCTCGATCGCGCCGGGATCGGTGAGCTGGAGGGGCTGCGGGAGAAAATCATCAAGAGTGCGGTGACGGGCAATGAGTTCATCGCCAACAAAGCCTTCAGTTTCGGTCAGGGTACGTTTGATTTCGTGGTGGGTTTTTTCATCATGCTGTACCTGTTGTTCTTCTTTTTGCGCGACGGAGCAGAACTGGCGCGCAAAGTGCGCGCCGCCGTGCCGCTGGAAGAACACCAGAAACGCCGTTTGCAGCTCAAGTTCAACCGCGTGGTGCGTGCCACGGTGAAGGGCAACCTTTTTGTGGCGATCACTCAAGGCGCATTGGGCGGTTTTATTTTCTGGTTTCTGGACATCCCGAGCTCGTTGCTCTGGGCGGTGTTGATGGCGTTTCTGTCGCTGTTGCCGGCGGTCGGTGCAGGGATTGTCTGGGCGCCGGTGGCGGCGTTTTTCCTGTTCAGCGGGGCGATCTGGCAGGGCGTGGTGCTGGGGCTGTTCGGGGTGTTCGTGATTGGCCTGGTGGACAACGTGCTGCGCCCGATCCTGGTGGGCAAGGACACGAAGATGCCGGACTATCTGATCCTCATCTCGACCCTCGGCGGCCTGGCGATTTTCGGGCTCAATGGCTTTGTCATCGGACCGTTGATCGCCGCGCTGTTTATGTCGAGCTGGGCGATTTTCATGGAAACCAAACCGCGGGTGCAGTTGCCTTAAGCGCTGAGTCGGCCGGCGTCGAAGCTCTGTGACAGTGCCTTGGCGGCGGTCAGCGATGGGAGCGGACCGCTGATTTGTTCACCGTCCTGGACCAGATACCAACAGGCGAGCAATCCTAGCTCTCTAAGCGAGGCGGGAACGGCGCTGCCAATAACGGACATGATTTGAACCTGGGACATAAGTACCTCCATCAATCTATGGAGCTACCTTACGGGTCCGCCGCGCGAACGAACAATCATCGCTTTCGATAGTCGACATTGACGGCAGCGGGTGCAAACGACCGTCTGTCGGTCAGTCGACCACCAGGTCCAGCATGTGGACCACTTCCTGTTCGTTGAGCAGGCCTTTTCGCACAAGGTTTTCGGCCAGCAGCGAAAGAAACTTGGCGCTGCGATGACCTTCCAGGTGCTTGAGTTCGGTCAGGGCGTTGTAGACCTTGCTGGAGGTGCACAAACCGAGGTTGCGGTGCGGGTTTTGTGTGGGCATGTGGTCGTCCTTGTTGTTATCAACCTGTTGTTGGCGGACAGGTCCGAGCTTGCGGACCTGACATGACATAAATATGACCGTGTTCCCCCAAGGCGGGGGTGAGGGTGGGTGAGTCAATCTTGCCAACTTAAACCGTCAGCACTGTCCCGATAGCGACCTTGATGCGATTTATCCAGACTTTTGCCGACGGGTGGGGCCTTAAAACTGCTGTTCGAGTGTGATGTTGAGGGGGTTTTTGGGGTTGGGATTGGTTGGGGGGCATATCCGTTTCTGCGGTATCGGCGGCTATTGGTTTCGCCCTTACGGCGAGTCACTTTGGAAAAGCCCCAAAGTAACCAAAGGGCTCTTGCCCCTTTCGTTCGGTGCCTCGCTGTGGCTCGGCATGCCCTCGCTCCCGTCCTGCTCCCTGGGCCCGC
>NZ_JAGYGF010000005.1:0-227580 GCF_019947305.1 Pseudomonas sp. BF-RE-21 | reverse complement strand
GTACGCCATCGCCGGCAAGCCGGCTCCTACAGGGGGCGTGTTTTATCCGGTAATCATCGGGGGCATGGTGCCCAGGAGGGAGACTGCCGCCACCGCGCCAATGCCCAGCAGCCACTCCATAATCACGCTGGTTTTGAGCGTCGCCATGCGCTGCTCGCAATCCTTGATCCGCTGCCGATTGAACAGCGCCAACCCCAGCATCGCACTCACCAGCAGCACCTTGATCAGCAGAATCAAGGCAAACCCGGACAGCAACGGGGTCGGCCAGAACTGCCCGGTCAACACCCGCACATTGATCAGCCCGGTGATCACCAGTCCCGCCACCAGCGCATAACCGACACCGCTGAAGCGTTGCAGTATTTCGCGGACAGCATGGCCAGCCGGTTGCCGCAGGATCATCACCAGCAGCAACAATCCACCGAGCCAGGCGCCGACGCAGGTCAGGTGAATGATTTGATTGAGGATCAGCAACTGGCCGCTGAGGCCGTCGAGCATCGCGCCGTGACCGACCGGCGCCAACGTCGCCAGCAGCAGGCCGCCGAGGACCAGGCGCAAGGGCAGGCTGACGTGAAGCGGGGTCAGCAGCACAACCATCAGCAAACCATTGAGCAGCAGATGCCAGCGCCAGACCTGGCCGAAAAACGTATTGCCCAGCACCAGGCGCAAGGTCGACGGATCGAACGCCGCCTCCCACGCACCGGCCATGCTGACGGTGATCAGCAGCAGCCAGGCGATGCCGCTGACCAATGCGACCGAGGCGAGCCAGCGGCTGACTCGCGCCAGCGTTTTGTCCAATAACGCCTCATGACCCAACAGCAGCGGCCTGAATACCCAGACCCCGAACAGCATCAGCACCACGGTGAAATGCAGGAAGCGGCACAGCACCATCGCGCTCGTCATGAATTACTGGCCAACCTTGAAGCTGTAGGCGCCTTCGCTTTTGTGGGTGTCGACCGACACCGCATGCCATTCGACTTTGTAGGCGCCCGCCGCCAGTGGCGCAGCCGGGGTCACGACCAGGGTCTTTTTATCGCTGCCTTCGGTGGCCAGGCTTTTCACCTCAACGTTGGCGCCGTCCTTGCTGATCGTGACTTTGGTGAATGCCGCTTCGACACCTTCGGAGAAAACCAGGCGCAATTCCGACGGCGCACTCACGGTGCTGTCGGCAGCCGGCGTCTGGCTTTTCAGATGAGCATGGGCAAACACCGACGAAGCGGCGAGCAGCGAGCCGAGCAGGGCGGCAGCGGTCAGGGTTTTCTTGAAAAGCATCGTGGATACCTCAGAGGCAGGTTCGAAGAAGGGCGACAGTTTAACTGCGAGCGCGAGCGGGCGGGTGTACGAAGTTTCGTTTTCCGCTGTCGCCGCGATGTAGGGCGGATGCTAGTCTTGAGCAACGCTGTTGTCAGGGAGCCCTCATGGGCAATCACAAGATCGAGATTCGCCGCAGTAACGTCGAAAAAATTCTGCTCGGGGCCGAAAAGGTCTTCGCCGAAAAAGGTTTCGGCGGCACCGCCATGGCGGACATCGCCGCTGAAGTGCAACTGCCGCGCTCCAATCTGCATTACTACTTCAGCACCAAGACCGAGCTCTACAGCGCCGTGCTGTTCGATTTACTTGAAGTGTGGAAGCAGGATGCGCTGTGCTTCGAGATGTTCGATGACCCGCGCGTGGTGCTCAGCAGTTACATCCGCGCCAAGATGAACCACTCGCGCAGCCGGCCTTACGGCTCGAAAGTCTGGGCCAACGAAATCATCCACGGCGCGCCGACGCTGGGTGAGAAACTCGACGCCAGCCTGTACGACTGGGCCAAGATGAAAGAAGCGAAAATTCGCCAGTGGGTGGACGACAAACGCATCCTGCCGGTGGAGCCTTCCAGCCTGCTGTACATGATCTGGGCGTCGACTCAGCATTACGCCGACTTTGATCATCAGGTGAATATTCTGAACGATCACCAGCCGCTGTCGGACATGCAGTTCGAGCGGGCGGTGCAGACGGTGACGAGCGTGATATTGCGGGGGATCGGGTTGGAGCCCTGATATCTCGGGTGTTGCTGATGGCCTCTTCGCGGGCAAGCCTCGCTCCTACAGGTACCGCGCTGTACCTGTAGGAGCGAGGCTTGCCCGCGAAGGCGTCAGACCAGACAACGCATCACTCAAACTGCGACATGGTACGGATTCCTCGGATCATGATTCCAATCCAGAAACGGCTTGCCGTTCTCCATCGGCACCATCTCGATGCAGTCCTGCACCGGGCAAGTGATCTGGCACAAATTGCAGCCCACACACTCGTCATCGATCACTTCATATTTGTGCGTCCCATCCGCCTGCCTGAGGCTGGCCACCGCCTGGTGCGAGGTGTCTTCGCAAGCGATATGGCAGCGACCGCAACCGATACACGCCTCCTGGTCAATTTTCGCGATCACCTGATAGTTGATGTCCAGGTACTTCCAGTCCGTGGTATTGCCCACCGCGCGCCCGGAAAATTCCGACACGCTGGCGTAACCCTGACTGTCCATCCAGCGTGACAAACCGTCCTTCATGTCCTCGACAATCCGGAAACCATGCAGCATCGCCGCCGTGCACACCTGCACCGAGCCGCTGCCCAGCGCGATGAATTCCGCCGCGTCGCGCCAGTTGCCGATGCCGCCAATACCGGAGATCGGCAAGCCTTGAGTCTGCGGGTCGCGTGCAATTTCGGCGACCATGTTCAACGCAATCGGCTTCACCGCCGAGCCGCAATAACCGCCGTGAGTGCTTTGGCTGCCGACGATGGGGTTGGCGACCATGCGTTCCAGGTTAACGCTGGTGATCGAGTTGATCGTGTTGATCAGCGACACCGCATCGGCACCGCCGCGATGGGCCGCGCGGGCGGCGACGCGGATGTCGGTGATGTTCGGCGTGAGCTTGACGATTACCGGCAGCGAGCAATACGTCTTGCACCAGCGGGTGACCTGCTCGACATACTCCGGCACCTGACCGACCGCCGCGCCCATGCCCCGTTCCGGCATGCCGTGAGGGCAGCCGAAGTTCAGCTCGATGCCGTCGGCGCCGGTGGCTTCCACCAGCGGCAGGATGTGTTTCCAGGATTCTTCGACGCAGGGCACCATCAGCGACACGATCAAGGCGCGGTCCGGCCAATCCTTTTTCACCTGGGTGATTTCCCGCAGGTTGATCTCCAGCGAGCGGTCGGTGATCAGCTCGATGTTATTGAAGCCCAGCACTTCACGGTTGGCGCCGAAATGCGCCGAGTAGCGCGACGACACGTTGACCGCCGCCGGGTCTTCACCCAGGGTTTTCCAGACCACGCCACCCCAGCCGGCCTCAAAGGCGCGGACCACGTTGTAGGCCTTGTCAGTCGGCGGCGCAGAGGCCAGCCAGAACGGGTTGGGGGATTTGATGCCGGCGAAGACAATCGAAAGATCGGCCATTTACGCAGCCTCCACGTTGAGCATCAATTGAGCGTTGATCGCCTCGGCAGCCAGCTTGCCGTGCTGCACGGCTTGCACGGTGAGGTCCTGATCGAGGCTGGTGCAGTCGCCGCCGGCATACACGCCGGGGATGCTGGTGCGCAGCTGTTCATCGACGGCAATCCGATCGCCCTGACGCTTGAGTTCACGGGCCAGCGGGTCGCTGAGGGCGCTTGAGTCAAAGGCCTGGCCGATGGCTTTGAAGATCGCATCGGCGACCAGTTCGAAGGTTTCGCCAGTGGTTTGCAGGCGACCTTCTACCAACTGTGTGCGGGCGAAGCGCATGCCGCGCACGTGGCCTTGATCATCGAGCAATACTTCTTCGGGTTGCGCCCACGTCAGCAAGCGCACCTGATTGGCTTTGGCGATGTCTTGTTCGTGGTGGGTGGCGCCCATGTCCTCGACACCGCGGCGGTACACCAGATTCACGTCATGCGCGCCGAGGCGGGCCATTTGCACGGCCATGTCGATGGCGGTGTTGCCGGCGCCGAGGACGATGCAGTGGTCGGCCAAAGGCAGTTGTGTCAGGTCATCGGCCTGGCGTAACTCGCGGATGTATTCGGTGGCGGCGAGCAGGCCGGGGGCGTCCTCGTGATTCAGTCCCAGCTGTTTGCTGGCATTGAGACCGAGGCCGAGGAACACCGCGTCGAATTGCTGATGCAGATCGCTCAAGGTCAGGTTTTCACCGAGCTTTTGCCCGTGACGGATTTCGATGCCACCGATCTGCAACAGGAAATCCAGCTCCTTCTGTGCGTAATCGTCCACCAGTTTGTACTTGGCGATTCCGTACTCGTTGAGGCCGCCAGCCTTTTCCCGTGCTTCGAAAATCACCACGTCATGCCCGTGCATGGCACTGCGATGAGCGCAGGACAAACCGGCCGGACCAGCCCCTACCACCGCGATGCGTTTACCGGTTGCGGCGGCGCGCGGGAAGGGGTGTTCGCTAAAGTGCGCATTGTCCACGGCGTAACGTTGCAAGAGGCCGATCAAGACGGGCGCGCATTCATGGTCGTTGTTACGCACACACGCTTGCTGGCAGAGGATTTCGGTCGGACAGACCCGGGCGCAACTGCCGCCGAGGATGTTCGCCGAGAGGATTTTTTGCGCCGCGCCTTGCACGTTGTCCTGATGGATATTGCGGATGAACGAGGGAATGTCGATGTCGCTCGGACAGGCATTCACGCACGGCGCGTCGTAGCAATACAGGCAGCGCGAGGCTTCCAGGTGCGCCTGGCGATCGTTGAGCGGCGGCGCCAGATCGGTGAAGTGGCCGGCGAGGGCGGCCGCATTCTCAACGGGATGCGGGAGGTGGGTCAGGGTCTTGATCACGGTGTTGGCCTCACGGTTATTTGAGGTAACTGCCTCTGATGGGCATTGGTTTTTTGTCGCCTGGGCCGACGCCATCGCCAGCAAGCTGGCTCCTACAGTTGAAATGCATTCCCCTGTAGGAACTGGCTTGCCAGCGATAGGCCGAAGGCCGCTCTCAGCGTTTCACAGCAACCGGCTGATTCAACTCCGCCCGCTTGCTCAGCAAATCAAACACCGCCGGATACGCCGGCCGTTCGACATAGCGCCCGGCTCCACGCTCGGCGCGCAAATCCCCGTCTGCCCAGACCACCCGACCCTGGCTGATCGTGTGGCTCGGCACACCGCGCACGGTCTTGCCTTCGAAGATGTTGAAGTCGACCTGCTGGTGATGCGTCTTCGCCGAAATCGTGCGCGTGCCCTCGGGATCCCACAGCACCAGATCCGCATCGGCACCCACGCGAATCGCACCTTTACGCGGGTAGAGGTTGAAGATCTTCGCGGTGTTGGTGGAGGTGAGCGCCACAAAGTGCTGCATCGAAAAACGCCCGGTGTTCACTCCTTCATCCCACAACACGGCCATGCGGTCTTCGATACCGGCAGTGCCATTCGGGATCTTGCTGAAGTCGTCACGCCCCGCGGCTTTTTGCTCGGCGCAGAAACAGCAGTGATCGGTGGCGGTGGTGTGCAGGTTGCCGGACTGCAAACCATGCCAAAGCGCTTCCTGATGGCCGCGAGGACGGAAGGGCGGGCTCATCACATAACCGGCGGCGGTCTGCCAGTCCGGATGCTGGTAGACACTGTCATCCAGCAGCAAATGCCCGGCCAGCACTTCGCCGTAGACTGGCTGGCCCTTGCTGCGGGCATAGGTGATTTCGTCGAGGGCTTCCTTGGTCGACACGTGAACCAGGTACAGCGGCGTGCCCAGGGTTTCGGCGATACGAATCGCCCGGCTCGCCGCTTCACCTTCGACTTGCGAAGGGCGCGACAGCGGATGCGCTTCAGGGCCGGTAATGCCTTGGGCCATCAACTTGCGTTGCAGGTGATAAACCAGTTCGCCGTTTTCCGCATGCACGGTCGGCACGGCGCCCAATTCCAGGCAGCGCTCGAAACTCGCTACGAGGGTGTCATCGGCCGCCATGATCGCGTTCTTGTAGGCCATGAAATGCTTGAAGCTGTTGACCCCGTGATGGCTGACCAGCTCGGCCATTTCCTCACGGACCTGCTCGCTCCACCAGGTGATCGCCACGTGGAAGCCATAGTCCGACGCTGATTTTTCCGCCCAGCCGCGCCACTGATGAAACGCTTCCATCAACGACTGCTGCGGGTTGGGAATCACGAAGTCGATGATCGACGTGGTGCCACCGGCAAGTCCCGCCGCCGTGCCACTGAAAAAGTCTTCGCTGGCCACGGTGCCCATGAAGGGCAGTTGCATGTGCGTGTGTGGGTCGATGCCGCCGGGCATCAGGTATTGGCCGCTGCCGTCGAGCACTTCGGCACCCGCCGGAACATCAAGATTGTCACCGATGGCTTTGATCACGCCGTCGGCGCAATAGACGTCGGCGCGATAACTTTCATCATGGGTAATAACGGTGGCGCCACGGATCAACAGAGACATTCCGAGTTCCTCGCAGGCAATGACTGACTGGTGTCAGTTCTAACTGTTTTATATGCAGCAGGCGTCAACGGTCGTATTCCTGTCAACGCTGTCAGGATTAGAAGCTAGTATGAGTTCAAGGATTGAGCAAGAATATTTTTTATAAGCATATAACCGTTTTAAGCTATTGATAAATAATAACTAAATCGATTAATCACCAAAATGATGAGGCCTCTCACCATTTTGACGCACTTGACAGGTTCCAAAAATAGACGAGATTTCTTATGTGAAATCAGCCGCTTGAGAATGGTCTATGGTTGATGCGCAACTTTGAAAAAAAGATCGACGCACCAGATTGAGTCCTGACGGTTCGGACAACTTGCCTGGCCTTTAGCCTGATAGAACAGACACGTCGCCGAGTACTCACTGGAGATAGATATAAAACTGATCAACATCAGTTAGTTGCAACGTTTTTATGGAACTGCCCGATGCGTATTCGGAGTGCCCGGCACGTTTATTGATGCCGCCAGCCCCCGATGAGCAAAAAATAATTCAAAGAACAGTGGAGCGGCCATGCAACAGATCAGATCGCAAGTGACCGAGCGCGACGGCTTGTTCGAGCTCGAAGCCGGCAGCGATGTCCTCGACAGTCCCCGATACAACCACGACATGGCACCGACCA
The DNA here is from genome assembly GCF_019947305.1 of Pseudomonas sp. BF-RE-21. NCBI lineage: Bacteria > Pseudomonadati > Pseudomonadota > Gammaproteobacteria > Pseudomonadales > Pseudomonadaceae > Pseudomonas > Pseudomonas sp. BF-RE-21. The sequence goes on along the minus strand of NZ_JAGYGF010000005.1, from coordinate 220,530 downwards.
AGGTGCGCGAACGAACCTGGAACAAATGGCACATCACCGCGCTATGGGTCGGCATGGCGATCTGCGTGCCGACCTACACCCTCGGCGGTGTGCTGACCGCCTATTTCGGCCTGACGGTGGGCGAGGCGCTGGTGGCAATTCTGCTCGCCAACATCATCGTGTTGATCCCGCTGACCCTGAATGCTTTCCCCGGCACTAAATACGGCATTCCGTTCCCGGTGTTGTTGCGTTCGTCCTTCGGCATCCTCGGTTCCAATATTCCCTGCCTGATCCGTGCGCTGGTGGCGTGTGGCTGGTTCGGCATCCAGACGATGTTCGGCGGGTTGGCGATTCACCTGTTTCTGGGCTCGGTGTTCGAGGGCTGGAAATCCCTCGGTGGCACCGGTGAAGTCATCGGTTTCATGGTCTTCTGGGCGCTGAACCTGTGGGTGGTGATTCGCGGCGCCGACTCGATCAAATGGCTTGAAACGCTGTCTGCGCCGCTGCTGGTGCTGGTGGGTGTCGGTCTGCTGGTGTGGGCGATGCCGAACGTGTCGATGACCGAGTTGCTGGCGATCCCGGCCAAGCGTCCGGAAGGCGCCAGTGTGGTCAGCTATTTCGCCGCCGGGCTGACCGCGATGGTCGGGTTCTGGGCGACGTTATCGCTGAACATTCCCGACTTCAGCCGCTATGCGAAGAGCCAGAAAGACCAGATTGTCGGGCAGATCATCGGCTTGCCGCTGACGATGTTCCTGTTCGCCTCGCTGGGCGTGGTGATGACTGCCGCGTCGGTGAAACTGGTGGGCGTGACCGTCTCCGATCCCGTGACGTTGATCGGCCATATCCAGAGCCCGGTCTGGGTCGCGCTGGCCATGGCGTTGATCATCATCGCCACGTTGTCCACCAACACCGCGGCCAACATCGTGTCGCCGACCAACGACTTCCAGAACATCGCGCCGAAGGTGATCAACCGCACCAAGGCGGTGTTGCTCACCGGGCTGGTGGGGTTGTTGCTGATGGGCCATGAATTGCTGAAGAAACTTGGGTTGATTGTCTCGGACCTGAGCCTGGAAACGGTCTATTCGAACTGGCTGCTGGGTTATTCGAGCCTGCTCGGGCCTATCGCCGGGATCATGGTGGTGGACTATTTCCTGATCAAGAAACAGCAACTGGACCTGGCCGGGTTGTATCGCGATGACGTGTACCCGGCGTGGAACTGGTATGGATTTATCGCGTTCGGCGTGCCGGTGGTGCTGACGTTGCTGTCGTTGGGCAGCGATGCGTTCAGCTGGTTTTACAGTTATGGCTGGTTCACTGGCTCGGCGCTGGGCGGGTTGATTTATTACGGGTTGTGCTCGGTGCGGCCAAGCCCGTCTATCGCGAAATCTCCGGTGTGAGCACTGGCCTCTTCGCGAGCAAGCTTCGCTCCTACAAGGAATACGCAAACCTGTAGGAGCGAGGCTTGCCCGCGAAGGCGGCGCCACAAACACCAAAGAACTGCCTGAAAAACCTATAACAACTGCCTGAGGAGATCACCATGAACGCGGCCGTAGACGTTCTGCAATCCACCCATCAGCATATCAACCGCGACCGCCTGTGGCAGTCGCTCATGGACCTGGCCCGGCTTGGCGCCACGGTCAAGGGCGGCGTGTGTCGCTTGGCCCTGACCGACCTCGATCGCCAGGCCCGGGACATTTTCGTCAGGTGGTGCGAGGAGGCTGGGTGCACCGTCAGCATCGACGCCGTCGGCAACATCTTCGCCCGCCGCCCCGGCCGCAACCCGAACCTGCCACCGGTGATGACCGGCAGCCACATCGATACCCAACCCACCGGTGGCAAGTTTGACGGCTGCTTCGGCGTACTGGCCGGGGTCGAAGTGCTGCGCACCCTCAACGACCTGGGCGTGGAAACCGAAGCGCCGTTGGAAGTGGTGGTCTGGACCAACGAAGAAGGCTCGCGTTTTGCCCCGTGCATGATGGGCTCTGGCGTGTTTGCGGAAAAATTCACCCTCGAAGAAACCCTCGCCAAGGTCGACGCCGAAGGCATTACCGTCGGTGAAGCGCTGAACGCCATCGGCTATGCCGGGCCACGAAAAGTCAGCGGTCACGCGGTCGGCGCGTATTTCGAAGCTCACATCGAGCAAGGCCCGATCCTTGAGGACGAACACAAAACCATCGGTGTGGTGATGGGCGCCCTCGGGCAGAAATGGTTCGACCTGAAACTGCGCGGCGTCGAAGCCCACGCCGGCCCGACCCCGATGCACCTGCGCAAGGATGCACTGGTTGGCGCCGCCGTGATCGTCGGTGCGGTCAACCGCGCCGCCCTCGGCCATCAACCCCACGCGTGTGGCACCGTCGGTTGCCTGCAAGCCTATCCCGGCTCACGCAACGTCATCCCCGGTGAAGTGCGCATGACCCTCGATTTCCGTCATCTGGAACCGGCGAGGCTGGACTCGATGATCGCTGAAGTACGTGAAGTGATCGAAACCACTTGCGAAGAACACGGCCTGACGTTCGAACTGACCCCCACCGCCGACTTCCCGCCGCTGTACTTCGACAAGGGCTGCGTCGAAGCGGTACGCGGTGCGGCGCAAGGGCTCGGTTTGTCGCACATGGACATCGTCAGCGGAGCAGGGCACGACGCAATCTTCCTCGCGGAGCTCGGCCCGGCCGGGATGATCTTCGTCCCGTGCGAAGGCGGCATCAGCCACAACGAAATCGAAAACGCCGCGCCGGATGACCTGGCGGCCGGGTGTGCGGTGTTGTTGCGGGCGATGCTGGCGGCTTCGGCGGCGATTGCCGGGGGGCAGCTCGCGGCATAAACGTCAGAAATTCGCGTAAGCCCATGTAGGAGCGAAGCTTGCTCGCGAAGGCGCCCGTTCAATCGACAGTGATAGTGAAGTCGATGGCCCCTTCGCGAGCAAGCTTCGCTCCTACGGATTCGGATGTTTGCCGCACGATCCCCACCCCTCGCGGTCGTAATCTTCACAGAGCGCCACACGTTGGCGCGGCCGCCATTGTGGAGATCCAATGAGCCAGGACGTCCTGACCACCGAAACCAATCGCCGCCAGTTGCAGCAGATCATTGCCGGTTTGTCCGACGGGGTGATTCTGCTGGAGCTCGACCAGACCATTGTGTGGGCCAATGATGCTGCGCTGGCCATGCACGGCGTCAGCCGGATAAGCGAGTTGGGCGCGAACGCCAGGGAATATGCCCGGCGTTTCGCGTTGCGCTATCGCAATAACCACCCGGTGGCGACCGACAATTACCCGATCAACCGGGTTGCCCGGGGCGAGACCTTCAGCGATGTGTTGGTGGAGGTGACGCCGACCGCCGACGAGGATCGCACCTGGGTTCACAACGTGCGCAGCATGGTCCTGGCCGACAGTGCAGGGGCGCCGGAGTCGCTGGTGCTGATCATGGACGATGTCACCGAATGGGCCAGCGCCGAGCAGCGTTTTGAAAAGACCTTCAATGCCAACCCGGCCCCGGCGGTGATCTGCCGCCTCAGCGATTTGCGCTACATCAAGGTCAATTCGGGTTTTCTGGACATGACCGGGTATGCCCGCGATCAAGTCATCGGTGTTTCGACCTATGAACTGGACGTCCTTGAAGGCGCCGAAAAGAAAGACCTGGCGATCGAGCGTTTGCGCGAAAACACCACCATTCCCCAAATGCAGGCCGAGCTGAAGTTGGCCGATGGCAGCAGCAAACAGGTCATCGTCGCAGGCCAGCCGCTGGAGCTGAACGACGAAGACTGCATGCTGTTTTCTTTCGTCGACATGGAGCCACGGCACAAGGCTGAAGTTGCCCTGCGCCAGAGCGAGGAACGTTTCGCCAAGGCCTTTCGATTGACCCCGGTGCCCACCCTCGTGTGCGGTGCTGGCGATCAGGTGGTGATCGACGTCAACGAAGCCTTCCTCGATACACTCGCGTACCCCAGCGAAGACGTATTGGGCAAGACCCTCGCGGAGATCGATTTCATCCACGATCAAGGCGACCGCACTCGGCTGTTTGCGGCGCTGGAGAAAACCGGCCGCCTTGATCGCATCGATGTGCGTATCCGAAAAAAAGACGCTCAACTGATCGATTGCGCGATTTGCGCCGACACCGTGAACATTCAGGACAACCCTTGTTATCTGCTGGTGTTGATGGACATTACCGAGCGCAAACGTACCGAGCTGGAGTTGGTGGCGGCCATCGAAGAAGTGATGCAAGACGCGTCCTGGTTCAGCCGTACGCTGATCGAAAAACTCGCCAATGTGAAGAGCGCCAATTCGCCGAAATTGCCCAGTGTGTCGTTTACCGACCTGACGGCCCGGGAGCGCGATGTGCTTGGCCTGATCTGCGAAGGCCTGGCCGACAAGGAAATCGCCGCGCGCCTGAAACTGGCCCCCAATACGGTGCGCAATCACGTATCGACGGTTTACTCCAAGCTCGATGTGCACAGTCGCAGCGAGGCGATTGTCTGGGCACGCGAGCGGGGATTGTTTTCCGGTGAGTGGCGATCCAAAGGGCAGCGGTAAGGTGCAAATGCACTAGTTGAGGCAGTGCAAATGGATGTTCTGATCGGGCTCGGCGGTTTTTAGGCTGTAAGGGTGAGATACGAGTCTTCGCGTCCCCCTCGATACAGGAAAAGGAACCGTCACATGGTCACGTTCAGAGCGCACAGGTTTATGCGCCGTCGCCAAGGTGAATCGCAATGATTTCCCTGGCGCAATTACGTCTGCAACTGGAACGCAGTTTTTCGCCGCTGGCCTGTGAGTGCACGCTTACGGGGGATCATTCGCTCACAGTGAAGCTCTATCATCCGGTTTCCGGGCAGGTGGATCTGGTGGTCAGTGGGTTGAGCTTAACAACGCTCGGAACGCCGGACGCTGTGCAGGCGCTGATCGAAGAACTGCGTTATGAGCTTGAAAGCAATAGTCTGGGTCGACCGAATGCGATCCTGTAGGGGATTATCAAAAGTGAAGGGGCTATAGCATTTTGTTCTAGTTGAACTGTCATGTTTGACAGTAGCTCTCTTGCCCGATCTTTCTGATAGTGGGCCGTGTCTTTTTAACACGGCGTTATCAGAGGGGTTTCATAATGGAAATCGAAACGAGCCGAAAGTTTTCAGAGCCTGACTCGTGGGAGGACTCAAAGATATTTGTAGATGGAGTCGAGCATCTGCCGGGTTCGCCGATTGCGCTGAAGGCGCCTGATTCACATGTTTTGAAGATCGTTTCGAACTTGTTGGACGGTAAACAAATCAGGCTGGAGGTGGTCGACGTCGAACTGGCCAATATCGATATAGCCCCGAAGGGTTGGGTGACAGTGAGCGGCGGCATCGCGGAGTTTACAATCACTCCACAATCCATTATCGGAAAAGCCACGTTGATATTGTTCGCGATGGACTTTACTGAGGTTTTGACGTTTCCATGTATTGTCACGCCGCCTCCTCATCCTTGGTATTCGGTTTCTTCAATTTACGTGGAGTCATCGTCTTGGAGCGGATTCGTACCACACGCAGGGCTTGTACCCGGTGTAAAGGCTGGCAGTAGTTTTAAAATTACGTTGAGGCCGGTAGGGGATAGTTTGCTTGGCAAACAGGTGGAGATGAAAACGTTGGATTCATGGCTTCCACCTGTTGTGACGCCGACGGAACCTCAGGTGATGGTAAAAGACGGTATTACCTGGCGTGTTGTCTTCACAACGCCTGCGTTCGTAACGGCAAGGATTTTTTCCCCTGATGTTCCATCGTGGACCGGAATCACCTTCGTACCCTCCGGGTACAAAGTAGGAATAGCTTCTTCTGAAGAGTAGGGCTGCGCATCGGTATCAAGGGGGTTAATACACGCAGAGACTGGAACAACGATTGAGTCGGCACTCCAGGATTACTGCATGGCGTGACCTCTCTAATGGTCGTAGGCATTTGCACTGGCGGATTGGGCAAGAAACATCGATGCAGGGTGGCAGAAGCGGTCGAGTGGGCTATAAGCAATAAGTGGGTAAAACTCTGTGACCGGACCGTGAATAGGCGGAAATCCATTTGTTTCACAGATATCTGACAATCAGTTGCCGCGGGCCTACCTATGAACATTCTTGGGAAATGCACGTTTGCGCCTTTGTCGCTTGCCTTTTGCATAACGATACTCAGCGGTTGCGCCAGTCCACCGCCGCCACCTCCCGCCGCCCCACCTCCGATACCTCAACGCACGTGTGACACGTCTGAAAAAACCGATGTGTTGGGTGACGCAAGGGCTGAAGGGCAGGTGACAAGGGAGACCACGTTGACTCGGTGCGTGACTCAATAGCTCCCTGTACCTGAGTTGTGGGTGAAAATTATCCCGGCTGAAAAGACGTAATTTTACATTTGGGTATGCAAGGCTTACCGCGATGGCGTTCTCGAGATTGCCATCGCCGGCAAGCCGGGCTCCTACAATTGACGGACTTTCTCAGGAAAGAAAACCGCCATCCACATTCAGCGAAACTCCCGTGGTGTAACTCGACGCATCACTCGCCAGATACAACACCGCCCCCGCCATTTCACTCGGATCCGCCACGCGCTTCAGCGGGATCTGCGCCAGTGCAGTCTTCAAAATCGCATCATTCTTCACCAGCGCCGAGGCAAACTTGGTGTCGGTCAGGCCCGGCAGCAGGGCGTTGCAGCGAATCCCGAACTGCGCACATTCCTTGGCGAACACCTTGGTCATGTTGATCACGGCTGCCTTGGTCACCGAGTAGATGCCCTGGAAAATTCCCGGCGAGATGCCGTTGATCGATGCCACGTTGATGATGCTGCCACCACCGTTGTCACGCATCAGTTTGCCCGCTTCCACGGACATGAAGAAGTAGCCGCGGATGTTGACGTCGACGGTTTTCTGGAAGGCGCTGAGGTCGGTGTCCAGCACGTTGCAGAACTGCGGGTTGGTCGCGGCGTTGTTGACCAGGATGTCCAGGCGGCCGAACTGTTCGCGGATGCCGGCGAAGACCTGGCTGATTTGTTCCATTTCGCCGATGTGGCACGCGACGGCGGTGGCTTTGCCGCCGGCAGCGATGATGGCGTCGGCGACGTGCTGGCAGCCTTCGAGTTTACGGCTCGAGACGATGACATGGGCGCCTTGCTGGGCCAGGAGTTTGGCGATGGCTTCACCGATACCGCGGCTGGCGCCGGAGACGAAAGCGATCTTGCCGTCGAGGTCGAACAACTGGGTCTTGGACATGGGAGTTCCTTGTTATAGGCCTGACATTTGTACTGTAGGAGCCAGCGATGCGGCGACCCGACTTGCCGGCGAAGAGCGATTACGCGGTATTACAGATACACCGCAGTGTCCAATTCGCCGGCAAGTCGGGTCGCCGCATCGCTGGCTCCTACAAGTGGTGTGTTGTATCAGAGGCTGGATTTCTGGATGACCTGCAAACTCATCTGCTCCAGCAGTTTGTTCATGTGAATGAACTGCGCGAAGCGTTTGTCCTGGGTCTGACCATGGAAGAAGCGGTAGTAGATCTGCTGCACGATGCCGGCCAGGCGAAACAGGCCGTAGGTGTAGTAGAAGTCGAAGTTGTCGATCTGGATGCCGGCGCGTTGGGCGTAGTAATCGACGAACTCGCGGCGGGTCAGCATGCCCGGGGCGTGGCTCGGCTGGCGGCGCATCATTTGCACCGGGGCCGGGTCGCCGGCTTCGATCCAGTAGGCGAGGGTGTTGCCCAGGTCCATCAGCGGATCGCCGAGGGTGGTGAGTTCCCAATCGAGCACGCCGATGATCTGCATCGGGTTGTTCGGGTCGAGGATCACGTTATCGAAGCGGTAGTCGTTGTGTACGATGCTTGAGGTCGGGTGATCGGCCGGCATTTTGTCGTTGAGCCAGGCTTTGACCACGTCCCATTGCGGGGCGTCCGGGGTCAGGGCTTTTTCGTAGCGGTCGCTCCAGCCTTTGATCTGCCGCGCCACATAACCTTCGGGTTTGCCCAGATCACCGAGGCCATAGGCCTTGTAGTCGACCTGGTGCAGTTCAACGAACTTGTCGATGAAGCTCTTGCACAGTGCTTCGGTTTTCGCCGAATCCAGGCCCAGTTCCGGCGGCAGTTCGGAGCGCAGGATGATCCCGTTGACCCGTTCCATCACATAGAACTCGGCACCGATCACCGATTCGTCAGTGCAGTGCACGTAGGCTTTGGGGCAGTACGGAAAACCGTCGCGCAGTTGATTGAGGATGCGGAATTCGCGACCCATGTCGTGGGCGGACTTGGCCTTGTGGCCAAACGGTGGCCGACGCAGGACAAATTCCTGTTCGGGGTATTCCAGCAGGTAGGTGAGGTTCGACGCACCGCCGGGAAACTGGCTGATTTGCGGCAAACCGCTGAGGCCCGGAATGTGGGCCTTGAGGTACGGATCGATCAGGCTGGCATCGAGTTCTTCGCCGGAGCGGATACGGGTGGACTGGTCAGTAAGCGCCATGCTTATCCCTTCTGCTTATTCTGGAGGCCTGAGACTATTGGCTAATCTAATGTGCACACCCGGCACCGACAACCACGATCAGCCCTTATAGGTGAGCGTGTTGCCGGGCAATCATTGCTTTTGATACACCTGTTTGAATGTTGTCACAGCGCTGCCTGATTCGCATTGGCCGGCAGGGCGACGGGGGTGAGCACCGGTTCACCGGAAAAGAACGCCATCAGGTTGCGCCCGACCAGTTCGACCGTGCCCTGGGTCGCTTCCGGAGACAGTCCCGCGACGTGCGGCGTGAGGATGACATTGCTCAAGACTTTCAAGGCCTCCGGCACCTGAGGTTCGTGGTCGAAGACATCCAGTGCCGCGCCGGCAATGCGTCGCTGTTCCAGTGCGCCGATCAGATCAGCGGTCACCACGACACTGGCCCGAGCGATGTTGACGAGAAAACCGTTAGGACCCAGCGCGTCCAGCACCGGGCGATTGATCAGGTTTCGGGTGCCGATTCCGCCGGGCGTGGCCACCACCAGGAAATCCGAGACGCGGGCCAGTTCGGTAGGCGTCGAACAGAAGCTGTACGGCACATCGCTGCGATGCTGGCGGTTGTGGTAGCTGACCGTCATGTCGAAACCGTTGGCCGCGCGCCTGGAGATGGCCATGCCGACCGCGCCGAGGCCGAGGATGCCCAGGCGTTTGCCGGCGAGGGAAGGGCGCATGATCTTCGGCCACTCGCCCCGTCTTACGGCGGCGTCGCAGCGCGGGATATCACGCACCAGCGAGAGCAGCATCGCCATCGCATGGTCGGCGACCGAAGAAGCGTTGACGCCCGCGCCGTTGGTGACGGTCAGGCCCCGGTCGGCGGCGGCTTGCAGGTCGACGTGTTCGTAGCCGGCACCGATCACGCAAATGATCTTCAGCGCCGGCAGCGCGGCTATTTCGTCAGCGTACAAACCTAACGGGCCACGGGTCAGGACCGCATCGATCCGGGCGCCGTGGGTGGCAATGGCCTCGGCGCGCTCGGCGGGGGTCGGTGCCAGAATCAGGTGAAACCCCTGATGCTCCAGAATCGGCAAGTAATCATTGATTGTTTCAACCAGTACCAGAACGGTTGCGGGCATGCTGGGCTCCTGTGACTTGAAAATCCCTAGAGATTGCTGGCTTCAAAGTGCATTGGCAACGATCAAGGTCGCAGCGCTACCAGATGATCATAGCGGAACAGGAGGGAGAGGTTATGGCGCTGTCAAAAAGCTGCGCGCCGCGTCCAGAATCTCATCGGACAACGGTTCGCCACGGGTTGCGCGGGCCAGCGTCAGGGCGCCGACCATCAACGAGAACTGCACCAGCGCCTGCTGTCGATCGCGGGCGTCATCGCCGGTATCCATCAGGGGGGCGAACGTGCCGAGCAATGAGTCGAGACCGTCCATGAACGTTTGGCGCAGGCCGCTTTCGGCGGTTTCGTGGCACATGTCACCGGCAAACGCCGTCACCGGGCAGCTGTCGCCCGGATTATCGCGGCTGGCTGCCGACAGGTAGGGTTTGATCAAGGCCTGACGAGCGGCGTTCTTGTCTTCATTGGCGGCGATCCAGTCTTTCCAGCGGTCTGCCGATTGCTGGAATGCGAGGCTACTGGCCTCCTGGGCCAAGGCTTCCTTGGACTCGAAATGCCCATAGAAACCGCCATGTGTCAGGCCTGCCGCCGCCATGACGTCGATGACGCTGATGCCATGCACGCCCCGTTCGCGAAACAGCCGCGTGGCTGCCTCGACGATAATCTCGCGGTTGAGTTCGGCTTGTTTGCGGGAAACACGGGGCATTGGCGGCTCACAAAGATAAAGGATGGCGATCAGAGGGCGTACTGGGCAATTCCGTTGCCGAACGACCAGTTCTCTTTTTTCACTTCGACCAGATTAATGAAAACGTCCTCGAGGCGCACCGCCAGTTCAGCGTTAAGGCTCTCGGCGATGGTTTTGTAGAGCAGTTTTTTCTGCTCGACGGTGCGGCCTTCGCTCAGGGTGATCTGAATCACCACCAGTTTGTCGCTGCGGTCGATCCCCAGGTATTGCGTGTCAAAGATGAAGTGCTGCTCGTCGTGTTCGGCGAGGATCTGGAAATTATCGTTTTCCGGCACGCCGATGGCGCTGTGCATGGCGGCGTAGATCAACTGCCCGATGCGTTTGGCGTGGGTGGGGTCCTGATGCTTTTTGATGTCGATGCGAACCAGTGGCATGGAAGGTCTCCGGAAGGGATGCAGGTTTACTTAAAATACATGATGGCAAACCTTTATCAAGTCGAAGCTGGCTTTGGCGATGAAGCGTTTGTGCGTGATTGAGGCTCAACCGAAATTGTAGGAGCCGGCTTGCCGGCGAAAGATTTTGGATATTGCGGTTTTCTTCCGTCCGCCATCGCTGGCAAGCCAGCTCCTACAGGGGTGTGTTCGCTGCAGATTTGCTGATCCGCACAACCATTCCTCAGCTAAGTCTTTGCTTCTGTTCATTAATCCCGGAGAATCGCGCCCCTGTTTCGGCCAGGGCGCTGCCTGTCGGATTTTTCCGACTCGTCCTGGCCGGGTAGCAACTGACCGGAATGTGGAGATCCCACCGGATGAATGATCAGGCCAATAGCGTTAACGAACGCTATGTAGCGGCGAACCCTGTCAGCCTTGAGGGCTGGAATCGTCATGACACCACCTGGATGCTCGGCCTGTTTGGCACGGCCATCGGGGCCGGTACCCTGTTTTTGCCGATCAATGCGGGTCTGGGCGGTTTCTGGCCGTTGCTGGTCCTGGCGCTGCTGGCGTTCCCCATGACGTTTTACGCGCACCGTGGCCTGACCCGCTTCGTGTTGTCCGGTCGTGAAGGCGCGGACATCACAGAAGTGGTGGAAGAGCATTTCGGCATCAAGGCCGGTGCGCTGATCACCTTGCTGTACTTCTTCGCGATCTTCCCGATCCTGCTGATCTACAGCGTGGCCCTGACCAACACCGTGGGCAGTTTCCTTGAGCATCAACTGCACATCATGCCGCCACCGCGCGCCGTGCTGTCGTTTGTGCTGATCCTCGGCCTGCTGGCGGTGGTGCGTTGCGGCGAGCAAGTGATCGTCAAGGCGATGAGCCTGATGGTGTATCCGTTCATCGTGGCGTTGCTGTTTCTGGCGGTGTTCCTGATTCCGCACTGGAACGGCGGCATCCTCACCACGGCATCGACGCTGCCTGAGCCGTCGGCGCTGCTGCACACCTTGTGGCTGGCGATCCCGGTGATGGTGTTCTCGTTCAACCACTCGCCGATCATCTCGGCGTTCGCGGTGGACCAGAAGCGTCGCTACGGCGAGCACGCGGAAGAGCGCAGCTCGCAGATCCTGTCCCGCGCCCATGTGTTGATGGTGGTGATGGTGCTGTTCTTCGTGTTCAGCTGCGTGCTGACCCTGTCGCCGGCGCAACTGGCGGAAGCGAAGGCGCAGAACCTGTCGATCCTGTCGTACCTGGCCAACCACTTCAGCAACCCGACCATCGCGTTTGCGGCGCCGTTGATTGCGTTTGTGGCGATTTCCAAGTCGTTCCTCGGGCATTACATCGGTGCCAGTGAAGGTCTGAAAGGCCTGATCGTGAAGAGTGGCAAGCGTCCGGCAGCCAAGACGCTGGACCGTATGACCGCGGCGTTCATGCTGGTGGTGTGCTGGATTGTGGCGACGCTGAATCCGAGCATTCTGGGGATGATCGAGACCCTCGGTGGCCCGATCATTGCGGCGATTCTGTTCCTGATGCCGATGTATGCGATCCGCAAGGTGCCGGCGATGGCACGTTTCCGTGGTCAAGCGTCGAATGTGTTTGTGACGGCGGTTGGTTTGGTGGCTATTTCGGCGTTGATTTATTCGCTGAGCGCTTGATTGTTGTTGTTTGCTTGATTGGTTGAGATGACGGCTGATCCGCTTTGCGGGTTGGCCGTTTTTTTTGTGCGCTGGTTTTTTGAGGGGGGGGCATATCCGTTGCTGCGGTCACGGCTGCTAATGGTTTCGCCCTTACGGCGAGTCACTTGGAGAAGCGCCAAGTAACCAAGCGCTCTTGCCCCTTTCGTTCGGTGGCTCGCTAATGCTCGCCATACCCTCGCTCCGGTCCTGCTCCGTGGGCCCGCCGCCATCGGCCATCCATGGCCGGGGGCGGCTAACCCGGCATCCATGCCGGGTTGCCCACTGCGCAGAACCTGCGCTCGGCCTCTCGAGGGGGCGCTCAGATCAAAAGCGGAAGGCGAGCTAACGCTCGGCCTGATGAGTGGTGGAAATCAAAAGCGTACGCAGATCCCTGTAGGAGCCGGCTTGCCGGCGAAAAACGTCGGGGCGACGCGTTCATTCAGACAGCCCTCGTTATCGTTGACGCCCATCGCCAGCAAGCTGGCTCCTACAATTTTGAGTCGTGTGAACCCAATCCCCGTGTAGGAGCCGGCTTGCTGGCGATAGCGTCCGTCCAATCAATAAATGCGTCGACTGACCCACCGCCATCGCCAGCAAGCCGGCTCCTACAGGGGATCGGTGTACATGTCCGGAATGGGTGAGCGCAGCAGAGAAGGACAACGCGTACCCCCAAAGAGCCAGGTCGGCTTTCAGGCCGCCTCGACGGCTGTGGCGGTAGTCGCCCCCTCGAGAGGCCGAGTGGAGGTTCTGCGCAGTGGGCAACCCGGCATGGATGCCGGGTTAGCCGCGCACGGCCAAGGATGGCCGATCGCGGCGTGCCCACGGAGCAGGACCGGAGCGAGGGCATGCCGAGCATTAGCGAGGCACCGAACGAAAGGGGCAAGAGCCCTTTGGTTACTTTGGGGCTTTTCCAAAGTGACTCGCCGTAAGGGCGAAACCGCCAGCCGCCGCAACCGAAAAAACGGATATGCACACGGCCAGCGTTTTTATGGCATGGCACCTGATCCAGAACACCTGTCCCCAGGGATAAACAGCTAAGCTGCGGCTGCATCGGCGCGCCGTAAAGCGCCGTCTCTGGAGACGCTACATGGCTCGTACCCCCGGCGCATCGGCGCAACCCCGTGCCGATACACCTGACCGTTGGCTGGACGTACTGGCCGGCCTGTCGATTGCCGGGTTGTTGCTGCCCGAGGCGGTCGCCTATTCCAGCATTGCCGCGTTGCCGCCACAGGCCGGGGTGATTGCCTTGTTTGCCGGGCTGCTGTGTTACGGACTGTTCGGCACCAGCCGGTTCGCCATCGTGTCCGCGACCTCGTCGTCAGCGGCCGTTCTGGCTGCTGCCACCGCCGCGCTAGCCAATGGCGATCCGGCCTTGCGTATGAGTCTGGCGATCGGCCTGGTGCTGATGACCGGAGGTTTCTTCCTGTTGGCCGGGTTATTCAAGCTCGGCAGCGTCACCTCATTCATCGCCAAACCGGTGCTGCGCGGCTTTGCAGTGGGGCTGGCCGTGACCATCATCCTCAAACAAGTGGCGAGCATCGTCGACGTCCACTTGAGCACCGGCAACCTGATCCGTTTCCTGCCGCAACTGCTGGAGCAGTGGCCGCAGTGGAATAAAGTCGGGGCATTGGTCGGGGCGGTGGCGTTGCTGGTGTTGTGGCTGTGCGCGCGGGTCAGGCGTTTGCCTGGCGGTTTGCTGGTGGTGACGCTCGGCATCGCGGCGGGCCAATGGCTGAACCTGCCAGCCTACGGGGTCAAGTTGATCGGCGTCATCGATCTGAGTCTCGAAGTACCGCAGCTCCCGGTGTTGCCGTTCACTGACTGGTTGCGCTTGGGTGAACTGGCGTTCGCCATGGTGATGATCCTGTATGCCGAGTCTTACGGCTCGATCAGCTCGTTTGCGCTCAAACACGGCGACCGGGTGTCTTCCAACCGCGATCTGCTGGCCCTCGGTGCGGCCAATCTTTTATCGGGACTGTTTCATGGCATGCCCGCAGGCGCTGGTTATTCAGCGACATCGGCCAATGAAGCGGCGGGGGCCGGTTCGCGTCTGGCCGGGATTGTGGCGGCCGGGGTGGTGCTGCTCATCGTCCTGACGGTATTGCCGTGGATTGCCCTGACTCCCGAGCCAGTGCTGGCTGCCATCGTCATTCATGCCTTGGCCCGTGGCTTGAGCCTGCAACCGTTGGGCCGGTATTTCATCTGGCGTCGCGACCGCCTGCTGGTGATTTGCGCGGTGGCGGCGGTGCTGGTGCTGGGCGTGCTGGACGGCTTGCTGCTGGCAGTGGCAATCAGCGTGGTGCTGATGCTCAAGCAGATGTCGTCGGCGGACATCCAGGTGTTGGGGCAAATGGCCGGAGGTCACGATTTTATTGACCTGCAAAGACATCCCGACGCGAAGGAAATCCCCGGTGTGCTGATCGTGCGGCCCAGCGAGGCGCTGTTTTTCGCCAATGTGGAGCGCATTCTCGGTGGTGCGTTGCGTCTGGCGCGGCACGCACAGCCGCCGGTGCATACGGTTATCCTCAGTCTCGAAGAGTCGCCCGATCTGGACGGCACCAGCATCGAAGCACTGGAAGCGTTCTTTTTGCAGGTGCGCGCCGAGGACAAACTGCTGATCCTGGCGCGGCTCAAGCATCAGGCAAAAGCGGCGCTGTCGAAGTTGCCGGCGCAGGAGCTGGAGCAGGTGATTCTCAGCGGCCTGAGTGTCGATGTTGCTGTCCAGCAAGCCCTTAAGCTATCCGCATAACCCTGTGGGAGCGAGCCTGCTCGCTCCCACAGGGGATTGGTGCAAACCTTTCGGGCATAAAAAAACGCCGCTCATCTCACGATGGGCGGCGTTTTTTACAGCGTTGTAACGTTAGGCTTGAACGACCGGGATATTGGCGTTCGCAGCAACTTCACGGAACTCGGCGATCTGGTCGAAGGACAGGTAGCGGTAAACATCAGCCGCCATGCTGTCGATCTTGCCAGCGTATTCCATATACTCCTCGACGGTCGGCAGGCGACCCAGGATGGACGCAACGGACGCCAGCTCGGCCGAAGCCAGGTAGACGTTCGCGCCGTCACCCAGACGGTTCGGGAAGTTACGGGTCGAAGTCGACACAACAGTCGAGTTCGGCTCTACACGTGCCTGGTTACCCATGCACAGCGAGCAGCCTGGCATTTCCATGCGGGCGCCAGCCTTGCCGTAGATGCCGTAGTAGCCTTCTTCGGTCAGTTGGTGAGCGTCCATCTTGGTCGGCGGCGACAGCCACAGACGGGTTGGCAGCTGACCCTTGACCTGATCCAGCAGTTTACCGGCAGCGCGGAAGTGACCGATGTTGGTCATGCACGAACCGATGAACACTTCGTCGATCTTCTCGCCAGCAACGCTGGACAGCAGACGGGCGTCGTCCGGATCGTTCGGCGCGCAGAGCACAGGCTCTTTGATGTCGGCCAGGTCGATTTCGATGACTTCAGCGTATTCGGCGTCAGCATCGGCAACCATCAACTCTGGGTTGGCAACCCAGGCTTCCATCGCTTGAGCGCGACGTTCCAGGGTACGTGCATCGCCGTAGCCTTCGCCGATCATCCAGCGCAGCAGGGTGATGTTGGAGTTCAGGTACTCGGTGATCGACTCTTTCGACAGCTTGATGGTGCAACCGGCAGCCGAACGTTCAGCCGAGGCGTCGGACAGCTCGAAAGCCTGTTCGATGCTCAGGTTGTCCAGGCCTTCGATTTCCAGGATGCGGCCGGAGAAGGCGTTCTTCTTGCCTTTCTTCTCGACAGTCAGCAGGCCAGCCTGAATCGCGAAGTAAGGAATGGCGTGAACCAGGTCACGCAGGGTGACGCCCGGTTGCATTTTGCCTTTGAAGCGCACCAGGATCGATTCCGGCATGTCCAGCGGCATAACGCCAGTGGCGGCGGCGAACGCTACCAGACCGGAACCGGCCGGGAACGAAATGCCCATCGGGAAACGGGTGTGCGAGTCACCACCGGTACCGACGGTGTCCGGCAGCAGCATGCGGTTCAGCCAGCTGTGGATGATGCCGTCGCCCGGACGCAGGGAAACGCCGCCGCGGGTCATGATGAAGTCTGGCAGGGTGTGGTGGGTGGTCACGTCGATCGGCTTAGGGTAAGCCGCGGTGTGGCAGAAGGACTGCATTACCAGATCGGTCGAGAAGCCCAGGCACGCCAGGTCTTTCAGTTCGTCACGGGTCATCGGACCGGTGGTGTCCTGAGAGCCGACGGTGGTCATTTTCGGTTCGCAGTAGGTGCCAGGACGAACGCCTTTGCCTTCTGGCAGACCGCACGCCTTGCCGACCATTTTCTGTGCCAGGGTGTAGCCCTTGCCGGTGTCGACAGGTGCTTCAGGCAGTTTGAACAGGTCGGTTGGGCCCAGGCCCAGTTCGGCACGTGCCTTGTCGGTCAGACCGCGACCGATGATCAGCGGAATACGGCCGCCGGCACGAACTTCGTCCAACAGGACCGGGGTCTTCATTTCGAAGGTGGTCAGGACTTCGTCGGTGCCGTGTTTGCAGACTTTGCCAGCATGCGGGTACAGGTCGATCACGTCGCCCATGTTCATGTTGGTAACGTCGAATTCGATCGGCAGTGCGCCGGCATCTTCCATGGTGTTGTAGAAGATCGGAGCGATTTTGCTGCCGAAGCAGAAACCGCCGGCACGCTTGTTCGGCACGTAAGGAACGTCGTCGCCGAAGAACCACAGCACCGAGTTGGTGGCGGATTTACGCGAAGAACCGGTACCGACCACGTCACCGACGTAGGCGATAGGGAAGCCTTGACCGCGCATTTCTTCGATCTGCTTCATCGGGCCGGTGACACCCTGGACGTCAGGCACGATGCCTTCGCGGGCCATTTTCAGCATGGCGAGGGCGTGCAACGGGATGTCCGGGCGGGACCAGGCGTCCGGAGCAGGGGACAGGTCGTCGGTGTTGGTTTCGCCGGTGACCTTGAACACGCGCAGGCTGATCTTGTCGGCCAGGACAGGGCGGTTGCGGAACCACTCGCCGTCAGCCCAGGACTGGATCACGCCTTTGGCGTGTTCGTTGCCGTTGCGGGCTTTTTCCGCGACGTCGTGGAACGCATCGAACATCAGCAGGGTGTGCTTGAGCTGAGCGGCAGCGACAGCAGCCAGTTCGGCGTTGTCGAGCAGGTCAACCAGGGTCACGATGTTGTAGCCGCCCTGCATGGTGCCGAGCAGTTCTACAGCGCGTTTCTTGTCGATCAGAGGGGAAGTGGCTTCGCCTTTGGCCAGGGCAGACAGGAAACCTGCCTTTACATAGGCCGCTTCGTCCACGCCAGGCGGAATGCGATTGGTGATCAGGTCAACGAGGAAAGCTTCTTCGCCAGCCGGGGGATTCTTCAGCAGCTCAACCAGGCCTGCAGTTTGTTCGGCGTTAAGCGGCTGGGGAACGATACCCAGTGCTGCACGCTCTTCGATATGTTTGCGGTAGGCTTCAAGCACAGTTATTACCCTCATCAGTGGTCCCAAATGGGTGTCCGGGACGCTCATCCCGAAATTGCCGTACTCATGCGCTGCGTGGCGTTGTGGGCCACTTAGCCAGAATTACCGACAATTCCTTACAGAAGCTGCTTTCAAAGTTTTACGCCTGCAGAACGGGGAGCTGATGAGGGTTGGCGTTGGGCTTTTCCCCGCTGGAAAAACCCTTCGCCAACACCGCTCTGAAGGAACGACTGTGCTCGTGACGCTTTGAAAACAGCTTCTAACGGACATTGGCGCCTTAAAAGGCTGGCTGATTCTACGGCAAAAAAAATTTAAAGGTAAGTTGGGCTCTCAACTTTGAGGGGTGATGAATGTTAGACAAAGGGCTAACATGCCCGCCTGTTCTGCTTTCCCGTGCTTTGTTGACCTATGCCCAATCAGACCATCAAGACCCCCTGCGTCGGCCTTTGCTCCACTGTTTACGGTGACTTGGTCTGCCGTGGCTGCAAGCGTTTCCACCATGAAGTGATCAACTGGAACGGTTACAACGAGGAGGAAAAACGCGCGGTATGGCTGCGGCTGGAGCAACTGTTGTCCCAGGTAATGGCCAGCAAACTGGAGGTTTTCGATCCCCAGCGTCTGCGTTTGCAACTGGAACAGCGCAAGATTCGCTTCGTGCCGCATCAGTCGGAGTATTGCTGGGCCTATCAGTTGATCGCCCGAGGCGCGCGGGTGATCAACAATCTGGAAGCCTACGGGATGGTGTTGATGCCGGAGTTTCGCGACTGGAACCTGCCGGAGCTGCGGGATGCGATTGATCGGGAGTTCTTTTTGCTCTCCGAGGCGCATTACCAGCGTTACATCGCGCCCGGGTTCCTCAAGGATGCGTTCGGGGGTTAACCCTTAAAAGCTTCGCGGGCAAGCCTCGCTCCTACAGGTGAACACGTAACCCTGTAGGAGCGAGGCTTGCCCGCGAAGGCGCCCTGATGGGCTCCGCAAATCTCAATGATGAGACACCATCTCTTCCAGATGATCCTCAATCTCCTGCGGCTTCAACACCAGCACATCGCTCTCCACCGCATCCAGCACCACCTCCGCCGTATTGCCGATCAACGCGCCGGATATCCCGGACCGCGCCACCGTGCCAATCACGGTCACCGATGCGCCCAACGTGTGGGCCATGTACGGAATCAACACATCCGCCGGACCTTCCGCGATATGCAGGTGCTCATTGTCGATGTCGAACTCGGCTTGAAACGCTATGCACTGTTCGCGGTAACGCGCCTCGATGGTTTCGCTGAGCTGCAACGTAGGGTCCGCCGCCGACAGCATCGGTGATGGATGAGCGCTGACCACATGCAGATGCGCCTTGGCCAGGCTGGCAATGTCATAACCGTGATCGATGATGATGTTGTGCAGGTGACGGTGTTCGTCATCGGTATTGCCGACATCAATCGCCGCCAGGACTACACCGCCTGCCCAGGGTTTCGAGGTTTTCACCAGCAGCACCGGCGTCGGGCAGGAGCGCAACAGTTTCCAGTCCGCCGGGGTCAGCAGGGCTTTTTTCAATGAGCTGTCGGGGTAATGCTGCTTGATCACCAGCCCGCAACCTTCGGCTTGCTGCACATCGACGATGGTTTCGTGCAGGCTTTCGTTCCACGCCTGCTCGGTGGTCACGCTGTAGCCATCCGCGAGCAGCGCTGCCTTGAGCACACCAAGCATGCCGCTATGGTCATGCTTGCGGTCGCACACCAGCAGATGCAGATGAGCCTGGGTTACCCCGGCAATCAGCTTGGCCCGTTTGAGCGCCAGGCTTTCCGAGTGTTCGGGTTCGATGACCACCAGAATGCTGCGAATGGCTTGCATGATCGGGATCTCCAGAGGGAAAAAAAGCATGGCGTTGCACAACTATAGTTGCTGGTCGCGCATCCGGGACTTGATACATATCAACGGTCGTGGCTGGTGGTCTGGCGGCGGGCCGGTATAATCGGCGCCCTTCGTTTTGAACCTTTTGTCC
The DNA here is from genome assembly GCF_019947305.1 of Pseudomonas sp. BF-RE-21. NCBI lineage: Bacteria > Pseudomonadati > Pseudomonadota > Gammaproteobacteria > Pseudomonadales > Pseudomonadaceae > Pseudomonas > Pseudomonas sp. BF-RE-21. The sequence continues at coordinate 200,751 of NZ_JAGYGF010000005.1, read as the reverse complement.
GTGAGCCCCATGATCCTTCCCGAAATTCACGAGTTCCTCGGTTGCCGCACCCCTGACGGCTGGGTCCAGGCCGCACTGGCCGATCAGGAAACCTTGCTGATCGACCACAAGAACTGCGAATTCAAGGCGGCCAGCACGGCATTGAGCCTGATCGCCAAGTATCACTCCCACGTCGATCTGATCAACCTGATGTCGCGGCTCGCCCGGGAAGAACTGGTGCACCACGAACAAGTCATGCGCCTGATGAAGAAGCGCAAGATCGAGCTGCGCCAGCTGTCCGCCGGGCGGTACGCCTCTGGCTTGCGCAAAGTAGTGCGCAGCCATGAACCGGTCAAGCTGGTCGATACCTTGGTAGTCGGTGCGTTTATCGAAGCCCGCAGCTGCGAGCGGTTCGAGGCGTTGGTGCCGCACCTGGACGAGGAACTGGGCAAGTTCTACTTCGGTCTGCTGAAAAGCGAGGCGCGACACTTCCAGGGTTACCTGAAACTGGCGTACCAGTACGGTGACGCCAAGGACATCGCTCAGGTGATCGAGCGGGTCCGCGCTGCCGAGCAGGAACTGATCGAATCGCCGGACGTGGAGTTCCGCTTTCACAGCGGTGTTCCAGCCGCCGCATAACCCGTAGGAGCACGGCTTGCCGGCGAAGGCGTCTTTGAGATCGCCTTCGCCGGCAAGCCGTGCTCCTACAGTTAGTTGCGATCTTTTGCAGCGCAATTGTTAAAAACTCTTAAGAGTATGAAAGATCACTGAAAACCGGCCCCAGAGGCCGGTTTTTGCTGCCTGCAATCGCCGCCCCGACGCTGATTGACGCCATAATGCCGTCCACTTCACACAAGAGTTGGCACGCGTTCGTTATGGATAACCTGGGTTTTGGCAAAGTTCTGCTGGTGGAAGACGACGAAAGGCTTGCCGGGCTGATCGCGCACTTCCTGTCCCAACATGGCTTTGAAGTGTTACAGGTGCATCGCGGCGACCTCGCGTTGGCCGCATTCCTCGACTTCAAACCGAAAATCGTTGTACTCGACCTGATGCTGCCGGGCCAGAGTGGCCTGCACGTGTGTCGCGAAATTCGCAGCGTGTCCGATACGCCGATCGTCATCCTCACCGCCAAGGAAGACGACCTCGATCACATCCTCGGCCTGGAATCCGGCGCCGACGACTACGTGATCAAGCCGATCAAGCCGCCGGTACTGCTGGCCCGTCTGCGTGCGTTGCAACGCCGGCAAACGCCGGACAGCACTGTCTGCAGCTCGCTGGAATTCGGCCATCTGAGCATCGACCGCAGCTGTCGCGAAGTGCGCCTGGCGGGTGAGGGCATCGAGCTGACCACCATGGAATTCGAATTGCTGTGGTTGCTGGCCAGCGCGGCGGGCAAGATTTTGTCCCGCGACGATATCCTCAACCGCATGCGCGGGATCGCCTTCGACGGCCTCAACCGCAGCGTCGACGTCTACATCAGCAAGTTGCGCGGCAAGCTCAAGGACAACCCGCGTGAACCGGTGTGCATCAAGACCATCTGGGGCAAGGGTTACCTGTTCAATCCGTTCGCGTGGGAGCTGTAAATGCTGCGGTTATTTCTCGGTCTGTTTGTGATGATGACGGTTGGCCTGGTACTGGGGTTGCAAACCGTCGAGCGCACGTTCGATGCGCTGCTCGCCGGTCAAATGCAGAGCTACAACCGCGAGGCGGTGCGAGGTCAGGCCTGGTCGCTGGTGGAGCAGTTGCGCGGCCTGGACGGTCCGGCGCGGGAACGCCAATTGGAAACCGTGCGCCCTCACTACGGTTTGAGCCTGAGCCTGGTCGAAACGGATCAACTGGCCCTGACCGATCAGGAAAAAGCCGAGTTGGCCCAAGGCCTGCTGGTGCTGCGTGACAAGTACACGCAGTTCATCTCGCGCATTGACGACGGTTCGCAGTTGCTGAGCATCAAGCTGCCGGCCGAGCCGAGTCTGATGCCGTTCTACATTGCCGCGGCCTATTTGATGATCGCGGTGATGATCGGTTTCGTGTTGTTATTCTGGGTGCGCCCACACTGGCGAGATCTGGAGAAACTGCGCCTCGCCGCCGAACGCTTTGGCGACAACAACCTGTCGGCGCGGATCCAGCTGTCCAAGCGCTCGAACATTCGCGACTTGTCCGAGCATTTCAACCTGATGGCTGCGCGCATCGAAGGCCTGATCGCCAATCAGCGTGAGCTGACCAACGCGGTATCCCATGAATTGCGCACGCCGATTGCCCGGCTGTCGTTCGAACTCGATCAGCTCAAGCAACAATCCGATCCGAGCCAGCGTCGCGAACTGATTGCCGACATGTACGCCGACCTCGGCGAACTGGAAGAAATGGTCTCGGAGCTGCTGACCTACGCCAGCCTTGAGCGCGGTGCCACGGTCATTACCCGGGAGAATATTCAGGCCAACAGTTGGCTCGACAGCGTGGTCGGCAGCGTGGCGCTGGAGGCCGAGGCGGCCGGGGTGCAACTGTTGATTGTCGAGTGCCGGGTCGATGAGGTGCGCATCGAGCCACGCTTCATGGCGCGCGCGGTGATCAACCTGCTGCGCAATGCCATTCGCTATGCCGAAGAGCGAGTGGAGGTGTCGTTGGTGCGCACCGGTGATCATTACGAAGTCCAGGTCAACGACGACGGGCCGGGCGTGCCGGTGGACGGGCGGGAGAAAATCTTCGAACCGTTCTCGCGCCTGGACGCCAGTCGGGATCGCCGCACGGGTGGTTTCGGCCTGGGCCTGGCCTTGGTGCGGCGGGTGTCGCAGTCTCATGGCGGGCAAGTGCAAGTGGCGGATTCGCCGTGGGGCGGGGCGTCGTTTCGCATGACCTGGGTGCATCAGGATTAGTTGTGTGTTGCCGACGACCCCTTCGCGGGCAAGCCTCGCTCCTACAGGTTATCGGTGTTTTTATGATCGACGCATAACCCGTAGGAGCGAGGCTTGCCCGCGAAGGGGCCTTCAGCAACACCCTCAAATCAAAAGCTGTAAACGACCTGCCCAGCCACCGAAGTCTGCAAGCGACGCTCGACAATCGGACTGTCCGCCGCTTTACCACCCAGGTACTGCACCGCCAGCACCGTGGTAAAACTCCATTCATCGTTGATCGGCAGCGACCAGGTCAGATCCGCCCCCCGACTCACCAGGCCACCTTTGGTGTCATACGCCTTGAACTTGCTGCGCGACGCTTGAGCGCTGCTCACGCCATACCAGGTGCGCATGTAATTGCTGTCGCCGAACTGACTGTTCAGGCTGCCGACGACCTTGCCATAGTCACCTTCATAAAACGGCGCGCTGATGCTCAGTTTCAATCGGTTCCAGGCTGAGCCGGTGTCGTGTTCGTCCTCGTCTTCTTCAAGCGCATGTTCATAACTGGCGCCGAGAATGATCGGCCCCATGTGATAGGTCCCGTCCAGCCCCAGCAAGGGACGCGACTTGATCGAGCCCATACCGTTGAGCTCATCCGAGCCCTTGAAACCGCTTTTACGGTCCTTGCGCACATCACTTGCGCCGACGTAGACGCTGAGGCCGAAGTCCTCCTCGTCAAACGCCCAGCCAAGACCCTTTTGCGTGTCGAGAAAGAAACCATAAGGGCTGACGATTTCGCCGCCCAGCAACGGTGCGACTACGCGTTCATCACTGCCGCTGTAACGCGGCGCACTGGCAGCGCCGGCGCGCAGGGTGTAGTGCCAGTCTTCGGCATACAAGGAGGTGGAGGGGAGAAGCAGGCAAAAAGAGGTCAACGGCAAATACAGCGAACGAAACATGGGAGCACCCTGGGTGATAGTGGATGCGCCCATGCTAGGCGGGTGCCGCCCGGCAATCTTTGGCAGCTTTGTCGCAAAACTGTCAAAGACTGTGAACGGGGGTTGGCGAGCGGTGAGTCGCCTGTGGCGAGGGCGTAAATCCCTCGCCACGGGTTCAGCTTAGAAGTCCCACTTGGTGGTCAGCATCAGGTTGCGCGGCTCGCCGTAGAACGTGGTGTCGAAGTTGCCCAGGCCGGTCAGGTACTTCTTGTCGAAGATGTTGTTGGCGTTGGCGGTGAAGCTCAGGTGCTCGTTGTACTGGTAACGGGTCATCAGGTCCACGAGGGTGTAGCCACCCTGTTTGATCCGGGTGTAGTCGCCAGCGGGAGCGCTGTAGATTTTGCCGTAGAAAGCGCTCTGCCAGCTGATGCCGCCGCCAACGGTCACTTTGTCCAGGGCGCCAGGCAGGCGATAGGTGGTGAACGTGCGTACAACGTGCTCGGGTTTGCTGGTGGACAGCGGGTAACCGAAGATGCGCTGCTCGTCTTTATCACGGGTGCGTGCGTAGGTGTAACCGGCCATCAGGTTCCAGCCATCGGTCAGTTCGCCGGCCAGTTCCAGTTCCACGCCTTTGGTGGTGGTGCCGTCGACGGCTTTGAAGATGCCTTCGTTGGTGATCGCGTTGGTACCGGTTTGCTCGGCGACGCCGTCCTGCTCGATGCGGAACAACGCCAGGCTGGCATTCAGCCGGCCATCGAGGTAAGCGGCTTTCAGACCGGTTTCGTAGCTGACGCCTTCAACCGGTGCCAGGGTCATGCCACTGGCATCCTTGTTGGTCTGTGGCTGATAGATCGAGGTGTAGCTGGCGTATACCGAGTACACGTCGTTCAGGTCATAGACCACGCCGGCGTAAGGCGTGACGACGCCGTGTTCCTTGTAGCTCGCGTGGGTGTCGTCCAGCGGTGAGTCCACGTTGTAGCGGTAATCTTCGTTGTACTTGAAGGTGCTCAGACGGCTGCCGAGGATGACCGACAGATCATCGGTCGGGCGCAGGCGAGTGGCGAGGTACACACCGTTCTGGCTCTGGGTGCGTTCGTATTTACCGTTGGCCGGGAACTCCTGTTTCGGCAGATGGCCGTCCCAGTCGTAGATGCTCCCCGGGACCATTTCGAAGGCGCTGGTGTCGTAGGTGGAACCGGTCTGGCGGGAGTGGGACGTCATGACGCCGGCCACCAGGTCATGCTCGCGACCGCCCAGTGAGAAGGGGCCGGAGACGTTCACGTCGGCGGTGTCCTGCACGCGATGACCTTCCCAGCGACCCCAGAAGAGGAACATGCCGTCACCGGTATCGCGGTTCGGGTTGCCACCGCTGGCCGAGGCCAGTTGGGTGTCGTGTTCGGTGGTTTTCTCGCTGAGGCTGGCCTTGAATTTCCAGTCGTTGGCCAGCGCTTGTTCCAGCGAGGCAAAGTAGGTGGTTTCGTCGAAATCGCGGCGGCTCCAGTCGGCCGCCGGGTTGAAGCTGCGCGAAAAGTCGGTACGGCCGCCGTCGGAGAAATACGTCGGGTTGCCGGTCCAGGAACTGCCGCGAGGCGTGGCGCTGGACTTGTCGATGCCGAATGTCAGCAGGGTATCGTCGGTCAGGTCGGCTTCGAGGATGCCGTAGTACAGGTCTTTCTTTTGGCTGTAGTGGTCAATGTAGGAGTCCTTGTCCTGGTACACGCCGACAAAGCGCCCGCGCACGTTGCCCGAGTCAGTCAGCGAACCGGAAATATCGCCGGAGGTGCGGTAATTGTCCCACGAACCGACGGTGCCGCTGATCGAGGCCTTGAACTCTTTGGTCGGCTTCTTGCGGATCAGGTTGACGGTGGCGGACGGGTCGCCAGCGCCGGTCATCAGGCCGGTCGCGCCCTTCACGACCTCAATGCGGTCAAGGCTGGCGGAGTCGTCGCTGTTGTTCGGGTTTTCCCCATAGACACCGTCGTACGGCTGGTTGACCCCGTCGTACTGGAAGTTGGTGATGGCAAAGCCGCGGGCGGAAAACTCGGTACGGTCGCTGTCGTATTTCTGCGTCGAAACACCGGGGGTGTTACGCAACGCATCGCTGATGCTTTGCACACCGCGATCGTCCATTTGCTGGCGGGTAATCACCGTGACCGATTGCGGTGTTTCACGCAGCGACAACGGCAGGCCGGTGGCCGAAGACGTTGAGCCGGTGGTGTAGGAATGGGTGTCCTCGGTGGTCGCGCCCAAGGCGACACCATTGATGTTCGTCGCACCCAGTTGCAGCACGCCGTCGTCCTTGGCTGCCGTTTTGCCGGTGGCCGTTTCGGCGGCATGGGCGGTGGAGGCAAGGCTCAGCAGAGCGGCCGGAAGGGCCAGTGCCAAGGGGCACAGGGCAAAACGAAAACGCGCAGCAATTGGGTGCGACATGGAGATCCCTTTGTATCGAATCGATCGGTAAGTGAAAGGCTTCTGAGGGTTAACCGAACGAAAAACGCAAAGGGGAACTGCCGTGTGAAAAAAATCGAAGTTTTGATTAGTGAGCCAGACCCAGTCGCTCGTGCCACTGTGCGATGGACTCCTCGGGCCAGATCTCGCACTGCCGATCACCGGCATGCGCCGCAACCTCCACCCACGGCGCTTTCGAATTGAGCATCACGTGCGTGTACTCGGGTGGCACCGGCAACGCCGTATCAATGGCCGAGGCGAACGGGTGAATCAGTTCCGGCCATTCAGGGCTGAACAGCCACAAGCCCGAGCCACACACCGAGCAGAAGTGCCGCTCTGCCGTGCTGCGGTGTGCGCGTTTGGCATCTTCGTCCTTGAGTCGTGCGTGATAGATCGCGATGGATTTGCGACCGCGCACCTTGAGGCTGGCGGCATCACCCGCGATGTTGACCGAGTAACCGCCACCGCCCTGGGTCTTGCGGCAGATCGAGCAATAGCAACGTTGGTAAGGATAGGGGTGGGCGCTGGTCAGACTGAACGACACGGCGCCGCAGTGGCAGGAGCCTTCGAGCTGCATGGCAGAACCTCCAAATGATTGGCTGTTACTTCCCTGACCGCCCCGAAAACCGGTGGTTCACTGCTGGATCGGCACCAGGATCGCATCGCCGGTTGCCACCAGCTTCAACTGATCCCCTGTTTGCGCGAACAGTTCGGCACGGGCAAACACCTGCTTCTTGCCGGACTTCACCACCTGGCCGCGCGCAATGAACACTTCACCGACGGCGGGTGCAAGGCAATTCACCGAAAAATGCGATGCCAGGACATTGCCAGCGACCGTTCCGGCCGCAAACCCACAGGCGGTATCGAGCAGCGCGCCAATCAGGCCGGCATGCAGGAAGCCTGCGTATTGCGCCATGTCCGCCTCGCGAAAAGCCAGGGTCAGTTCCACCTCGCCCGGCTCGGTGCGAGTGACCTCAAAACCGGCCCAGCGGTTGAAGGCGGACGTTGAGTTGATCTTTTTGAGTGCATCAAGCATGGCGAATCCCTCCGGTTGAGGCATCAACATGCGCCGGGTTCTGGGGGATGTCATGGTGGATAAAGAAGGGTGATGGGCGGGTGGCTTGGTGGTGAATATTCTGGCCTTATCGCTAGCAGGCTAGCTCCCACATTGGATCTCCAGTGTTCATGAGACCACTGTGGGAGCTAGCCTGCTGGCGATAAACGAAAACGCGGTCCCACTGGACGCCCACCGCCCGCCAAGTCAGCATGAGCACCTCGAATCGGGAACCGACCCATGCGACGACTACCCTCCCTTGCAGCCCTCAAAACCTTCGAATGCGCCGCTCGCCACGCCCACTTCGGCCGGGCCGCCGCAGAGCTGTGCGTCACCGACAGCGCCGTCAGCCATCAGATCCGCCAGCTCGAAGAGCAACTGGGCGTGTCGCTGTTCATCCGCGAAGGCCGGCAAATCCGTCCGACCATGGCCGCCGGGCGCCTGATGCAAAGCCTGCAGCAAGCCTTCGAACTGATTGGTGAAGCCTGCGATGAACTGCGCGATCCGTCGTCGCTGGCGGTGTTGCGCCTGGCGGTGACGGCCGAGCTGGCGCAAAAGTGGTTGATGCGTCGCCTCACGGATTTCTATGCGCGCTATCCGCACATCACCTTGCACCTCTACGAACAGCCAATCGACGCCACCGCGCCGGGGGAAGACATCGATCTGGCCATCACCTACGGCACCGGCCCGGTGGACAGCAGCGCGTACTTCGTTCGGCCATTGCCGGCATTGCAGTTTTTCCCGGTGTGCAGCCCCGGCCTGTTCAACCAGGGCGCCCTGAAAACCCCGAAGGACCTGGCGCGCCACTGCCTGCTGCACGACGATCAGGACGGCAAGACCTGGACCGCGTGGCTCACCAGTCATGCCGGCGATCTACGCCCCGAACGACAGTTGTATTTCGCCCATGCCGGCCTGGCGCTGGAAGCCGCGGCCCAAGGACAGGGCGTGGCCATGGGCGATAACCTCACGGCGCAGGAAGACTTGCTCAGCGGTCGACTGGTCCGGCCGTTTACCTCAAGCATGACTGCGCTGGGCCAATACGCGCTGGTGTGTGAACGAGTGCGCCTGGAGCGTCCGGCTGTGGCGCAGATGCTCGAGTGGTTCAACGATCAGCTGATCGATTGATGAGTTGAATTCAAGTATTCCGCAATAATCATCGTTGGCGAGGAGGGCGCCGACGACCTTAGCCTGTGGTCATTCCAATCCCCGTCAACGAGGTTTGACCATGGCACGTTCGCTCGACACCACCCCAAAACAAGACGGCTTCCGCCTGCCCGGCGAATTCGAAACCAAGGCCGGTTGCTGGCTCGGCTGGCCGGAGCGCACCGATGTCTGGCGCAACGGGGCCAAGCCGGCGCAGAAAGTCTGGGTGCAGATCGTCACCGCCATCTCTCAAAGTGAACCGGTCACCGTGTGTGCCTCCGCCGCGCAATTCGCCACGGCGCGCCGTCAGTTGCCGCCGCAAGTTCGCGTGGTGGAAATGACCTGCAACGACACCTGGTTCCGGGACAGCGGTCCGTGCTTTGTGGTGAATGACGCCAGCGGCGAAGTACGCGGCGTCGACTTCGAATTCAACGCGTACGGCGGCCTCGATGGCGGCTTGTATTACCCGTGGGACAAGGACGACCAGATCGCCAGCAAGATCCTCGAAATCGAACGTTTCGACCGCTACCGCGCACCGCTGATCGCCGAACTCGGCGGCATCCAGAGCGACGGCCAGGGCAGCATCCTCACCACCGAACAATGCCTGCTCAACCGCAATCGCAACCAGCACCTGGGTAAGGAAGAAGTCACCCGGCGGCTGACGGACTACCTCGGCGCCGAGCAAGTCATCTGGCTGCCGCGCGGTTGCAAGTTCGACGAAACCGACGGTCACGTCGACGACCTCGCGTGCTTCGTGCGTCCCGGTGAAGTGGTGCTGCAATGGACCGACAACCGCGATGATCCGCAATGGGAAATCTATCAGGAAGCCTACGACGTCCTGCGCAGCACCCGTGACAGCCGTGGCCGCGAGTTGATCGTACACAAACTGCCACAACCCGACGTGCTGGAATGGACTGCAGAAGAAGCCGAAGGTCTGGACCAGCAAGACAGCACCCACGCCCGTCAGGCCGGCACCAAAATCTGCGCGTCGTATATCAACTACTACGCCGGCAACACCTCGATCGTGGTGCCGCTGTTTGGTGATCGTAACGATCAGGTGGCACTGGCGACACTGGCTGAGCTGTTCCCGCAGCACAAGATCGTCGGCATCGAAAACTCCCGGGAAATCCTGCTTGGCGGCGGTAACGTCGCGTGCATCACCATGCCTCAATACGCTGGTAAAGGAGTGTGATCATGGGCCTGCACAAACTGACTCAAGCGTTATTGCTGGTGCTTGCACCCTTGTGTGTGCAGGCCGCCGACAGCGCCAGACCGGTGGTGAACCTGTACATCTGGGGCGAATACCTGGCCCCGGATACCCTGACCAATTTCGAGAAAAAGACCGGCATCCATGTGATCGCCGATCATTTTGATTCCCTGGAAACCGTCGAGACCAAACTGCTCACCGGTCGCAGTGGTTATGACCTGGTGCTGACGGCGGGGCAGCATTTGTCCAGGGCGATCCAGAGCGGTGCCATTCAAACCTTGAACCTGCAACGGTTGCCGCACTTTGCCGGCGTCGGTGACGAGTTCCGCCAGCACATGGCGGTGTTCGATCCGGGCAATCGTTACGCCGGGATTTATGCCTGGGGCACGACCGGTGTGGGTTATCAGGAAGAGGCCGTCAAAAAGCGCCTGCCGGAGGCGCCAACGGACAGTTGGGCGATGCTGTTCGATCCGGCGGTGGTCTCGAAATTTGCCGATTGCGGCGTGAGTTTGCTCAACGATCCCAACGAGGTGTTCGCCGCGGTGATGAAGTACATGGGGCTGGACATCAACCGCCAGAACCTCGATGACCTGAAGCTGGCCGAGCAGCAACTGGCGAAGATCCGGCCGTACATCCGTTACTTCGACAATGACCTGAACATCAGCGACCTGGCCAATGGCAATACCTGCGTGGCGATGTCGTGGAATGGCAACGTGGCCATTGCGGCGGGTCAGGCAGAAGCCGCGAAAAAACCGTTCACGTTGACCTACCGGATACCGAAGGAGGGCACGTTGATCTGGTTCGACGCCATGGTCATTCCCAAGGATGCGCCGCATCCCGAGGCCGGGCTGGCGTTGATGGATTACCTCATGACGCCGCAAGTGATTGCGCCAATCACCGACACCATTCACTACGCCAATGCGATCACGGCGGCGGATGACTTGATCGCCCCGGCGATTCGTAATGATCCGGGGACGTATCCGTCGGCGCAGGTGCGGGCTTCGTTGTATAGCAAGAATGACAATGGCAAGGCGTTCAACCGGGCGTTGATTCGGGCGTTCAGTCGGTTGAAGTCGGGGTTGTGACTGGATTTGAGTGATGTGTTGAATGGGCTGGCGCCATCGCGAGCAGGCTCGCTCCCACAGGGGATCTCCAGCGTTCACAAAATCCCTGTAGGAGCGAGACCGGCTATTTGGCTGGCACCCGCCACAAATACCAGGACGCTACCGTCCGGTAAGGACTCCACCCCAGGCCGATCTCGACCATCTGCTTGCGCGTCGGCTGCACCTCCAGGCCCTTCAACCGCCGATAGCCCTCACGCACCCCAAAGTCATCCGCCGGCAGGATGTCCGGGCGCTCCAGGCTGTAGATCAGCAGCATCTCCACGGTCCAGCGCCCAACGCCGCGCAGGGTAATCAACTGCTCGATCAACGCCTCATCGTCCATGGCCAGCGCCGTTGCATAGTCCGGCACCACGCCGTCCAGCGCTGCTTGAGCAATGCCCTGAATGGTCGCGATTTTGCCGGCGGAAAAGCCGCAACTGCGCAATTGATCAAAACCGCTCGCCAGAATCTGTTCGGGCCGCGGAAACGAGGCCGAAGGAAACAACGCCAGCAGCCGCCCGACAATCGCATCACCGGCCCTGGCGTGCAGTTGCTGATAGGCAATAGCCCGCACCAGCGACTCATACGGGTCGCGAGCTGCATGAGGCTGATGCAGGCAAGGGCCGATGGTCGCGATATGGCGCGCCCAATCGTCGTCAATGGATGCCAGAAAACGGGTCGCGGGCTGATAGGGATCGGGCATGAGGATCAAGTGTTTCCGCCGGATTTCAGCAGGGCGTTCACTTCCCCGTACGTGAAGGCCTTGAGCTGGCTGCTGTCGAGTTTGCCGGTCTCCAGAAACCCCTTGGCCAGGCCGGCCATGGCGCCGTACAGAAACTCGGCGATTGCGGAGCCCGCGCTCAAACGCCGTACACCCAGCGCTTTCAACGTTTCAGGGGCGGGTAACCCCGGCAACGCGAGTACGTTCACCGGCAGCGTGGTGCCACGGCACAACGCGGCAATCTCGTACTCCGCCGAAACGCCTGCCGCGAACAGTCCGTCCGCCCCGGCCGCTTGATACAGCGCGGCGCGTTTGAGTGTTTCCGCGACGCGGTCTTCGGCCGGCACCAAGGCCTTGAGGTACACGTCGGTGCGGGCGTTGATGAACAGTTTCACCTGACGACGCTCCGCAACCTGGCGTGCGATGGCGATCTTGCGCGCCAGCAGCTCGGGCGGCGAAGCACCGTCCTCGATGTTGATCCCGACAGCGCCAGCAGCGAGCACCGCCTCAACCACTTCGGCGACCCGCGCCACGTCTTCGGAATAGCCGGCTTCGATGTCCACGGTCAACGGCAGCGAAATCACGCGGGCGATGGCCTCGACGCTCGATACCAGGCGTTCGAGCGGCAGGGTGTTGCCGTCTGCGTAACCGTGCGCCCAGGCGACTGCCGCGCTGCTGGTGGCCACGGCTTTGCAGCCCAGTTGTTCAACGATGCGGGCCCCGGCGGCATCGGCAACGTTGGTGAGAATCAGCAGGCCGTCCTGATGCAGCCTGTGGAATGAGTGGTCGAGCGTATCCATCGATTTCCTTCCTTATGAAAACACCGAGTGATCAGAACGCGAGTTGATGGGTGATCTGCACCGCCGCTTTTTCCAGCCTGAGCAGAAACGCCTTGCGCGGTTGTCCTCCACCATAGCCCGTCAGCGAGCCATCTGCACCGATCACACGGTGGCAGGGCAAGACAATCGAAAGGCGGTTGTGCCCGTTGGCCAGGCCCACGGCGCGACTGGCGCCGGGCTTGCCCAGCCGCGCGGCGATGGTGCCGTAGGTGCTGGTCTGGCCGTAAGGGATTTTCGCCAGTTCGGCCCAGACTTGCCGCGAGAATTCGCTACCGGGCAAGTGCAGGGGCACCTTGAATTCGGTCAGTTTGCCGGCGAAATAGTGCGCCAGCTCGTCTTCGATTTGCTGCAGGTGAGCGTTGTGACCGGGCGCCACTGCGTAGCCGTAACGGTTCTGCAAGGCCTCGACTTCGCGGGTCAGCGCCGGCCGATCCAGAAACTCCAGCAGCACCAGCCCACGCCGTTCGGCCATGGCGATCATCGGCCCCAGCGGGGTGGTCAGGCGTGCGAACAACAGTGGCTCGCTGTGGGCCGCGCGGCCGGGCGTGATGTGAAAGGATTTTTGAAACGCATCGCGAAATCCACTCAGCGATTCGTATCCCGAATCGAACGCCGCGCTGTCAATGGAATCGCCTTGTCTGATCCCGCCCAGTGCCATGCCGAGGCGCCGGGCACGCAACCATGCATGAAAGGTCATGCCGAAATGCTGTTTGAACCAGCGGCGCAGTTTCAGCGGCTCAATGCCCTCGGCCAGCAGTTGCACATCGGTCCAGCGCCGTTCGGGGTCGGCGTCCACCGACTTGAGCAGCCTTTGCACCCAGTCCGGGGCAATGGCGGCAGCGTCCAGCGGTTTGCATCGCAGGCAGGCTCGATAACCGGCGGACAGGCACTCATCCGCATGGGCAAAGAACTCGACATTCTCCGGTTTTGGCTTGCGCGCCGTGCAGCTGGGGCGGCAAAAGATCCCGGTGGTTTTGACCGCGGTAAAAAACACTCCCTCGTACGCGGTGTCGCGTTCGAGCATGGCGCGGACCATCTCGGCGTGGGGAGGGAGCAAAGTTTCTTGTAAGTTCATGGCATGAGCATAAGACGCGGCGCTCGGTACCTCCACCGGAAAATCGACAGAGAATTCCAGTGAGCAGTCGGGCTCTACGTGTTATCGATTCCGGATTTGTTCTTCTGACGGTCGATTAGCACCTGGGTAACGATGATTCCCCATATGACCGCTAATAAAAGATTGAACGTGATGAGTCTGAACACTGCAAAAAAAGCTCCGTATATCGCCATGGTCAGGATAGTCATACGTATGAGTGTCCAGTGAATGGGCTCTGATCTGATCGATGACAGTTTGAAAATGACAGGGCCAAAAAGTAAGGCCGAATACACTAACAAGCCGCTTATTCCCCCGACCATCAACATGTAAAATGGCCAGTTGTGCACGTAGGCCACTTGTTTGGCTTCCGAAACGTTGTCAGCATTTTCCCAGCGCATTTCGTGTTTGACTCCCAATCCATTGCCCATTATCGGGCGAGGCACAAACATTTCCCAGGCGATTTTATATTCATCCATGCGTGCAGAGATATTGAAGTCTTTTGTTGTTTTATTGTCTGAAGGTGCTTCTGGTTGAATGGAGTGATAGTTATCGGGTGCGGGCGGTGCTTCAAATGTACTGGTGTCGTTCGGTGTTGTCTCTGTCGATATGTTTTGTTCGGGGGTGGAAAGTGCTGTTGTCGAAATAAGTGCATCGGGCTCGACAATAGTGTCAACAGGCGTGACGTTGAGTTCTGAGGTTGGCAGGGCGATCAATTGGCTCATTCGGCCAATCCAGATGTCCTGAATACCTGTAGAGTAAATGAATATCAAGCCCGCCGCGCCGAGCGCCGTGAGGGTTGTAATAAATTTCGGCAGCACCTCTTTGCGGTAAACAATGAGGTAAACCAGGAATATAAACATCGCCAGTAACGAGCTCAGTAACATGCTTCTGGTAAACGTGATAAGTATTGCGATCATGCAGGACAGGGCCATCAGCAAACCTGTCGTCGCTGCGGCCTTTGGCTGCGCCAATGAAGCCAGGGTTACACCGATGACGAGCCCGACAGGCAGGAGGGCGTCCGTGGCCTGTGCGATCGACATGGTTATTCTGTCGCGCATGGGGCCAATGGCGTCGGCGTATTCACTTGCAACGGTTTCCGGGATTCTGAGCGCCTGGTCATCGACCGAAAGAAGCCAATAAGGCCGCCATAAGTCGCTGTGAAAATAATAAAAAATAATAAAACCCGCGAGCATGAATATTGACGTTGCGATTGAAATTCCAATCCAGCGAATCCGGTTGCCGTCCTTGCCTATCAATACCGCGACAGGTAAAAAATTCAACATGAAAAGAAAAGGAATAATTCCTCTGGTCCAGTCCCTGAGCGGGATGTTGTTGTTCAGCGCAACTGTCAGATTTATCGTTATTGCAGTCGAGACTACCAGTATTGTAAGTCCCCAAAGTTTCAAGTGAGGGCGAGCGGCGGGGGAGCGCAGGCACTCAATAAAAGTGCCTGCTGTAATGACAACCAAAAGAACGGCAAATGAAAATTCTTGTAAGCCAACTGTAGCGGGGGCCGGAGGTAACGCAAGTGCCAGCGGGAATAGTGTCAGCATTCCTAGCCATGGCGAAAAAACCGCCATGATGATAACGGAGGCCATGCCGGCAACAGCCATAAAAAGAATAGTGTCGTTTTCTTGTGTCAGGCCAATAGCAGTCAGCGCTGCAATAATGATTGCAGCGCTATTTTTAATGCGGATCATAGTGTTCAATACCATGAGTCACTCTCCCTCAGGAGAGCGTCTTTAGGATGGCTTGAAGCGGTTGGATATGACCAAGTCGCTCCTGTCCATGATTCAACTTGCAACGAACCAGTCGATGCGATTAATTCAGCCGGTCAGCACAATTGAATTGCACATTCATACGTGCTGTCAGCCCTGTGCTTATGAATCGGACATTGACCAACGACTGGGCAGGCGTCGCTGTTGTCCGGCACGCTGAATAAATCATGAGGTGTCCTTTCAGGCATTCTTGGGAGCCCGGGAATCAGGGCGCGGGCAGAAGAAGATACCGACACACTCAGTTGCTGAATGTAGGAAAGTTCCTGAAATGGGTACTCCGCTTTCCCTGTATCAAGCGCCAGCATCTGAAGCTGCGGAGCAGGCATCAAAACCCTGGGCAGGTGGTAAGCGGAGGAGGAGCGAGGCGAGGGGGGAGACACTACTATCGCGGCCCGGCGACGCCCAGGATTAAGGGCGTCGCGGTTTTCAATGCCGTGGACTCGAAAAACGGTGACCTGACCGCTTTTTTACAAAGCCACCTCTTCCTTGATAGAGGACTGGCTTTTGCGGCGATCGGCAAGTATCTGGGCAAATATGAGTCCCCAGATAACGGAAATCAAAAGATTGAAGGTGATGAGCCGGAAGACAGCGAAGAAAGCACCATAGACAGTCATGGTCAGTACGGCCGCACGGATAATGGTCCAGTGCGTCGACTCAGACTTGACCCAGGACAACCTGAAAAACAGCGGCCCGATCAGGACGACCGAATAAACAAGGAAGCCAGCGATGCCGCCGACCATCAAAATATAAAAAACCCAGTTGTGCACATAAGCAACCCATTTGGTTTGCCGCTCATTCTCAACGGTCTCCCACTGCATTTCGTGCTTGATACCCAGGCCGTTGCCTAATACGGGATGGCTGACAAACATGTTCCAGGCAATTTTGTACTCTACCAGCCTGGACGAAACGTTAAAGTCCAGTTTTTCTTTCAAGACAGGGTCTTTACTGTAGAACTCCTTCAGGTTGCCAGTTTTTATTTCTGTCAGTTGGTTCATTCGCCCAATCCATATGTCTTGCATGCCAGTGGCGAAGATGAAGACCACGCCAGCTACGCCTAACGCTGCTCCAATTTTCACGACTTTAAGCCGCATTTCCTTGCGGAACATGAATATAAAAGCGGTAAACACAAATGCGATGAGCAGCGAACTCATCAACATGCTTCGGGTGAAGGTGATCAGTACGGCGAACAGGCAGGTCAAGGCCATCAAAAAACCGATTGCGACGACACTTTTGCGGCGAGCCAGGGTCGCCAGAACGACGCCCAACACGACCCCGACGGGCAACAAGGCATCCGTTGCCTGCGCCACCACCATTGTCACCCTGTCGCGCATCGGGCCAAGGGCGTCGGAATATTGCAGGGCAGCAGTTTCGGACATTCTGACGACCTTGTCGTCTACCATCACAAGCCAGTAGGGCAGCCAGATGTCGTAGTAAAAATAGTAAAAAATAATATAACCGGAGAACAGGAATATGAGTGTGGCAATGGACCCGCCGAGCCAACGTATCCTGCTCTCATCGTTGCCTACGAGTATCGCGACAGACAAAAAGTTATAAATGAACAGAAACGGAATTGCGCCGCGCACCCAGTCGACCAACGGCACGCCGTTTTTTACCGCGACGAACAGGTTGACTGCCAATACAAACAATCCGACAAGTAATGCCAGGCCGAAATACTTGAGTGCCGCCTTGTTCGCGGATCGTGAAAGTTTTACCAGTACACCCACAAAGATGACGCCCATTAGCAGGGCGAACGAAAGTTCGGTGATTCCGATGGTGGCAGGTGCCGGGGGCAGAGAGAACAGCAGGGGGAATAACGCGAGCATTCCCAGCCAGGGCGAAAACGCCGCCAGGATGATGAGTGAGCAAATACCGGCGACACCCAGATAAAAAACAAAACCGTGTTCTTGTATCAGACAAATAGCGGTAAGCGCTGCAAGTGCAATTGTTGCGCTATTTTTATTAAAAATCATGTTTATTACCTTGATTACTTCCGTGTTAGTAAGGGGGGGCACCTTGAGCGAGGGCCTCAGCAACTGACCTTTTCAGTTCGGCCTGGTTCCATCGACTCAAAGCGAGAGCCCGTCAAAACGATAATGCAGCTGGTTAACCTGGCATTGACAAAGTTCCGGAATTGCGCTGTTGGCGGCCAAGTTGCCGTTAAATCACCCGCCGACAGGCTAGATTCGGTGGGGGCTGGCGCTATGACCATAGGTCGGATCAATTCTGAAATATTTTGAAGTGAGTATTCTAGTCAGTGTGCTGATGTAACGCGAGGGGTGTCATGGCTATTCGGGACGGGAGGTCAGACTCGCAGTCCTTGTTCGGCTTTGGAAGTGCTCGGTTTGAAGCCGTGACGAAGGACGTTACCGGGAGCTTGAATGCCTGGATGCGCGATGGACCTGAAATGAATGAATCCTTTTTTCGAGTGTTCGCTGTCGGCCTGGAGCAGACAAATCAGCAGGCGTGAAACACTTCAACCACGGCGTGCCATCAGCAACACCGAAGCCGCCGCCGACAGCAACCCCGCACAGCAGCGATTGAAAATCTGCTTGCCCCGAGGTTTCGCAAACCAGCGGCGCATGTGCAGGCCCATGTAGGCGTAGGCGCCAATGGCGATCCATTCCAGGATCAGGAACAGCGCACCCAGCACCGCAAATTGCGGCGTCACGGCCTGGTTCGGGTCGACAAACTGCGGCAGGAATGCAGTGAAAATCAGGATCGCCTTCGGGTTGCCGGCTGCCACCAGGAACTCCTGTCGCGCCAATGTCAGCATCCCCGCCGGCGCGCCAGTCACAACGTTTTCAGCCCCCGGATCCGCGCGCCATAATTGCCAGGCGAGGTAGAACAGGTACGCCGCGCCGACAATCTTGATCCCGTAGAACAACAATTCCGACGTTTGCAACACCACCGCCAAACCCGCCGAGGCAAGGGCGATCATCCCGGCGAATGCCAGCAGTCGACCGATCCCGGCCACACACGCGGTGCGGTAACCGTAACGCGTCGAATTGCTGACCGACAACAGGTTGTTCGGACCCGGTGCCATGTTCAGGGCGAAGCAGGCCGGGAGAAAAAGGGACAGGGTGGCGAGGTCCATGATCGGCTCCAGAAGCGAGAGCGATATTTTTATCACAGGTGCCGTGCGGCCCAACCCATACAGTGGCGAACGGCACGTCCCGTACAATCGCTTACTTCGCGAACTTCTTCGCCCCCGCCACACATAGAATCACCGCCACGGTCACCGCCAGCATGCCGATGCTGACCTGCTCGTGAAGCAAGGTCGCCGCCAGCGCCAAGCCAAAAAATGGCTGCAGGAGTTGAAGTTGTCCGACCGCGGCAATCCCGCCCTGAGCCAGCCCGCGATACCAGAAAACGAAGCCGATCAGCATGCTGAACAGCGACACGTAACCCAGGCTGAACCAGGCCGGTGTGCTGATCCCGGAGAACGATGCGGGGGCGAGCCACCAGGTCAACAGCGCCATCACCGGCAGCGACAACACCAGCGCCCAGCAAATCACCTGCCAGCCGCCCAGTGTTCTGGACAGTTTCGCCCCTTCGGCATAACCCAGACCGCACGCGAGGATGGCCAGCAGCATCAGGATGTCGCCTTCAGGTGAGGCGGTCAGGCCTTGTGAGGCAGCAAATCCCACCACCAGCAGGCTGCCCAGCACCGAGAAAAACCAGAATACCGGCCGCGGCCGCTCACCACCGCGGATCACGCCGAACACGGCGGTCGCGAGCGGCAGCAAGCCGACGAAGACGATGGAGTGCGCCGACGTCACGTATTGCAACGCCAGCGCCGTCAACAGTGGAAAGCCGACCACCACGCCCATGGCCACGATGAACAGCGGCAGCAGTTGGCTCTTTGCAGGGCGCTTTTCCTTGAACAGCCACAGCATGCATAGCGCCAGTACGCCGGCGATGGTTGCACGGGCGACGGTCAGGAAAACCGGGTCGAATTCCAGCACTGCCACTCGCGTGGCCGGCAGCGAGCCGCTGAAGATCACTACGCCGATCAACCCGTTGATCCACCCGCTGGTGGTCTTTTCCCGGGGCTCGATATGCAGGTTCGATACGCGTTCCATTGAGGTCACACTCGATGATTGTTTTCGCGGCGGGTTGCCTTGAGCGCATCGTATGGCTGACTATAAAGACAATCAAAAAATTGTCATGGATACATCTCGAGATGCCGCGCTCCCGATACAAGTCGCTGGTTGATTCCTTTGCCACTGATATCCGTTGCGGACGTTTGCCGCCGGGCACTCGCTTGCCCACGCACCGTCAGTTGGCCGAGTCAGAAGGGCTGGCCCTGGTCACGGCCAGCCGGGTATATGCAGAGCTTGAGGCGATGGGGCTGGTGAGTGGGGAAACCGGGCGGGGCACGTTCGTTCGGGAAACGTCGCTGCCGCCTGGTCATGGCGTTGATCAACCCGAAGTGGCCGCGGGCGTGATGGACCTGAATTTCAACTACCCCTCATTGCCCGGCCAGGCCGATCTGTTGCGCAACGCCTTGCGTCAGCTCGCGTTGTCCGGCGATCTGGAATCCCATCTGCGCTACCAGCCGCATGGCGGGCGCCTGCATGAGCGCGCGTCGGTCGCCAGCCATTTGCGCACGCGAGGGTTGAGCGTAGAGGCCGGGCAGGTATTGATCGTCAGCGGTGCCCAGCATGGTTTGGCGGTGACGATGATGGCGCTGCTGAAACCGGGCGATGTGATTGCGGCAGATGCGTTGACCTACTCGGGTTTCAAAGTGCTGGCGCAAGCGTTGCACCTGGAAATCGTGCCTATTCCCGTCACCGAGACCGGACCGGATCTCGATGCACTCGACACGCTCTGCCGGCGTCGTTCGGTGCGGGCCGTCTACACCATGCCGACCCTGCATAACCCGCTGGGCTGGGTGATGGATGCGGCGTGGCGGAACCAGCTCGTATCGATAGCGCGCGCCCACGACCTGTTGATCATCGAGGACGCCGCGTACGCGTTTCTCGCCACTGACCCGCCATCACCAGTGGCCCAATCGGCGCCGGAAAGGACGGTCTACGTTTCAGGGTTTTCGAAGAACGTCGCCACCGGCCTGCGTGTCGGCTTCGTTGCTGCGCCGGCTGAAAAGGTCCCGGCACTGGAGCGCGTGATCCGGGCGACCACCTGGAATACGCCAGGTGTGATGACCGCGATTGCCTGCGCATGGCTCGACGATGGAACCGTCAGCAAACTCGAGGAGCAAAAGCGCGCGGACGCACAAGCCCGGCAAGCCCTGGCTGCGGAGCTTCTGAAAGGGCTGCCCTGCATCACTCATCCTTCTTCCTACTTTTTGTGGCTGCCTCTGGCGGAGGACGCCAGGGCGGACCAGATCGCCGTGGAGTTGATACAAGAGCAAGTGGCCGTTTCCACCGCCGAACCCTTTTCCGTCGCTGCCAACGTGCCCCATGCGATCCGATTGGCGCTGGGGTCGGTGGACATGGATTCTCTTCGGGCAGCGCTGATCAAGGTGAAGCGGGTGGTGGGCGCTTATTCCTAGAACGGTTGGGCAGTTTTCTTCAATACGCGGACCAGCCCGCGCCTTACCGTAAGGCCTGGTTCAACTGAATTGAAGAAGGTATGCAATGAGTCTGATTATTTCGATGGCGGCGTTTGCCCTGGTGGCCTCGATTACGCCGGGGCCGGTAAACATTGTGGCGTTGAGTTCCGGCGCGCAGTTCGGTTTTCGCGCCAGTCAGCGCCACGTGGTCGGCGCAACGCTGGGTTTTGTGTTGCTGCTGGTGTTGATGGGGTTGGGGCTGCATGAAGTGTTGCAGGCATGGCCGGCGCTGACGCGGGTGGTGCAACTGGCCGGCGTGGCGTTTCTGTTGTTCATGGCGTGGAAACTGGCGGCGGACAACGGGCAACTTGATGCAAAGGAGTCGGGGCGTGCGCCGTCGATGGTGTACGGCGCGGTCATGCAGTGGCTCAACCCGAAAGCCTGGCTGGCCTGCGTGGCCGGCATGGGCGCGTTTGTCGCCGATGGCGAGGCGCGGCTGGTCTGGCAGTTTGCCGCGGTGTATCTGGTGATCTGCTACCTGTCCGTCGGTTGCTGGGCGTACGCCGGGACTTTTCTGCGCGGTTATCTGAACAACCCGGCGGGGATGCGCGTGTTCAACCGGATAATGGCGCTGTTGCTGGCGATGAGTGCGATTTACCTGTTGCTGCCCTGATCGATCATTCAGCCGCGATACTGCCCCGGTGTCGCCGCCAGATGCTGTTTGAACGCCCGCTGAAAATGCGCCTGATCGGCAAACCCGGCTTCCAGCGCCACGTCGGCGATCAGCTTGCCGCTGCGCAGTCGATCCTGGGCAAACTGGATGCGTCGGTTGACCAGAAACGCGTGGGGCGTCATGCCGTAATGCTGTTTGAAGGCGCGGATCAGGTAGGACGGCGACAGTTGCGCAGCGTCGCAAATGTCTTCGAGCTTGAGCATTTTCGTGCAGTTGTCGCGAATGTAGTCAGCCGCGCGCTCCAGTTTGAAATTGGGCTCGCGCAGCGGTTGATCGCCGGGGTTGAGGCGTTGCTGCACGTCGGTAAAAAACTCGACCGCTGCGCTGTGTTTGCTCAGCACGTCCTGCTCGCTGTCGACCAGTGTTTCGAACAGCGTCTTCAGGCCGGCAAACAGGCTGGCGTCAGACGTATGGGTGATGGAAAACCGCCGAAATGCCAAGTCGCTGCCGAACCCGAGCTGATGCTGCAAGTCGGTGAGCCACGGCGTATCGACGTACAACATCAAGTACGACCACGGCTGGTCGTCGATTGGATTACAGGCGTGGACGTCGCCGGGATTCATCAGCACTACGGTGCCGGCGCTGACCTCAAACTCCGATTGTTCATGGATATAGGTACTGCGCCCGGCGGTAATTGCACCGATGGAAAAGTGCTCATGGGCATGCCGGGTGTAACAGACCTCACGCCCATCGGCGATGGAGCGGGCTTCAATGAAGGGCAGGGCATCGTCGCGCCAGAAGCGGGGGGCCTTGTCAGCTTCTTTGCCAGCGGTGGGCTTCATCGTCGGTGTCCTCGGCAGGTCAGCACCGGAGTGTATTAGCTCTCGCCGTCAAAGGCTCGTTGCAGTGCAGCGATATCGAGTTTTTTCATTTGCAGCATCGCCTCCATGGCGCGCTGTGATTTTGCCGTGTCGGGGTCTTTCATCATGTTCATCAGGGCGATCGGCACGATCTGCCACGACAGGCCGAATTTGTCCTTGAGCCAGCCGCATTGCTGGGCCTGAGGGACGCCCCCCGCGCTCAGGGCGCCCCAGAAGTGATCGACTTCCTCCTGGGTCTGGCAATTGACCTGAAACGAGATTGCCTCGCTGAACTTGAACATTGGGCCACCGTTGAGGCCGGTGAAACTCTGTCCGTCGAGCTCGAAGCTGACCGTCATGACCGAGCCTTCAGGGCGGCCATGCAAATCGAAACCGGCGTGGCCATAGTAGGTCGTGGCGGTGATTTTTGAATGATCGAACACCGAGCAGTAAAACTTCGCGGCTTCCTCCGCCTGATCGTCGAACCACAGGCAGGGCGTGAGCTTCTGAACGCGTTGCATGGCGGTAATCCTCTCCACGGTTCACTCGTGCTGAACTTTCAGCGTAGTCAGCCGGGAGGGGCCCGGAAGTACCGCAGATCGATAAGTTACCGATCAGAAATCCCAGCGGGTGGTCAGTTGCACGTTGCGAGGCTCGCCGTAGAACCCGGTTCCAAAGTTACCGAGCCCGGTGTAATAGGTCTGGTCGAAGAGGTTCTTCACGTTCAGCGTGGTGCTCAGGTGATCGTTGAAGCGGTAACGCGCCATGACGTCCACCAGGGCATAGCTTTGCTGGGTGATTGTCGAAGACTGGCCGAAGTTGACCGGGTCGTCGGGGTTGGGCTGGAACACATTGCCGAAGAATTCGCTCTGCCAGTTCACCCCGCCGCCGACAGTGAGTTTTTCCAGTGCCCCTGACAGCCGGTAGGTGCTGAACACCCGAACCACTTGTTCCGGCGCGGTGGTTTGCAGGATCGAGCCGTAGACGTAATCGCCCTTGGCATCGCGGGTGTGGTTGTAGCTGTAGCCGGCCGACAGATTCCAGCCTTCCATCACTTCACCCGCCACTTCGACTTCAAAGCCCTTGGTCGTAGCGCCTTGCACCGGGCGGTACACCGATTCGGTGTCGACACCGCTGACGTACTCGGCGACGTTGTCCTGCTCGATGCGGAACACCGCGAAGCTGGCGTTCAAGCGCCCGTCAAGGAATTCGGCCTTGAGCCCGGCCTCGTAGCTGTCGCCTTCCACCGGGTCGAGCAGTTTGCGCTCGGCATCCTTGCTCATCTGCGGCTGATAAATGCTGGTGTAGCTGGTGTACACCGACCAGGTATCGTCGAGGTCGTAGACCAGCCCGGCATACGGGGTGACCACGCCGGTCTGGCGATAGCTGTCGCGCACATCCTTGGTGGTCGGGTCGCTGTAGTCCAGCTCATCGCTGGCAGTGAAGCGGCTGACCCGGGCTCCGAGGATCACCGCCAGGTCGTCGGTTGGCTTGAGGCGGGTGGCCAGGTAGGCGCCGGTCTGACGCTGGTCGATGTCGTTGTCGCCGACCCTGGCAATGTCCGGTTTCGCGAACTCGCCGCGCCAGTCGAAGATGCTGCCGTCGAGGGGTGGGTAGACCGAACCGTGCACCGGGATGTCCTGGCGGGTGTGCATCGACATGAAACCGGCGATCAACTCGTGCTCGCGACCCAGCAGGCTGAACGGGCCGGTGAAATTGACGTCGAGGTTGTCCTGCAACTGGTCGCCCTTGAACCGGCCCATGTACATGAACATGCCGTTGCCGGTGAGCGGGTCCGGATTGCCGCCGCTGGCCGAGGCGAGGAAGGTGTCGTGCTGGCGATGCTTGCGGTCGTAGCTGACCTTCAGCTTCCAGTCATTCACCAGTTGCTGTTCCACCGAGGCGAAGATCGTCTGGTTGGTGAAATCGCGCCGGCTCCAGTCGGTAGCCGGGTTGAACGAACGGGAAAAACGGGTGCGCGAACCGTCGCTGTTGTACATCGGGAAACCGGTCCAGCTGGCGCCACGGGAGCGGGTATTTTGCTGGTCGATACCGACGGTCACGAGAGTGCCCGGCGTCAGGTCGGCTTCGAGGATGCCGTAGGCGATGTCGCGGGTGTTGCGGTAGTTGTCCAGGTACGCGCTGCGGTCTTGATACGCCCCGACGAAACGCCCGCGCACGTTGCCGCTCTCCGTCAGTGGGCCAGCAATGTCGCCGGTGCTGCGATAGTTGTCCCAGGAGCCGACGGCGCCGGTGATCGAGGCCTTGAATGCTTTGGTCGGGCGCTTGCGGATCAGGTTGACGGTGGCCGATGGGTCCCCAGAACCGGTCATCAGCCCGGTGGCGCCCTTGATGATCTCGACGCGATCGAAGGTCGCCATGTCGGTGCTGGTGGTGCCGTAATCGTAGACGCCGTCGTAGTCGGTGTTGACACCGTCGTACTGGAAGTTGGTGATCGGCAGGCCACGGCTGGAAAACTCCCACCGCTCGCTGTCGTAGTTCTGCACACTGACGCCGGGTACACGGCGCAGGGCGTCGGCGATGCTGGTGGAGCCTTGGTCGTCCAATTGCTGGCGGGTGATGACCGACACCGACTGCGGGGTTTCACGCAAGGACAGCGACAGCCCGGTGGCTGAAGAGGTCGATCCGAGGGTGTAGGCGTGGCTGTCTTCGGTGATGGCGCCGAGCGCCCGGCCGGAAACGTTGGTGGTGCCCAGTTCCAGCGGCCCATTCGTTGCGGGTGCAACCTGCAGGACATAGCCGCGGTCGCCCTGCGGCTGGGCTTGCAAGCCACTGCCTTGCAACAGTCGCTGCAAGCCCTGTTGCACGGTGAATTCGCCTTCAAGCCCCGGGCTGTATTTATCACTCGCCAGATCGTTGCGGCCGGCGAGGAATATCCCCGCCTGTTCGGCGAAACGGTTGAGTGCGCTGACCAACGAGCCGGCAGCGACCGTGTAATAACGCTTCTGGCGGGTGGACTGTTCACTGGTGCCGGCTGTTTCGGCGTGGGCGAGGGCCGGGGCAAGACTCAGCAGCGCGACCGGAAGGGCCAGTGCCAACGGACGCAAGGCAAAACGAGTGCGAGCGAAGGAGTCGAGCAAAAGGGTGTTCCCTGGAATCAGATCGAGCGGCAATTGAAGTGCTTCACAGGGTTAACCGAACGAAAAACCAAAAAGGGAACTGTGGCGTTGAAATGTTTTTGGTTCACGCTTTTGGCGCGACGTTGACCCACCAGTCCATGGTTTTTTCGACGCGTATTGGTAGCGCCGCTTCCAGCAGGCGCAAGGCTTGATCGGTGTCCTTGAGCGGAAACGAGCCCATCACCGGCAAACCGGCGATGGCCGGGTCGCACGCCAGATGCCCCGGTCGGTAGCGGCTCAATTCTTCGATCAACTGCCCCAGCGGCAGGTTGTCCGCCAGCAACAGACCACGGCGCCAGGCTTCGCGGCCCGCCGCTGCTTCGGTGGAAGGCGGCGTGTGGTTTTGCGTGAACGCCAATTGTCGTCCGGCCTCGACCACCTGCACCTGGCCCGCCGTGGTTCGAACTTCGACCGCGCCTTCATAGACGTTCAGCAATGTCCGCTGTTGTTCCTGGCGCACGCTGAAACGAGTGCCGAGCGCGCGCATCCGGCCTTCGGTGGTTTGCACCAGAAAGGCTCGGCTGCTGTCCTTGGCGGTATCAATCAACACTTCCCCGGCATTCAACAGCAGCAGACGTTGCGTGGTGTCGAAACGCACATTCAGCGCGCTGAGGGCGTTGAGCCAGATGCGGCCACCATCGCTCAGGAGGCTTTCCCGGGTTTCGCCGGTGCCCGTAGAAAGATCGGCGGTCCATCGGCCCAGAGCGTCCGGCATCGAAGATTCCCGCCAGGCGTTCCAGCCCAGTAGCCCGCCCGATGCGAGAATGAGCAGGCTTTTGACTGTCTGCCGACGGCTGATCGGCGAGCGTGCGGTATTACGCAGCACAAGACCGGCGGCCTGCGGGTGATCATCCTGTAGCGCGGCAAAGCGCTGGCCAACACGCTCGACATAGCGCCAGGCCGCCTGATGATCGCCACTTTGCGCCAGCCAGGCTTGCCAGCGCTGACGTTCCTGATCGCCGACGTGCTGATCGTTGAGTTGCACATACCATTGCGCCGCTTGTTCGAGGCTGGCATGGCTGATCGAGTTGGAAGAGGCGGCGGGCATGGCGCTACTCGATCAACAGGCCATCGAGTTCGGCCTCAAGCATCGCGCAGTGCATCAGCGCCTGTGCCAGGTACTTTTTCACCATGCGTTCGCACACACCGATTTCTTCGGCGATGGCGCGGTAGGGCAGGCCATGCAACTGGGCCAGGATGAACGCGTCGCGCACATTCTTTGGCAGGCGCAGCAGCATGGCGTCCACTTCATACAAGGTCTCGACGATGATTGCCCGTTGCTCCGGCGACGGTTGAACCGCCTGCGGGCGTGCAGCCAGCGTTTCCAGCCACGCCTGTTCCAGCTGTCGACGGCGCCAGTGATCGATGCACAAGCCACGGGCAATGGTCGCCAGGTAGGAGCGCTCGCGACTTTCGCAATCGAACACTTGAGGGCGCTTGAGCACGCGGATAAAGGTGTCATGGGCCAGGTCGGCAGCATCGAACGCATTGCTCAAGCGTCGGCGCAGCAGCTCATGCAGCCAGCGGTGATGCGTGACGTAGAGGTTCTGAACGCTGGAAGAATCGGCGACCATCATCGTGAACAGATATCCATGGGCGACAGGCGCCGTTGGTGCAAATAAGAATTGGTCGCGATTAAAACAAAAGGTTTGGCTGCGTGCAAATGATATTGGTTTGCTTTTAGGATGTATGGACAGGCAGAAGGCCTTGGTGAAGTCAAATTGACTCTTACCGTAGTCGTATTGACTGTTCTGGTGTCAGGTCAAATTGACTGCCTTCGTCGCAGCGTGTTGATTTTTATAGCTTAAAAAACTGGCACGAAACCTGAAGTAACAAACGTACAACTGGTCTGATTCGGGAGTACGGAAATATGTTCGCTTACTTCAGCAATCCTCAGAATGTCTTGCACCTGTCGAGCAACATGTTGGGCGCGGGCCTGGCGCTGTTGCTGGCAGGCATCTACGGCGCTTATCTCTACGCCGGACACCTGCCGATCGTGGTGTTGGTCGCGATGCATGCCATGACCATCATCGGGCCGACCCTGATCAAGATCGGCTATGTCATGCGCCTGCTGGCCCAGCATCGGATGGGCAAAGGTTTGGTCACCGCAGCGGTTTGAGGCATCAGACCGGCATTTTGTTTGTACCGAGGCTCTAGCCTCGTCCCAGACCACCCTGTTCGGCGATCCAGCGGGTGGCCAGGTCGATAAAGGCGCGCAACTTCGGTTGAGTCTGGGTTCTGCCGGGGAAATACAGGTACAGCGCCGAACTCAGTGGCACGAACGGTTGCAGCACCCGCTCCAGTCGGCCGTCCGCCAACTCATCGGCGATTTCCAGATCGCAGGCATACGCCAGGCCCGAACCGCTACGGGCGGCCGCCACCAGCAACCTTCGGTCATTGACGATCACGCCGCCCTCGACACCCACCGTAAAATCGCGCCCCTCGCGGCGAAACTCCCAGCGGTGTGCGCTTCCCGAGGTCGAAAAGCGAAAGCCGATGCATTGATGATGGGTCAGGTCCTCAGGGCTGGCCGGTTTGCCTGCCTTGGCGAAGTACTCCGGCGCACCCACCACCGACCATTGCAGATCCGGCGTGAGGCGCACCGCGACCATGTCTTTTTCGATGGACTCGCCCAGGCGGATCCCTGCATCGAAACCGCCGGCCATCAGGTCTACCGTGGCGTCATCGAGGGAGATGTCGAGGGTGACTTGCGGATAAGCCTCGCGAAACAGCGGAATCAGCGGCTCCATCAACAAGGCCCCGGACAGCCTCGGTGCAGTGAGGCGCAGCGTGCCCATGGGCTGGTCGCGAAAGCCGCTGAGTACCGCCAGCGCCTCATCGATTTCACTGGCCGCAGGCCGCAACCGCGCAAACAGGCTGGCCCCGGCTTCAGTCAACGCCACCCGGCGTGTGGTGCGCTGGAACAGCAACACGCCCGTACGGCGCTCGAGCAATTTGATCGCATGGCTGACAGCCGTGGGGGTGACCGCCAATCGGGTCGCGGCGAGGGTGAAACTCTTGTGCTCGGCCACCGCCAGAAATTCGGTCAAGCCATCGAAAGGATCGTGATTCATCGCGGTGCCATTATG
Organism: Pseudomonas sp. BF-RE-21; assembly: GCF_019947305.1. Taxonomy (NCBI): domain Bacteria; kingdom Pseudomonadati; phylum Pseudomonadota; class Gammaproteobacteria; order Pseudomonadales; family Pseudomonadaceae; genus Pseudomonas; species Pseudomonas sp. BF-RE-21. Next base: position 172,343 of record NZ_JAGYGF010000005.1, on the reverse strand, counting down.
AAAGAGCGTTTCATAGTGCTTGTAACACGAGGGCATTTTTCCGGGCAATCTTCCTGCGTACCTTGTGCCTACCCCCACTGCACACAAGGAACACGCTCATGACCACCTCCAATAACTTCAAGCGTATCTGGCTCATCACAGGCGCTTCTCGCGGTATCGGCGCAAAAATCGCCGCCGCCGCGCTGGGCAACGGTGACGCGGTGGTTGCCACCGCCCGCGATGCCAACAGCATCACTCAGCGTTTTGGCGATCAACCCGGTTTGCTGGCCGTCACCCTCGACGTCACTGACGAAGCGCAAAGCGTTGCGGTCGCAAAAGTCGCCATCGAGCACTTCGGACGCATCGACGTGCTGGTCAACAACGCCGGTTTCGGTTTGCTCGGCGCAGTAGAAGAAGCCACTGCCGATGAAGTACGCCGCGTGTACGAAACCAATGTCTTCGGTTTGTTGAACGTCACTCGTGCCGTCCTGCCGCACATGCGCGCCGCTCGCAGCGGGCATGTGATCAACCTGTCATCGGTGGGGGGGTACAGATCCGGGGCGGGATTCGGTGTTTACTGCTCGACCAAATTCGCCGTCGAAGGCTTGAGTGAAGCGCTGCATGCCGAGCTGGAGCCGCTGGGCGTCAAGGTCACCATCGTTGAACCGGGCTATTTCCGCACTGAATTCCTTGAAGGCAATTCGCTGGTCGAGTCGCCGTCCTCGATTGGCGACTACGACGGCACTGCGGGTGAAGTGCGCAAGATTGCCAAGGCCGTGACCCTGAATCAGCCTGGTGATCCGGACAAACTGGCCCAGGTCATGATCACCCTGGTGGAAGCGCAAAAAGCACCGCTGCGCCTGCCGCTGGGCAGTGACTGCGTCGCGGCGATCGAAGCCAAGAACGCCTATGTCGCCGGTGAGTTGCAGGCCTGGCGCGAAGTGTCGGTGTCCACCGATTTCTAAGCCCCGACGCAACCTGTAGGAGCCAGCTTGCTGGCGAAGCGGCAGCGGCCATAAAACCGCTTCGCCAGCAAGCCGGCTCCTACAGGTTTGAGGTGGTTTTGAGAGTACCGGTGGTCGATGAACCGGTCTCGCCCGGCAATTTGCGCTTAGCTATAGGGATAACCCAAACAGCGCTACCTGTAGGAGCGAAGCTTGCTCGCGAAGGGGCCGTGTCATTTGACATGGAAGTCGTCTGTCACACCGCCTTCGCGAGCAAGCTTCGCTCCTGCATGGGCCGTGAGTCTGAGGAATTCGCCATGCTGACCCTCAACATCAATGGCAAGGATCAGGCACTGGATGTCCCTGCGGACATGCCGCTGCTTTGGGTCCTGCGCGATGTCACGCACCTGACCGGTACCAAATTCGGTTGCGGCATGGCCCAGTGCGGTGCCTGCACCGTGCATGTCGACGGGGCGCCGCTGCGCTCCTGCATCACGCCCGCCACGGCGGTGGCCCATGGGCAAAAAATCCTCACCATTGAAGGCCTGTCCACCGACGGTTCGCACCCGGTGCAACAAGCCTGGGCCGAACTCGATGTGGTCCAGTGCGGCTACTGCCAGTCCGGGCAGATCATGTCGGCGGCGGCGCTGCTGGCGAAGATCCCCAAGCCCACCGACAGCGACATCGACCAGGCGCTCTCCGGCAACATCTGCCGCTGCGGCACCTACCCGAGGATTCGTGCCGCGGTCAAACGCGCCGCCGACATCGGTTGACGGGAGTCATGCGCCATGAACAGCATCAATCCGTTATCGCGCCGAGGTTTTCTCAAGGGCAGCGCAGTGCTGGGCGGTGGGCTGGTGATCGCCTTTATCATCCCCGGCGCCCACCGTTTTGCCATGGGTGCCGAGAATCAGGGCAACGTCTTTGCACCGAATGCATTTTTACGAATCGGTAACGACAACAGCGTCACCGTGCTGCTCGGCCATTCTGAAATGGGCCAGGGCATCTGGACCGGCCTGACCATGCTGATCGCCGAAGAGCTGGACGCCGACTGGTCGAAAATCCGCGTCGAACACGCCCCGGCGTCGGCCGCCGACTATGGTCTGCCCGGGTTTGGCGGGATGCAAATCACTGGCGGTTCGACCTCGACCTGGATGGAGTTCGATCGTTACCGTCAGGCGGGCGCGGCGGCGCGGTTGATGCTGATCGAAGCCGCCGCCAAGCGCTTCAATGTTGCGCCTTCGGAAATTCGCACCGAGTCGGGTGTGGTCATTGCCGGCGACCACCGCGCGACGTACGGCGAACTGGCCGATGACGCGGGCAAGCTGCTGGCACCGGACCCGGCGTCGATCAAGTTCAAGGAGGCGAAAGACTGGAAGGTCATCGGCAAACCGACCAAACGCCTGGACACACCGGAGAAAATCACCGGGCGAGCCAAATTCGGGATGGACGTGCAGTTCGACGGACTCATGACCGCGATGGTTGCCCGCGCGCCGGTGTTCGGCGGCAGCGTCAAATCCTTTGAAGGCGCGCAAGCGCTGGAGATCCCGGGTGTGCATAAAGTAGTGCAGGTGCCGACGGGCGTCGCGGTGATTGCCGATCATTACTGGGCGGCGAAACTGGGGCGCGATGCGCTGAAGGTCGATTGGGATCTGGGGCCGAACACCGGGCTCGACAGCCAACATCTGCTGGAGAGCTTTCGCAAACTCGCCGCCACGCCGGGCACTTCGGCCAGCAAGGCCGGGGATGCACAGGGCGCTTTGCGCAAGGCAGCGAAGGCGATTGACGTCGAGTACAGCGTGCCGTACCTGGCTCATGCACCGATGGAACCGCTCAATTGCACGGTGAAAATCACCCAGGACAAATGCGAAATCTGGACCGGTACGCAGTTCCAGACGCTGGATCAGATGATCGCGGGAAAAATCACCGGGCTCAAACCCGAGCAGGTCGAGATTCATACCGAGTTTCTGGGCGGCGGTTTCGGCCGGCGGGCCAACCCGACTTCGGACTTTGTCGCTGAGGCCGTGGAGGTTGCGAAGGCGGCGGGCGGCCCGGTGAAAACGGTGTGGTCGCGTGAGGACGACATCCGTGGCGGCTATTACCGCTCGGCGTTCCTGCATCAGGCGCGTATCGGCCTGGATGCCAGTGGAATGCCGATTGCGTGGAAGCACGTGATGGTCGGGCAGTCGATCATGGACGGCACAGCGTTTGCGGCCACCATGGTCAAGGACGGTATCGACAAAACGTCGGTGGAAGGCGTTGTCGACAGCCCTTACATCGAGGGCTTGGCCGATCATCAGGTGGAACTGCATTCTCCGAAAACCGGCATCACCGTGTTGTGGTTGCGTTCGGTCGGGCACACCCACACGGCGTTCGTGATGGAGTCGTTGATCGATGAGCTGGCCGAAGCGGCAGGCAAGGACCCGGTGGAGTACCGGCGAACCTTGCTCAAGGACCATGCGCGGCATCTTGGTGTGTTGAACCTGGCGGTCGAGAAGGCCAATTGGACAGCGCCATTACCGGATGGGCATGCACTGGGTGTCGCGGTGCATGAATCGTTCGGCAGCTACGTCGCGCAGGTTGCCGAGGTGTCCCAGGACAACCTGAAGATCCGCGTGCACCGGGTGGTGTGCGCGGTGGACTGCGGAATTGCGGTCAACCCGATGAGCATCGCGGCGCAAATGGAGTCGGCCATCACCTTCGGCCTCGGCTTTACCCTGCACAGCAAACTGACCTTCGAGAATGGGCAGGTGGTGCAGTCCAATTACCACGACTATCAGGTGCTGCGCCTGAACGAAATGCCAGTGGTTGAAGTGCATATCGTGCCCAGCACCGACAAACCCGGCGGCATCGGTGAGGCTGGCGTGCCGCCCACGGCGCCAGCGGTGGCCAACGCAGTGTTTGCCCTGACCGGGCAACGGTTGCGCGAACTGCCCTTGCAACTGTCGGGGGTGTGAGATGAGGCGACATCTGATTCTGGGCGCAGTGGTGCTGATCCTCCTGACGATCTACGCCACGGACCTGTTCTCAGAGGATAGAGAAGCGTTGAAGGCTTTCGATACCGTGCAGAAAGTGTTTCAGAGCCCGCGCTGCCAGAACTGCCATATTCCCGGTGATTCACCGTTGCAGTTCGATGCCGGAACGCCCCACGCGATGAACGTCGTACGCGGCATGGACGGCAAGGGCGCGGCCGGTTTGCCGTGCGCCACCTGCCACGCCGACAGCAATCCGCCGGCCAGTTACGGCCCGCATGCTCCGCCGGGTGCACCGCACTGGAGCCTGCCGCCTGCGGCGCACAAAATGGCCTGGATCGGGCTGCCGGCCGACAAATTGTGCGCAATGATCAAGGACCGCTCCAGTAATGGCGACCGGGATTTCGCCGCGCTGATCAAGCATGTAAGCGACGACAAACTGGTGCTGTGGGGCTGGAATCCGGGTGAAGGGCGAGCGCCGGTGCCGGTGCCGCACGATATCTTCGTCACTCAATTCAAGCGCTGGGCCGAGGCCGGTGGGCCTTGTCCGGTGGTGGGTAGTTGACCGACGGTCCGTTAACCGGGAGTCAAACCGGGTATGGACCACTCTAAAGAACATACCCGCCAATGGAGTGAGTCATGCTGAACCCAGGCAAACCGGTAAAACACGGCGCTAACGCAGACCCGTTGCTGTCGCCCCAGCAAGCGCGTCAATTGCTGCGTGATCAGGCCCGTAAAGCCGAGCAGGAAGTGATTGGTGTGCAGATGGCGAGCATGGATGAGTTGACGCTGCTGTCCAACCGTCACGGCTTCACGACACTGGCCCAACTGGGGCTGGACGCCTGTCAGCAACTGGAAAAGCCGGCCACGCTGCTGTTTTTCGACCTCGATAATTTCAAGCACATCAACTATTTGTACGGTCGCGCCGAGGGTGATGACGCGCTGAAAACCTTTGCCGACGTGCTGCGCATCGCCTTCCGCGAAAACGATGTGATTGGCCGGCTCGGCGACGACGAGTTTGTGGCCTTGTTGACCGGTTCAAGCGCCGTGGACATTGGCGCCATCAAGTCGCGGCTCGAAGAAATCCTCGACGAGCGCAATGCCACGATGCGTCGCGGTTATGACATTCGCTTCAGCATTGGCCAGGTTGAGTACGACATTAATCTGCATCACTCGATCGATGAACTGCTGATTGAGGCGGAGAGGGCGTTGCATCGGTAGGCTGGAATTTCGGTGGTATATGAGCGGGCCTCATCGCGAGCGGGCTCGCTCCCACAGTGGATCTTCGCAGAATACAAAACCTGCATCCGGCACAAATCCTTGTGGGAGCGAGCCTGCTCGCGATGAGGCCCTCAAAATCACCCATATCTTCACTTGGCAAACAGCTGCCCGATATCCTTGAACGCTTTGAACTCCAGCGCGTTACCGCAAGGATCAAACAAAAACATCGTCGCCTGTTCGCCAACCAACCCCTGAAACCGAATACCCGGTTCAATCACGAATCGGGTGTCGCGCGCCTTCAGCCGTTCAGCCAAACCCTCCCACTCATCCATCCCCAGCACCACGCCAAAATGCGGCACCGGTACGTCATGCCCGTCCACGGCGTTTGTATGCGCCGCTTCCTGTGAGGCGTTTTTGGGCGCCAGGTGAATCACCAACTGGTGGCCGAAAAAATTGAAGTCGACCCAATGGTCGCTGGACCGGCCTTCCTCCAGGCCGAAGACGTCACGGTAAAAAGTCCGGGCTGCCGCGAGGTCATATACCGGGATTGCCAAGTGAAAAGGGGAGAGTTGCATCGCTGTGCCTCGCAGATTGACGGTGGTTGAGGTGGAGTTTAGCGCTGTGCTTTTCGATTAAAAGACGATAGTTTTTGCATCGAGCTCAAATTATTTCGATCAATCGAGACCGTCATGCTGCGTGAACTGAAAACCTTCATCGCTGTTACACGCTACGGCACATTCGCCGCCGCCGGCATGCACATCGGCCTGACGCAGTCGGCAGTCAGCGCGCAGATGCGCAATCTGGAACAGGCGTTGGGCATTCGTTTATTCGATCGCACCGGGCGTCAGGCGATTCTCAATGCGGCAGGGCAACGGGCGTTGCCGATGGCCCGGGAGATGCTGGAAACCTTCAGTCGCATGGCGGTCAGCGATGACGTCAGCGAATACCGCGGCGAGCTGAAGATTGGCGCAGTGGCCACGGCCCAGACCGGGTTGCTGCCCCAGGCGTTGTTGCGGCTGCGTCAGCAAGCGCCGTTGCTGGAGCCGAAACTGGTGCCGGGCGTTTCGCTCAATTTGCTGAGCCAGGTCGATACCGGGGAGGTTGATCTGGCCATCCTGATCAAGCCGCCGTTCGAGTTGCCCAAGGAGTTGTCGGCGCAGGTCATTCGCAAGGAACCGTTTGTGCTGATCGTGCCGCGGGAGCTTGAAGGTGATGACCCGTTGCAGATCCTCGCGGACCATCCCCATGTGCGCTACGACCGCAATTCCTTCGGTGGGCGCCTGGTGACGCGGTTCCTGCGTGAGCAGCAGATTGATGTGCAGGTGGCTTTGGAGCTGGATGAACTGGAAGCCATCGTCAAAATGGTTGAATGCGGATTGGGTGTTTCGTTGCTTCCTGAGGCTGGGTTGTGGCTTGAGTATGGCGCGAAGGTGCGGATCATCCGGTTGGGCGAACTGACGTTCTACCGCGAGATTGTGCTGTTGCAGCGCTACAGCCAACGTTTGCAGCCAATCCAGCAGCTATTTGCCGACTGCTTGAGCCAATAGATGATCCCTGTAGGAGCTGGCTTGCCAGCGATGGCGATGTCCGTCTCACTGTAAATGTTGGCTGTACGACCGCTATCGCTGGCAAGCCAGCTCCTACAAGGGATCGCGGTGGGGTCTGGAATTTCGGGCACAAAAAAACCCGCCTGTAGAGGCGGGTTTTTTCGTTACCGTCGAAGATTACTCTTCGAGGCTGCCCATGGCCGTGGTGTTGAAACCACCGTCCACGTACATGATTTCACCGCTGATGCCGGACGCCAGGTCCGAGCACAGGAAGGCGCCGGCGTTGCCGACTTCTTCGATGGTGACGTTGCGACGCAGCGGGGTTTGCGCTTCGTTGGCGGCCAGCATCTTGCGGAAGTTCTTGATGCCGGAAGCGGCGAGGGTGCGGATCGGGCCAGCCGATACGCAGTTGACGCGAGTGCCGTCCGGGCCCAGGGAGCCGGCCAGGTAACGTACGCCAGCTTCCAGCGAAGCCTTGGCCATGCCCATTACGTTGTAGTTAGGCATGGTGCGCTCGGCACCCAGGTACGACAGGGTCAGCAGGCTGCCGTTGCGGCCTTTCATCATTTCGCGGCCAGCTTTGGCCAAAGCCACGAAGCTGTAGGCGCTGATGTCGTGAGCAATGCGGAAACCTTCACGGGTGGTGGCTTCGGTGAAGTCGCCGTCCAGTTGGTCGCCCGGGGCGAAGCCGACGGAGTGCACGATGCAATCCAGGCCATCCCACTTCTTGCCCAGCTCAACGAAGACCTTGGCGATTTCTTCATCGCTGGCCACGTCGCACGGGAAGCACAGGTCCGGGTTGGAACCCCAGCTTTGTGCGAACTCTTCGACACGACCCTTGAGTTTGTCGTTCTGATAAGTGAAGGCAAGCTCAGCGCCCTCGCGATGCATGGCGGCAGCGATGCCGGATGCGATGGACAGCTTGCTGGCGACACCGACGATCAGTACGCGCTTACCGGCGAGAAAACCCATGTGTTGCTCCTCTCTTTCAGGTTATTGCGCAGTGGCTGGTGCCAGAAAAGCGGCTTCCAGCAACTGCTGTGTATACGGATGTTGGGGGGCGGCAAAGATACTTTGCGCGTCTCCCTGTTCGACCACTTGGCCATGCTTGACCACCATCAGCTGGTGGCTCAGCGCTTTGACGACAGCCAGGTCATGGCTGATAAACAGATACGTCAGGTTGTACTTGGTTTGCAGTGAACGCAAAAGCTCCACCACTTGGCGCTGCACTGTCCGGTCGAGGGCCGAAGTCGGCTCGTCCAGCAGAATCAGCGCCGGTTTTAGCACTAATGCCCGGGCAATGGCGATTCTCTGCCGCTGCCCGCCGGAAAATTCGTGGGGGTAGCGGTGCCGGGTTTCCGGATCCAGACCTACCTCCTTGAGTGCCGCAATAATCGCTTGTTCCTGTTCTGCCTCGGTGCCCATCTTGTGAATCCGCAGGCCTTCGCCAACGATCTGGCTCACGCACATCCGCGGGCTCAGGCTGCCGAACGGGTCCTGAAACACCACCTGCATCTCCCGACGCAGCGGCCGAACCTGTTGTTGCGTCAGGCAGTCTAGCTGCTTGCCTTCAAAACGGATCGCACCTTTGCTGCCAATCAGCCGCAAAATCGCCAAACCGAGTGTCGACTTGCCGGAACCGCTTTCTCCCACGATCCCCAGGGTCTGTCCCTGAGGCAGGCTGAAATTGATCCCGTCCACTGCTTTGATGTGATCGACGGTCTTTTTCAGCAAGCCTTTCTTGATCGGGAACCAGACTTTCAAGTCCTCGACCTGCAGCAGCGGCGGGCCAATCACATTGGTCGCCGGCTTGCCGCTGGGCTCCGCTGCCAGCAGTTCCCGAGTGTACGGATGCTGCGGCGCGCGGAACAACTCTTCGCACGATGCCTGTTCGACGATGCAACCGCGCTGCATGACACATACGCGATGCGCAATTCTTCGCACAAGGTTCAAATCGTGACTGATCAGTAACAATGCCATGCCCAGACGGGTCTGCAATTCCTTGAGCAATTCGAGGATTTTCAGCTGGACGGTCACGTCCAGCGCGGTGGTCGGTTCGTCTGCGATCAGCAGCTCCGGCTCGTTGGCCAGGGCCATGGCGATCATCACTCGCTGGCGCTGGCCGCCGGACAATTCGTGGGGCAGGGCTTTCAGGCGCTTCTCGGGCTCCGGAATGCCGACCATTTCCAGCAGTTCCAGCGTGCGTTTGGTCGCGACTTTGCCGATCAAACCTTTGTGGATGCTGAGAACTTCGTTGATCTGCTTCTCGATCGAGTGCAGCGGATTGAGCGAAGTCATCGGCTCCTGAAAGATCATCGCGATCCGGTTGCCACGGATGTGGCGGATGGTTTTCTCTTTCAGGCTCAGCAGGTCTTGCCCGGAGTACTCGATGGTGCCGGACGGATGCCGGGCGAGCGGGTAGGGCAGCAGGCGCAGGATCGAGTGCGCGGTCACCGATTTGCCGGAACCGCTTTCACCCACCAACGCCAGGGTTTCGCCGCGCTTGATGTCGAAGCTGACACCTTCGACCACTCGCTGGCAGCGCTCGCCAACGACGAATTCGACGGCCAGGTCGCGCACTTCGATCAGATTGTCCTGATTCATTTCACTTCCTCGGGTCGAAGGCATCGCGAGCGGACTCGCCGATGAACACCAGCAGACTCAACATCAACGCCAGCACCGCAAACGCGCTCATGCCCAGCCACGGCGCTTGCAGGTTGGATTTGCCCTGGGCCACCAGCTCACCGAGCGACGGCGCGCCCGGCGGCAGGCCGAAACCCAGGAAGTCCAGCGCCGTCAGCGTGCCGATGGCGCCGGTGAGGATGAACGGCATGAACGTCATGGTCGAAACCATCGCGTTGGGCAAGATGTGGCGGAACATGATCGCACCATTCTGCATCCCCAGCGCCCGGGCCGCGCGCACGTATTCGAGGTTGCGTCCGCGCAGGAACTCGGCGCGGACCACGTCCACCAGGCTCATCCACGAAAACAGCAGCATGATCCCCAGCAGCCACCAGAAGTTCGGCTGGACGAAGCTGGCGAGAATGATCAGCAGATACAGCACCGGCAACCCGGACCAGATCTCCAGGAACCGCTGCCCGGCCAGATCGACCCAGCCGCCATAGAAACCCTGCAAGGCACCGGCAATCACGCCGATGATCGAGCTGAGAATGGTCAATGTCAGCGCGAACAGCACCGAAATCCGGAAGCCGTAAATCACCCGCGCCAACACATCGCGCCCCTGATCGTCCGTGCCCAGCAGGTTGTCGGTCGACGGCGGCGCCGGTGCCGGGACTTTCAGGTCGTAATTGATGCTTTGGTAGCTGTAGGGAATCGGCGCCCACAGCACCCACGCATCCTTGGCCTTGAGCAGTTCGCGGATATACGGGCTCTTGTAGTTGGCTTCCAGCGGGAATTCGCCGCCGAACGTAGTCTCCGGGTAACGCTTGAGCGCCGGGAAGTACCAGCTGTTGTCGTAATGCACCACCAAGGGTTTGTCGTTGGCGATCAGCTCGGCGCCGAGGCTCAGGCCGAACAACACGAGAAACAGCCACAGCGACCACCAGCCGCGCTTGTTGGCCTTGAACAGTTCGAAACGCCGACGATTGAGAGGGGACAGGTTCATCTCAATGCTCCCGGCTTTCGAAGTCGATGCGCGGATCGACAAAGGTGTAGGTCAGATCGCCGATCAGTTTCACCACCAATCCCAGCAGGGTGAAGATGAACAACGTGCCGAAGACCACCGGGTAATCACGGTTGATCGCCGCTTCGAAACTCATCAGCCCCAGTCCGTCGAGAGAGAAGATCACCTCCACCAGCAACGAACCAGTGAAGAAAATCCCGATGAACGCCGACGGGAAACCGGCAATCACCAGCAGCATGGCGTTGCGGAATACGTGGCCGTAGAGGACACGGTGATTGGTCAGGCCCTTGGCCTTGGCGGTGACCACGTACTGCTTGTTGATTTCATCGAGGAAGCTGTTTTTGGTGAGCAGGGTCATGGTGGCGAAGTTACCGATCACCAGCGCCGTCACCGGCAATGCCAGGTGCCAGAAGTAATCGAGAATCTTGCCGCCCATGCTCAGTTCATCGAAGTTGTTCGAGGTCAGTCCCCGAAGCGGGAACCAGTCGAAATAGCTGCCGCCGGCGAACACCACAATCAACAGAATGGCGAACAGGAACGCCGGGATCGCGTAACCGACGATGATCGCCGAACTGGTCCAGACGTCGAAGTGACTGCCATGTCGCGTGGCCTTGGCGATCCCCAGCGGGATCGACACCAGGTACATGATCAGCGTGCTCCACAGACCGAGGGAGATCGACACCGGCATCTTTTCCTTGATCAGGTCGATGACCTTGGCGTCGCGAAAGAAACTGTCGCCGAAATCCAGGGTGGCGTAGTTCTTGACCATGATCCACAAACGTTCCGGCGCCGATTTGTCGAAGCCGTACATGTGCTCGATTTCTTTCACCAGCGCGGGGTCAAGACCCTGGGCGCCACGATAGGCCGAGCCGGCCACCGACACCTCTGCACCACCGCCGGCAATGCGGCTGGTGGCGCCTTCGAAACCTTCGAGCTTGGCGATCATCTGTTCCACCGGCCCGCCGGGGGCGGCCTGGATGATCACGAAGTTGATCAGCAAAATGCCGAGCAGCGTCGGGATGATCAGCAGCAGTCGCCGAAAAATATACGCCAGCATCTATTACTCCGTGCCCGCAGGGTCGGCTTGCAGTTTGGTTTCGACTTCTATCGCCGGTGTCACGTTGGGCTTGATCCACCAGGTGGCCGTACCGATGTCGTACTTGGGTGAGATTTTCGGGTGGCCGATATGGTTCCAGTAAGCCACGCGCCAGGTCTTGATGTGCCAGTTGGGGATCACGTAATAACCCCATTGCAGCACGCGGTCCAGTGCACGGGCGTGAGCCACCAGGCTTTTGCGCGAATCGGCGTTGATCAGTTGCTCGACCAGTTGGTCCACCACCGGGTCTTTCAGGCCCATGGAGTTGCGGCTGCCGGGTTTGTCGGCGGCGGCAGACATCCAGAATTCGCGCTGTTCGTTACCCGGCGAGTTGGATTGCGGGAAGCTGCCGACAATCATGTCGAAGTCCCGCGAACGCACGCGATTGATGTACTGCGAGACGTCGACCCGGCGAATCACCAGATCGATCCCCAGGTCGCTGAGATTGCGCTTGAACGGCAGCAGCACCCGTTCGAACTCGGTCTGGGCCAGCAGGAACTCGATGTTCACCGGTTTGCCGTTGGCGTCGACCATCTTGTCGTCGACGATCCGCCAGCCGGCTTCCTGCAACAGCTGATAAGCCTTGCGCTGCTGCGTGCGGATCATGCCGCTGGCGTCGGTCACCGGGTTCTGGAAGGCCTCGGTGAATACCTGCTCGGGGATCTTGCCGCGGAACGGGTCGAGAATGGCCAACTGATCGGCATCCGGTAAACCGGTGGCGGCCATTTCCGAGTTTTCAAAGAAACTGCGGGTACGCACGTAGGCGCCGTTGAACAGTTGCTTGTTGGTCCATTCAAAGTCCAGCAACAACGTCAGCGCCTGGCGCACGCGCACGTCCTGGAACACCGGACGGCGCAGGTTGAACACAAAACCCTGCATGCCGGTCGGGTTGCCGTTGGGGATCTGTTCCTTGTTCAACCGACCTTCGGCAACCGCCGGGATGTTGTAGGCGTTGGCCCAGTTCTTCGCGCTCATCTCCAGCCAGTAATCGAACTGTCCGGCCTTGAGTGCTTCCAGGGCCACGGTGTTGTCGCGGTAGTAATCGGTGGTCATCACGTCGAAGTTGTAGAAACCACGGTTGGCCGGCAGGTCCTTGCCCCAGTAATCCTTGACCCGCTCGTAGCGAATCGAGCGCCCGGCCTTCACCTCGCTGACCTTGTACGGGCCGCTGCCCAACGGCATTTCCAGGTTGCCCTTGTTGAAGTCCCGGGTCGCCCACCAGTGTTTGGGCAGTACCGGCAACTGGCCGAGGATCAACGGCAGTTCGCGGTTGTTGGTGTGCTTGAACTTGAACAGCACGGTCAGCGGGTCTTCGGCGACGGCTTCAGCGACGTCGCTGTAGTAACCGCGATACATCGGTGCGCCGTCCTTGATCAGCGTTTCGAAGCTGAACACCACGTCTTCGGCACGGATCGGATGACCGTCGTGGAAGCGTGCTTCAGGGCGCAGGTAGAAACGCACCCAGCTGTTGTCCGGGGCTTTCTCGATCTTGCCGGCAACCAATCCATATTCGGTGAACGGTTCATCGAGTCCCTGTTTGGCCAGGGTGTCGTAGATCAGCTCGATGTCGCCGGCCGACACGCCTTTGCTGATGAACGGGTTGAGGCTGTCGAAGCCGCCGAAACCGGCCTGACGGAAGACCCCGCCCTTGGGGGCGTCCGGATTCACGTAATCGAAATGCTTGAAGTCGGCCGGGTATTTCGGCGGCTCGTTGTACAAGGTCAGGGCGTGTTGCGGCGCGGCGCAGGCCAGCCCGGCGAACAACAGGCCGCTGGCCTGCAAGAGCAGGGCGCGTACGGGTTTCATCGATCTTTCTCCGAAGATTTCAGCCACCACGCGCTCAGGCCCAGCGTATAGGGCGGCGTGGTGACAAAGGCGAACCGGTTGCGGTAGGCCAGGCGGTGATAATTGAGGTACCAGTTGGGAATGATGTAGTGCTGCCATAACAACACGCGGTCCAGGGCTTTGCCGGCGGCAACCTGTTCATCGCGGGTCTGGGCGGCGAGCAGTTGCTCGAGTAAATGGTCAACCACCGGGTTGGCGATGCCCGCGTAATTTTTGCTGCCCTTGACCCCGACCTGGCTGGAATGGAAATACTGCCATTGCTCCAGACCGGGGCTGAGGGTCTGGTTCAGGGTCATCAGAATCATGTCGAAATCGAACTGGTCGAGGCGCTGTTTGTACTGGGCGCGGTCCACCGTGCGCAACCGGGCATCGATGCCGATACTGGCGAGGTTCTCGACATAAGACTGGAGGATGCGTTCCAGATTCGGGTTGACCAGCAGGATCTCAAGCGAGAGCGGCTGGCCCTTGGCGTTTTCGACTCGTTGACCGTTGAGCTTCCAGCCGGCCTCGGCGAGCAGGCTCAGGGCCTGGCGCATGGTGTCCCGCGGAATGCCGCGCCCTTGGGTCTGCGGCAGGCTGAACGGCTCGGTGAGCAGTTTGGCGGGCAATTGCTCGCGGTACGGCTTGAGCATCAACCACTCATGACCGACCGGCAGGCCGGTGGCCGAGAATTCGCTGTTGGGGTAGTAACTCATGGCGCGCTTGTAAGCGCCGCTGAACAGCGTGCGATTGGTCCACTCGAAATCGAACATCAGCCCCAGCGCTTCGCGCACCTTCGCGTCGGAGAAGGCCGGGCGCCGGGTGTTCATGAACAGGCCCTGGCTCTGGGTCGGGATCTGGTGCGGGATCTGCGCCTTGATGACATCGCCTCGTCGCACGGCCGGGAAGTTGTAACCGTTAACCCAGTTCTTCGCCTGATGCTCGATGTAGATGTCGAACTCGCCGGCCTTGAAGGCCTCGAACGCGACGTCGCTGTCGCGGTAGAACTCGACTTCCATGCGGTCGACGTTGTACTTGCCACGATTGACCGGCAGGTCCTTGCCCCAGTAATCCTTGACCCGTTCAAACACAATCTGGCGCCCGGGCGTGACCGAGGTCATGCGATAAGGGCCACTGCCCAGCGGCGGCTCGAAGGTGGTGGCCTTGAAGTCGCGACCTTTCCAGTAATGCTGCGGCAGCACCGGCAACTCGCCCAGGCGCAAGATCAGCAGTGGATTGCCAGCGCGCTTGAAGACGAAGCGGATGCGCTGTGGGTTGAGCACGTCGACCCGCAACACTTCCTGGAGATTGGTGCGGTATTGCGGATGGCCTTCCTTGAGCAGCAATCGATAAGAGAACGCGACGTCATACGCGGTGATCGGCGTGCCATCGTGAAAGCGGGCTTCGGGGCGCAGGTTGAACACCACCCAGCTGCGGTCTTCGCTGTATTCCACCGATTGGGCGATCAGGCCATAACTGGAGGTGGGTTCGTCGCCGGACGGCGCGTATTGGCCGGTGCCGACCATCAGCGGCTCGTTGAGCTCGTTGATGCCGTACTGCAGGAAATTCGCGGTGGAAACCGGGCTTGAGCCCTTGAAGGTGTACGGGTTGAGCGTATCGAAGGTGCCAAACGCCATCACCCGCAACGTACCGCCCTTGGGCGCTTGCGGGTTGACCCAGTCGAAATGGGTAAATCTGGCCGGGTACTTGAGCGTGCCGAACTGCGCATAACCATGGCTTTCGCTGATCGTCGCACTTGCGGAGGAGCTCAAGGCCAGGCTGATAAGGAGCAGGAGGAGGGGACGCTTCAAGTCAGAGATCCGATCCAGGCGGCTTGGGCTTTGTGGGCCGTACAGTAACAGCTTGTATGGACAGGAAAAAGACGGGGATTTAACGACCCGTTAATTGCCGGGGCAGATCGCTTGTGGAGGCTTGGAAACCTATTTGATCGCTCGTCGTACACAAACCCTGTAGGAGCCAGCTTGCTGGCGATGGTCGTTAACGATATCGCGTGAAATCTGGTTAAACGCGGCGCACTTGAGCCCATCGCCAGCAAGCCGGCTCCTACAGAGGTTGTGTGAACCTGTTTATGGTATTTGGGCAAAAAAAAGCCCCTGAAGTCAGGGGCTTTTTTTAGTGCGGCGAAGCAACCGTCAACATCTGACCCGGCTTCAGCGCCTGGCCGACACGCGGGTTCCAGCGCTTGAGGTGCTGCATTTCAACGTTGAAACGCTTGGCCACGATGTACAGCGAGTCACCTTGCTGGACCTTGTATTGGGTCTGCGGTTTCTTGGTGTCCGTCTTGCCATTCGTTTTGGTGTTGGCGGCCACTACGGTGTTGACGCGTCCGGAGCTGCGCTTGGTCTTGTCCTGCATCACCAGCGTCTGGCCAACCTTGAGGTCCTTGCCGGTCAGCTTGTTCCAGCGTTGCAGGTCTTTCACGTCGACCTTGTTGGCCTTGGCGATGGTGCCGAGGTTGTCGCCACGTTTCACGCGGTAGGCGCGTTTGAGGCTGGCGATCTGGGTATCGTCTGCGCCTTCGAACACCGGTTTGAGCGACTTCTTGCTGATCAGCTCTTCAGGACGCATGGTCGACAGGCTGGCGGTCAGCAGTTGCGCCTTGGACGTCGGCACCAGCAAATGCTGAGGACCGTCCAGAGTGGTGGTGCGCTGCTTGAAGGCCGGGTTGAGCTGGAACAACTCGTCTTCGTCGATATTGGCCACCGCTGCAACCTTGGACAGGTCCATGCGCTGGTTGATTTCGACGGCCTGGAAATACGGCTCGTTGGCGATCGGGTTGAGGTTCACGCCGTAGGCTTCGGGCGCCAGGACCACTTGCGACAGGGCCAGCAACTTCGGCACATAGGCCTGGGTTTCCGACGGCAGTGGCAGGTTCCAGTAATCGGTGGGCAGGCCAAGTCTTTCGTTACGTTCGATGGCCCGGCTGACCGTACCTTCACCCGCGTTGTAAGCCGCGAGGGCCAGCAGCCAGTCGCCGTTGAACATGTCGTGCAGACGGGTCAGGTAATCCATCGCGGCGGTGGTCGACGCGGTAATGTCGCGACGGCCATCGTAGAAACGGGTCTGGCGCAGGTTGAAGTAACGCCCGGTGGAGGGAATGAATTGCCACAGGCCAACCGCGTCGGCCCGGGAATAGGCCATTGGGTTGTAGGCGCTTTCAATCACTGGCAGGAGTGCCAGTTCCAGCGGCATGTTGCGTTCTTCAAGGCGTTCGACGATGTAGTGAATGTAGAGACTGCCGCGTTCGCCGGCGTTTTCGAGGAAGGAAGGGTTACTGGCGAACCACAGGCGCTGTTGCTCGATGCGCGGGTTGACGCCCAGGCCTTCCTGCAACTGGAAGCCCTGGCGCATGCGCTCCCAGACGTCCTGTGGAATTTGCGGGCTAGGCTTTTCGCTGAGCCAGATGGGCTTCTGTTTGGCTCGCGCTGCGATGTTCGGGGTATGTGCCGCGTCGGTCTGCGGCACATGGCTGGAACAGCCCGCCAGAGTGGCGGACACAGCCACCGCTATGGCTTGAGCCAAGCGGGTCAATGCGTCTGAATTGATGGCTTTACGAATAGATGACGACATTGGCTGGAAGTAAGTTCCGGGCAAAAATGTCGGGCGATTCTAGAAAGCGCACCCTCTGCGGTCAACCATTCAGATTTTTCGCACCAACGGCAAGCCCTCTCAGAACTTATCCTTCCAAGCGCGCAGAGCAGCAAAAACCGCACTCGGAGCCCGGTTATAGGTGCCATTCCGTTCGTCCACTTTTTCTTTAACAGATGTTTCGCCGACACGTAAAAACGGGTTTGTCAGCTTTTCCAAAGCGATCGACGAAGGCAGCGTGATGATGCCCGCTGCACGTTGTTCGGTGACTTTTGCCAGCCGTTCGACGGTATGTGGGTTGCCGGGCTCGACCGCTACGGCGAAACGCAGGTTGCTCAGGGTGTATTCATGCGTGCAATACACCTGCGTATCCTCGGGAAGGGATGCGAGGCGTGTCAGCGAGGTGTGCATTTGCTCGGGCGTGCCTTCAAACAGCCGTCCGCAACCGGCGGCGAACAGGGTGTCGCCGCAAAACAGCACGTCCTGATGGTAGTAGGCAATGTGCCCCAGGGTATGGCCGGGAACGGAGATCACCTCGAAGTCCCAACCCAGCACGCTGATACGGTCGTTGTCCTTGAGCGCGACGTCCCGCGCCGGAATGGTTTCACTGGCCGGGCCGTAGACCTTCGCGTCCGTCGCTTTTTTCAACTGTTTGACACCGCCGACATGGTCGTGATGATGGTGAGTGATCAAAATATCACTCAGTGCCCAACCCGGATTCGCCGCGAGCCAGGCCTGGACCGGCGCGGCATCGCCGGGATCGACCACCGCACAGCGTCGCGTGACGGGGTCTTGCAACAACCAGATGTAGTTGTCGGTGAAGGCGGGCAGGGCACTGATCTGTATCATCGTCGGATTCGCCAAGCGGAAAACAATGGCGCATCTTAGAACTTCCTGGCGCGTTGGAGAATGCAATGACTGATAAAGCGTTCGCTCAGGCTGATCCTGACTGGCTGGCCCTGATCAGCGCGGCCCGTGAATGGCTGTCCGGCCCCATCGGGCAATTTCTGCTGGACGAAGAACGACGCATGCTCGAAGACGAGCTGGGGCGCTTCTTCGGTGGCTATCTGGTGCATTACGGTCCTTCGGCCGAGACACCGCCGTCGGCGCCGCAGGTCCAGCGCAATGTGCGCCTGGGTGCGCCATTGCCGGGTGTCGAGATCGTGTGTGAAGAGCAGGCCTGGCCGTTGAGTGAGCACGCTGCCGATGTGGTGGTGTTGCAGCACGGCCTGGATTTCTGCCTGTCGCCCCATGGTTTGCTGCGCGAAGCGGCGAGCAGCGTGCGTCCTGGCGGGCATTTGCTGATCATCGGGATCAACCCCTGGAGCAGCTGGGGCTTGCGCCACGTGTTCGCCCATGACGCCTTGCGCAAGGCTCGGTGCATTTCGCCGTCGCGGGTCGCCGACTGGCTGAACCTGCTGGGCTTCGCGCTGGAGAAACGCCGCTTCGGGTGCTATCGTCCGCCGCTTGCGTCCCCGGCCTGGCAAGCCCGTTTGGCCGGTTGGGAGCGCAAGGCCGGTGACTGGCAACTGTCGGGTGGCGGCTTCTATTTATTGGTCGCGCGCAAGATCGTGGTCGGCCTGCGGCCGGTTCGTCAGGAACGTCGCGAGCCGATGGGCAAGTTGATTCCATTGC
The DNA here is from genome assembly GCF_019947305.1 of Pseudomonas sp. BF-RE-21. Classification (NCBI taxonomy): domain Bacteria; kingdom Pseudomonadati; phylum Pseudomonadota; class Gammaproteobacteria; order Pseudomonadales; family Pseudomonadaceae; genus Pseudomonas; species Pseudomonas sp. BF-RE-21. Next base: position 153,873 of record NZ_JAGYGF010000005.1, on the reverse strand, counting down.
CGATGGCCAAGGTCAACCGCCGCAACATCGAGCCGTAACACTTTTTATATTCCCGGCCGGGCGCGTCCCGGCCTCGGGCATCGTCGATCAACGATCGGCGGGCCACCGCATTTTCTGGATAGATTGGCATGAGCGATAGCGTAGAACTCTTCACCGACGGCGCCTGCAAGGGCAATCCTGGCCCAGGCGGCTGGGGCGCATTGCTGGTGTGCAAGGGCGTTGAAAAAGAACTCTGGGGTGGCGAAGCCAACACCACCAACAACCGTATGGAGCTGATGGGCGCGATTCGCGGGCTGGAAGAACTGAAGCGTTCCTGCGACGTGCTGCTGGTGACGGACTCGCAGTATGTGATGAAAGGCATCAACGAATGGATGGACAACTGGAAGAAGCGCGGCTGGAAAACGGCAGCGAAAGAACCGGTAAAAAATGCTGACCTGTGGAAATTGCTGGACGAGCAGGTCAACCGCCACAACGTCACCTGGAAGTGGGTGCGCGGGCACATCGGGCATCACGGCAACGAGCGGGCCGACCAGTTGGCTAACCGTGGCGTGGATGAAGTGCGCGGTTACAAACAAGCCTGACCTTTGTAGGAGCCGGCTTGCCGGCGATAGCGTTCCCGAGATCAATACAAGGCTCAGGACCTATCGCCGGCAAGCCGGCTCCTACAAGATCGGTGTTCACAGCATCAAAATGGCGTTGGCCAGTTGTTGGTCTGAATACTGATCGCTCAGTCCGCCACGAATCCTCTCGAATGCCGCTTCAATCCGCGCTCCGCGAATCTCCCCGTCACTCGCCACAAATGCTGCCGCATCATCCTTGGCCGCCAGCACAATCTTGTCGTCCTTGAATGATCCGCTCGTGCCCTTGGACGAACTCAAGGTCAGGCTCAACGTGATATCGGTGCTGATTACAAAACTGGTGGCCTGGGCGGTGGTTGCGATCAGGCAGCCGCCCAGGACCAGCAGGCGTAGCGATTGTGTGGTGGTCATGACGAGCTCAAATCCATCGGAAACAAGCCGCGCACGCTATCAAGCCGTTCTTTGCCAAACTTTATGAACATTGCTAATGATTGTTAAAAACTGCATGAGCTTCAGTCATTTGCCTGTGCGCACGCCTGATCCCGTGGGCGTGTTAACATCGCCGTTTTTGCACGATTGACCCGTTGAGAGCTGAGCACTGATGGCCACCAGATCCGTTGTACTCGATACCGAAACCACCGGCATGCCGGTGACCGACGGCCACCGGATTATCGAAATCGGTTGTGTCGAGTTGATCGGTCGGCGCCTGACCGGCCGGCATTTTCACGTTTACCTGCAACCGGACCGCGAGAGTGATGAAGGCGCCATCGGCGTTCACGGCATCACCAACGAATTCCTGGTGGGCAAGCCGCGCTTCACTGAAGTGGCTGATGAGTTTTTCGAATTCATCAAGGGCGCGCAGCTGATCATCCATAACGCGGCGTTCGACGTTGGCTTCATCAACAACGAATTCGCCCTGATGGGCCAGCACGATCGTGCGGACATCACGCAACACTGCTCGATCCTCGACACCCTGATGATGGCCCGGGAACGTCACCCGGGGCAGCGCAACAGCCTCGACGCCTTGTGCAAACGTTATGGCGTCGACAACTCCGGCCGTGAGCTTCACGGCGCCTTGCTCGACTCCGAGATTCTCGCCGACGTTTACCTGACCATGACCGGCGGCCAGACCAGCCTGTCGCTGGCCGGCAATGCGTCCGACGGCAACGGGTCCGGCGAAGGTGCGGACAACTCGGCCACGGAGATCCGCCGTTTGCCGGCCGATCGCCAGCCAACCCGCATCATCCGCGCCAGTGAAGATGATTTGGCGCAGCACATGGCCCGTCTGGAAGTCATCGCCAAATCCGCTGGTGCGCCATCGTTGTGGCAGCAACTGCTTGAGGCTGAAGCTCAGGCTTGAATCTCGCGGATAGACATCGAATCTGTAGGAGCCAGCTTGCTGGCGATTGCGGCGGGGCAGTCGACACGTTCATTGCCTGAACGGACGCGATCGCCGGCAAGCCGGCTCCTACAGGGGCATGCGATCCACCAATGATATCGATGACCCATTTCGGGGCATTGCACTCGCCACAAGCGCCTCAACCCTCTACCCTGAGGTTATTGGCAGGCTACGGACTGCCGCCTCAGGACACTGAGCCCCATGTATAAAGATTTGAGATTCCCGGTCTTGATCGTCCATCGCGACATCAAGGCCGACACGGTTGCCGGTGATCGGGTGCGTGGCATCGCCCGGGAGCTGGAGCAGGAAGGTTTCAGCATTGTCTCGGCAGTGGATTACACCGAAGGGCGGTTGGTCGCGTCGACCCATCATGGCCTCTCGTGCATGTTGATCGCCGCCGAAGACCCCAGCGCCAACTCCCATCTGTTGCAGAACATGGCCGAACTGATCGGTCTGGCGCGGGTGCGTGCGCCGGATTTGCCGATTTTCGCGCTGGGCGAGCAGGTGACGCTGGAAAACGCCCCCGCCGATGCAATGGACGAGCTCAATCAGCTGCGCGGTATTCTCTATTTGTTCGAAGACACCGTGCCGTTTCTGGCACGGCAGGTCGCACGAGCCGCACGCAAATACCTGGATGGCCTGCTGCCACCGTTCTTCAAGGCGTTGGTGCAACACACCGCCGACTCCAATTATTCCTGGCACACGCCCGGCCATGGTGGCGGCGTGGCCTATCACAAGAGCCCGGTGGGGCAGGCGTTTCACCAGTTCTTTGGGGAAAACACTCTGCGCTCGGACTTGTCGGTATCGGTGCCGGAACTCGGTTCGCTGCTCGACCACACTGGCCCTCTGGCCGAGGCGGAAGCGCGAGCGGCGCGCAACTTTGGCGCCGATCACACCTTTTTCGTGATCAATGGCACCTCGACTGCCAACAAGATCGTCTGGCATTCGATGGTCGCCCGCGATGACCTGGTGCTGGTAGACCGCAACTGCCACAAGTCGGTGCTGCACTCGATCATCATGACCGGCGCGATTCCGTTGTACCTGTGCCCGGAACGCAACGAGCTGGGAATCATCGGCCCGATTCCGCTGAGTGAATTCAGCCGCGAATCGATTCAGGCCAAGATCGACGCCAGCCCGTTGACCAATGGCCGTGCGCCCAAGGTCAAACTGGCAGTGGTGACCAATTCGACCTACGACGGGCTCTGTTACAACGCCGAACTGATCAAGCAAAGCCTGGGCAACAGCGTCGAAGTGCTGCATTTCGATGAGGCCTGGTATGCCTATGCGGCGTTTCACGAATTTTTTGCCGGGCGTTACGGCATGGGCACTGCGCGCAGTGCGGACAGCCCGCTGGTGTTCACCACTCATTCCACCCACAAACTGTTGGCGGCGTTCAGTCAGGCCTCGATGATTCACGTCCAGGACGGCGGTGCGCGGCAACTGGATCGCGACCGCTTCAACGAAGCGTTCATGATGCACATCTCCACGTCGCCGCAGTACAGCATCATCGCCTCTCTGGATGTGGCGTCGGCGATGATGGAAGGTCCGGCGGGTCGCTCGCTGTTGCAGGAAATGTTCGACGAAGCCCTGAGTTTCCGTCGGGCACTGGCGAATTTGCGTCAGCATATTGCCGCTGATGATTGGTGGTTTTCCATCTGGCAGCCGCCGTCGGTGGAAGGCATCGAGCGCGTGGTGACGCAAGACTGGCTGCTGCAACCTGATGCCGACTGGCACGGCTTTGGCGGCGTGACCGATGACTATGTGCTGCTCGATCCGGTCAAAGTCACGCTGGTGATGCCGGGCCTCACCGCCGGCGGTGCGTTGAGCGAACGCGGGATTCCGGCGGCGGTGGTCAGCAAATTCCTCTGGGAGCGTGGGCTGGTGGTCGAGAAGACCGGGCTCTATTCGTTTCTGGTGCTGTTCTCCATGGGCATCACCAAGGGCAAATGGAGCACGCTGCTGACCGAGTTGCTGGAGTTCAAGCGCAGTTATGACGCCAACGTCAGCCTCGTGACCTGCCTACCCTGCGTGGCGCAGCAGGAAGGCGCGCGTTACAAGGGTATGGGGCTGCGCGATTTGTGCGATCAACTGCACGCCTGTTACCGCAGCAATGCCACGGCCAAACATCTCAAGCGCATGTACACCGTGTTGCCGGAAATCGCCATGAAGCCGGCTGACGCTTATGATCATCTGGTGCGTGGCGAGGTGGAAGCCGTGTCCATCGATGCACTGGGCGGCCGCATTGCCGCGGTGATGTTGGTGCCGTACCCGCCGGGGATTCCGTTGATCATGCCCGGCGAACGCTTCACCGAGTCGACCCGCTCGATCATCGATTACCTGGCGTTTGCCCGCACGTTCGATAGCAGTTTCCCGGGGTTTGTCGTCGATGTGCACGGCTTGCAACACGAAGACGAGGGCAATGGGCGGCATTACACCGTCGATTGCATCAAGGAGTGAGGACCTTTCCCAGTATGCAACCGGTCATGAATCCGAAATACCCAGGGCTGTCGGTTCGCGTTGCCGACGACGGCTTTGCGGCTTACATCTGGGGCAGTGATTTCAGTTTTGAAGTCACGGCCTATGTCGCCGCCGAAATCGGCAAACCGATGGAGCAGTGGTCGGTCACGCCAATCACCCCTTACCGCAAGTGCTATGGCATCGATCCCGAGGAATTCAGCAGTTTCCGCGACGCCGCCGACAGCGCGATTTTCATGGCCTATCTCGATGATGAGCCGGTGGGCCACCTGGTGGTCAGCACCAACTGGAACGGCTTTGCCCATATCGACGAGTTGGCGGTCCACGCGCCCGCCCGCCGGCATGGCGTGGCCAAGGCGCTGCTTGATGTGGCGCAGTTCTGGAGCCGCAAGAAAAAACTGCCGGGCATCATGCTAGAAACCCAGAACAACAATCTGGGCGCATGTCGGCTGTATGAGCGCTGCGGTTATGTGATGGGGGGTGTCGATCATCTGCGCTATCGCGGCATCGACCCGAACACCGCCGAAATCGCATTGTTCTGGTATCGATTATTCGACAATCCGCTGGAAAGCCCGATCAGCTCGCCAACATCGCCACGGCTTGTTCCGTGACGATGTCCAGCAGTGCCTGAAGGGCGGGGGAAGGCTCGCCGTTCTTCAGGGTCAGGGCGTAGACGCTGATCGGCACGGCGGGCGCCAGCGGGCAAGCATCCAGGCCGGCGGATTTGGCCCCGAGCGCGGTGAACGGGTCGACAATCGCCAAGCCTTCACCGGCTTCGACCATGCTGCGCATCATCTGGTGAGTCTGAACCCGAGTGTGAATCACCGGGGCAGGGCGCAGGGCGTGCAGTTTGTTGTCGAGTGCCGGGCTCAGCGGATCATGACCTTCCAGGCCGACCATCGACTGCCCCGCCAGGTCTTGCAGCGAAATGTATTTCTGCTTCGGTTGCAGCCAGCCATGGGGGGCCAGCAGCTGGAGTTTGCCCTGGGCAATTACCTGGCAATGAATATCGGCGTGGTCGGGATCGTGCAGGCTCAGGCCCAGATCGCTTTCGCGCAGCAGCAGGCTTCTGACGATGTCGCGGGTGGGTTGGCTCAGGAGGCAGCAAGGCACGTCGGGGAGACGCCGACGCAACGCCGCGATGCTCTGTGGCAACAACTGTTGTGCCAGGGGCGGCGTGCAAATAATGCGAAGGGGTGGGGCCTGATATTGCTTGAGGCTGCTGGCCAGTCGCAGGACCGGCTCGAGCGCATCGTAGACGTGGGCGATTTCGACCTGGAGCTCCCGCGCCTCGCGCGTGGCTTGCAAGCGTCCACGCACGCTGGAAAACAGCATGAAACCCAACTGACTCTCAGCGTCACGCAGAATGCCTTCGACCTCGGCCACTGGCAGCTGCAGCCATTCGGCGGCGGTGCCAAGGTGACCGGTCTGCAGGAGCGCCTGGATCACTTCGATATGACGTAAACGCATGCGTGAAGTCCATGTTCAGCAGGTGAGGGAGTCAGTGGCTGAATCCTAACCCAAGTCCGCGCATAAGACTTCTGCTCATAACGCGAGGTTATGAGGCGACGCTGGCTTCGGGTTCACGAATGAGGGTGACGCCCGATTGCACCAGCAGAAACTCGTTTTCATCAAGCTTGTTGACGCGATCGCCAATGGCCAGCTTGTAGGTGGTGACAGCGGTGAGGCCGTCTGCCGAAGGGGTGGATTCCTGGAACTCATGCACGGAATAGACACGGCCTTCCGCGTCTCTTGCATGGAACTGACTGACGAGTACTGCTGCCATCTGCTTAGAACCTCTGGAGATAAATCACTCAATTTGCGGTTCTGTAGACCGTGGTTGGGCGAGGTAAGTTTTCCTACAGGAAAAAAATAGTCAGGGGCGGCGTTTTTCAGTCGCCCACTGCTTGAATCGTCATCTATAACTACAAGCTCTTTCCATCGGACAGTCGAGAATCTTCCATGAGCAATGTCTACACGATCGCCGTTCTGGTCGGCAGCTTGAGAAAGGAATCGATCAACCGCAAGGTGGCGTTGGCCCTGGCCGATCTGGCACCTGCAAATCTCAAGCTCAACATCGTCGAAATTGGCGACTTGCCGCTCTACAACGAAGACATCGATGGCGAATCACCGCCGGCAGCCTACAGCACTTTCCGGCAACAAGTGAGTTCATCCGACGCGTTGCTGTTCGTCACCCCGGAATACAACCGTTCGGTTCCTGCGCCGTTGAAGAACGCAATCGACGTCGGTTCGCGTCCATATGGCAAGAGCGCCTGGGGTGGCAAGCCGGGTGCGGTGATCAGCTGTTCACCGGGGGCTATCGGCGGGTTTGGCGCCAACCATCATTTGCGCCAGTCCATGGTGTTTCTCAATGTGCCTTGCATGCAACAACCGGAAGCCTACTTGAGCGGTGCCGGTTCGGCCTTCGATGAAGCGGGCAGATTGTCCGAGACGGTGAAGCCGTTTTTGCAGAGTTTCATCAATGCTTACGGGCAGTGGGTCGAGCAGCATAAGAAAGTCTGAAAACCACTTTGATAGCCGCTGCCGAATGCAGGCTCGGCAGCGGCTGCACAAACAAACGTTTCCAGACTTTGCTTTACTGGATATTCGAAATTCCATATATTCACGCCTCGTTTGTCCGGAGGCGTTTCCCTGTATGTCCGACTCTTACAGTCCCGTCGATGTTTTCAAGGCCCTGGCCGATGACACGCGCAGCCGTATCGCGCTGTTGATCGCCCGCGAAGGCGAGTTGTGCGTGTGCGAGTTGACCGCCGGGCTGGACTTGAGTCAGCCGAAAATTTCCCGTCACCTGGCGCTCTTGCGTAGCAATGGGCTGTTGGCGGACCGCCGTCAGGGGCAATGGGTGTTCTATCGCCTGCACCCGGACCTGGCGCCTTGGGTCGTCACTCTGCTGCACGGCGCACTGGCTGAACATCAAGGCTGGCTGGCTGCCGATGTCGCACGCCTTCAAGCCATGACCGATCGCCCCGTACGTTGCTGTTAATCCCTGATTTCTGTTGAAGGCTGCTTTGCATGCTCATTGCGTCGTTGATTTTCCTGCTGACCATCACCCTGGTGATCTGGCAGCCCAAAGGCCTCGGTGTCGGTTGGAGTGCGGTGTTCGGCGCCGTGCTGGCGCTGATTTTCGGTGTGGTGCACCTCAGTGATATTCCGCTGGTGTGGCAGATCATCTGGAACGCCACCGGCACTTTTGTCGCGTTGATCATCATCAGCCTGTTGCTGGATGAGGCGGGGTTCTTTGCCTGGGCGGCACTGCATGTCGCGCGGTGGGGGCGGGGCAGTGGGCGCAAGTTGTTTGCCTACATGGTGCTGCTCGGCGCGCTGGTCTCGGCCTTGTTTGCCAACGACGGGGCGGCGCTGATCCTCACGCCTATCGTGATTTCCATGCTGCTGGCGTTGCGCTTTTCCCCGGCGGCGACCCTGGCGTTCGTGATGGGCGCCGGGTTTATTGCCGACACTGCCAGCCTGCCGCTGGTGGTGTCGAACCTGGTGAACATCGTTTCCGCCGACTTCTTCCACATCGGCTTCAATCGCTACGCGGCGGTGATGGTTCCGGTCAACCTGGTGAGCGTTGCGGCGACACTGGCGGTGTTGATGTGGTTTTTCCGGCGCGACATTCCCAAGGATTACGACCCTGAGCAACTGGAACATCCGTCCAGTGCGATCCACGACAAGGCGACGTTTTATGCCGGTTGGGCGGTGTTGCTGATCCTGCTGATCGGGTGCTTTGCGCTGGAACCGCTGGGTATTCCCATCAGCGCCATTTCGGCGGTGTGCGCGGCGTTGCTGCTGGCCATTGCTGCCCGAGGCCACAAGATTTCCACGCGCAAGGTGCTGAAAGAAGCGCCATGGCAGATCGTGATTTTCTCGCTGGGCATGTATCTGGTGGTCTACGGCCTGCGTAACGCCGGGCTCACCGGATACTTGGCGGGTTGGCTGGACGGTTTTGCCGGTTACGGCGTCTGGGGCGCGGCCATGGGCACGGGTGTGTTGACGGCGCTGCTGTCGTCGATCATGAATAACCTGCCGACGGTGCTGATTGGTCTGCTGTCGATTGACGCGAGTCAGGCGAGCGGAGTGGTGAAGGAGGCGATGATCTACGCCAACGTGATCGGCAGTGACCTAGGGCCGAAGATTACGCCGATTGGCAGCCTGGCGACGTTGTTGTGGCTGCACGTGCTGGAGCGCAAGAGCATTCGGATCGGCTGGGGGTATTACTTCAAGGTCGGGATTGTGTTGACGGTGCCGGTGTTGTTGGTGACGTTGGCGGCGTTGGCTGTGCGGTTGTCCGTTTAGACCGCATCGACCCTATCGCCGGCAAGCCGGCTCCTACAGGACTTGTGAACAACTGTAGGAGCCGGCTTGCCGGCGATGACGTCCTCCCGGATACCGCAAATCTCAACCACTGCCCGGCACATTCGGCCAAAGGTCCGCCACCAGAAACAACCGCTCCGCTTCCTCCCACTCCCCATTCGCATTCTCGATCAACCGCACCAGCAACTGCGCCGGCGCCTGCGGTTCCAGATCGCTCAGCCACGCTTGCAGCTGTTGCGTGCTCCAGGTCTGCTCGGCCGGGTAGTGCGCCGGCGCCAGCCAGGCATGGCGGGGCAGGGGTTGCCAGCGACCGAACGGGCGCTGCGTGACAAAATCATTCCAGTCCTTTTGATGCAGCCAGCTACCGCGCAAATGCTGTGGGTGCGCACCGCTTGGGGCTTCGGATTGCCCCGGCCACGGATAAAGCAGATAGCCGCCCAGCCACAAATGCGCACTGAACTGCTGGATGTCCAGCGCCGCCAGGACCTCGCGGCTCTCCGGTCGCGCGGAAATCGGCAGCTGATGCTGGCTCAGGTGCGCCAGTTTGCGGTCCAGCCGATCGTGGCAGCCTGGCCCCAGCCAGTGCGCGGTGTTATGCCCCGCGCCATTTTGCGGGCCGAGGTAAAGCTTGATCGCCAGTTCCAGGTGATGCACGCCGTCGCGATCGCGCAGCAGCATGTCCAGTTCGCCCAGCGTGTGGCCTTCGCGACGGATTGGCATGTTCGCGGCAATCAGATCGATGCCCGGTGCATGGCGCACCGCGTATTGCCACAGCCGTTCGTAATACAGACCCAGGCGCCGGGTCCGGGCCTGGGCCAGCCAGTGCAGCAAGTCGTAGCTGTCGTGATCCAGTTGCCGTAGCCAGAGTTCCAGCCGTTCCGGCGCTTGCACCCAGTCACTGCCCGCCAGTGGATGACGTTGCGGCCACGGCGTGACCTCCAGCATCGGCGGCGCGAGGATGACCCAGGCCAGGTCGCGGACCTCGGGGTGGCGCAACTGGTGGGGTAACTGCAGCAAATCGGGAAATAGGATCATCTTGCGAGCATAGCCCTAAACCTGAGTGCGCCCTTGTGGCTGAAAGGATTTTGTCTATCCCGCGCTTTCGCCCATAATCGTGGTTTTCGCCGTCGCAAACCGTAGGGGCACCATGGAGCAATTTCGTAATATCGGCATCATCGGTCGCCTGGGCAGTTCGCAGGTGCTGGATACCGTCCGCCGACTGAAACGGTTTCTGCTCGATCGTCACCTGCACGTGATCCTCGAAGACACCATCGCTGAAGTCCTGCCGGGTCATGGCCTGCAAACTTCATCGCGCAAGATGCTCGGTGAAGTCTGTGACATGGTGATTGTGGTCGGCGGTGACGGCAGCCTGCTTGGCGCCGCACGCGCACTGGCCCGACACAATATTCCGGTGCTCGGCATCAACCGTGGCAGCCTCGGTTTCCTGACCGATATTCGCCCCGATGAACTGGAAGTCAAAGTCGCGGAAGTACTCGACGGCCACTATCTGGTGGAAAACCGCTTCCTGCTGCAAGCCGAAGTCCGCCGCCACGCCGAGGCCATTGGCCAGGGCGATGCGCTGAACGATGTGGTGCTGCACCCCGGCAAATCGACGCGCATGATCGAGTTCGAGCTGTACATCGACGGCCAGTTCGTCTGCAGCCAGAAGGCCGACGGCCTGATCGTCTCCACGCCGACCGGCTCGACCGCGTACGCGCTGTCGGCGGGCGGCCCGATCATGCACCCCAAACTTGACGCTATTGTGATTGTGCCGATGTACCCCCATACCTTGTCGGGTAGACCGATTGTGGTCGATGGCAACAGTGAGCTGAAAATCGTCGTGTCCAAGGATATGCAGATCTACCCGCAAGTCTCCTGTGACGGGCAGAACCACTTCACCTGCGCGCCGGGTGACACCATCACCGTGAGCAAGAAAGCGCAGAAGCTGCGGCTGATTCATCCGCTTGACCACAACTACTACGAAGTCTGCCGGACCAAACTCGGCTGGGGCAGCAAGTTGGGGGGTGGAGGCGACTGATGCTCGATCCCGCGCGAAGTTATGACCTTATCGGTGACGTGCACGGTTGCGCCCTGACCCTTGAGCACTTGCTCGACCTGCTTGGTTATCACAAACAGGGCGGCGTCTGGCGGCATCCGTCGCGCATGGCGGTGTTCGTCGGTGACATCATCGACCGCGGCCCGCGGATTCGCGAGGCGCTGCACATCGTCCACGACATGGTCGAGGCTGGCCAGGCGTTGTGCATCATGGGCAACCATGAATTCAACGCGCTCGGCTGGAGCACGCCAGCGCCGCCGGGCAGCGGCAAGCAATTCGTCCGTGAGCACACGCCACGTCATGCGCGCCTGCTGGGTGAAACCCTGACCCAGTTTGAAGACCATCCCGCGGACTGGCATGACTTCCAGCAATGGTTCTACGAACTGCCGCTGTTTGTGGATGCCGGGCGTTTCCGTGTGGTTCACGCCTGCTGGGATTCGGGCCTGATCGAGCCGCTACGCGCTCTGTTTCACGACGGCTGCGTCGATGAACATTTCCTCCAGGCCTCGGCCGTGCCGGGCAGTTTTGCCTGCACCGTGTTCGACCGTTTGCTGCGCGGCACCGACATGCGCTTGCCTGACGGGTTGACCATGACCAGCGGCGATGGCCTGACGCGCTCGTTCTTCCGCACCAAATTCTGGGAAGACGACCCGCAAACCTACGGAGACATCGTGTTCCAGCCTGACGCTTTACCGGAACCCGTCGCCCGGACGCCGCTGTCGTCCACCGAGAAAAACACCTTGCTGCGCTATGGCGTTGACGAACCCTTGTTGTTCGTCGGCCACTACTGGCGCAGCGGCAAACCGGCGCCGATCCGTCCGAACCTGGCCTGCCTGGATTACAGCGCGGTGCTTTACGGCAAGCTGGTCGCCTATCGACTGGATCAGGAAACCCGGCTCGATCCGCACAAATTCGTCTGGGTCGACGTCGAACGGCCGGAGGCACTTCGATGAGCGCCGTGGCCGTTTTACGCCTGCCGCTGGCGGTGGATCTGAGCGGGTTCGTCAAACTGCTGCAACGCATGCAGGTGCCGCATCGGGTCAGCGAAGAGCAGGGCGAGCAGGTGTTGTGGGTGCCCGCCAATATCAGTGAAGACGTGCGTGCGTTGTACGAGCGTTTTCCGACGGGTGATCCCGATCAGCAACTGGACATCCCGGTGACGATAACCGCGAAGCGTCCTGGTTTCGTCGAGCAATTGCGCCACGCCAAAGCGACGGCGGCGGTGCTGCTGCTGAGCCTGATCGTCGGTGCGGTGACGCTGCTGGGCGAAAACCTCGACACGATGCGCTGGTTGACCTTCCTCGATTTCCGGGTGGTCGGCGAATACATCCATTTCACGCCATTGGCCGACAGCCTGGCAGCGGGGCAGTGGTGGCGTCTGGTGACGCCGATGCTGATCCACTTCGGCATCCTCCACCTGGCCATGAACGGCATGTGGTATTGGGAACTGGGGCGACGCATTGAGTCGCGTCAAGGCGGCATCAACCTGATTGGCCTGACCCTGCTGTTCGCCCTGGTGTCGAACTACGCGCAGTTTTATTTCAGCGGCCCGACCTTGTTTGGCGGGTTGTCCGGCGTGTTGTATGGCCTGCTCGGGCATTGCTGGATCTTTCAGATCCTGTCGCCGAACCGCGCTTATCGCCTGCCTCGCGGGGTGCTGGTGATGATGCTGGTGTGGCTGCTGCTGTGCCTGTCCGGGCTGGTCTCGATGATCGGCTTCGGTGAAATTGCGAACGCCGCCCACGTCGGCGGGTTACTCATCGGATGCTTCACCGGTTTGTTGGGTGGTTTGTACAACCGCCGTAAACTGGCCGCCTAAAAAAGTTATGTAAGTTCGGAGACCTTGATGTCCTCTTTTAACGAAATGATCAAAAACATCACCCCCGATATCTACCAGAGCCTGAAACTGGCGGTGGAAATCGGCAAATGGTCCGACGGTGGCAAACTCACCGCCGAACAACGCGAACTGTCGCTGCAAGCGATGATCGCCTGGGAAATCCAGAACCTGCCCGAAGACCAGCGCACCGGTTACATGGGCGTGCAGGAATGCGGCTCGAAGTCGATTGAAGTGCCGAATATCCTGTTCAAGTCGGATGCCATCCATTGATCGAGATTGGCCGCGGTGCAATCAGTAAAATGTCGGCCCGCCTGGACGGGGCCGACGTGCAGTACGCGTTTCGTCTGGACGATGTCGAAGTGCCGGTCAACCCGTTGATCGGCACCACGGTACGTCTGGAATACCTGGGGGCGATCCACTGCTGCCATTGCGGACGCAAGACCAAAACCAGTTTCAGCCAGGGTTACTGCTACCCGTGCATGACCAAACTGGCGCAGTGCGATATCTGCATCATGAGCCCGGAGCGCTGCCACTACGACGCCGGCACCTGCCGTGAGCCGGAGTGGGGCGAGAAGTTCTGCATGACCGATCACATCGTGTACCTGTCGAACTCGTCCGGGATCAAAGTCGGGATTACCCGCGCGACCCAACTGCCGACACGCTGGATCGACCAGGGTGCTCGTCAGGCGTTGCCGATCATGCGTGTTGCGACCCGTCAGCAGTCAGGCTTCGTCGAAGACCTGTTCCGCAGTCAGGTGGCGGACAAGACCAACTGGCGTGCTTTACTCAAGGGCGAAGCGGTTTCGGTGGACCTGACCGAAGTACGCGATCAGCTGTTTGAAAGCTGCGCCGAAGGCCTGCAAACCTTGCAGGAACGATTTGGTCTGCAGGCGATCCAGACTATTAGCGATGCCGAGCCGCTGGAAATCCGTTATCCGGTGGAGCAGTACCCGGCCAAAATCGTCAGCTTCAACCTGGACAAGAACCCGATTGCCGAAGGCACGCTGCTGGGGATCAAGGGCCAGTACCTGATCTTCGACACCGGCGTGATCAATATTCGTAAATACACGGCTTATCAGCTCGCCGTGCATCAGTAAGGACTCCAGCATGCGCACCGAACAACCGAAGATGATCTATTTGAAAGACTATCAGGCGCCTGAGTACCTGATCGACGAGACGCACCTGACCTTCGAGTTGTTCGAGGACCACAGCCTGGTCCATGCGCAACTGGTGATGCGCCGCAACCCTGAGCGTGGCCCGGGCTTGCCGCCGCTGGTGCTGGACGGTCAGCAACTCGATCTGCTGTCGGTGACCCTGGCCGACCGCGAACTGACGGCTGCCGACTATCAGTTGACCGAGAACCATCTGACGCTGCATCCGACCAGCACCAGCTTCACGGTCGACACCAGCGTACGCATTCACCCGGAAACCAACACCGCGCTGGAAGGCCTGTACAAGTCCGGCACGATGTTCTGCACCCAGTGCGAGGCCGAAGGCTTCCGCAAGATCACCTATTACCTCGACCGCCCGGACGTGATGAGCACGTTCACCACCACGGTCGTCGCGGAACAGCACAGCTACCCGGTGCTGCTGTCCAACGGCAACCCGATTGCCAGCGGTCCTGGCGAAGACGGCCGCCATTGGGCGACCTGGGAAGACCCGTTCAAGAAACCGGCGTACCTGTTCGCACTGGTGGCCGGTGATTTGTGGTGCGTCGAAGACACCTTCACCACCATGACCGAGCGCAACGTGGCGCTGCGCATCTACGTCGAGCCGGAAAACATCGACAAGTGCCAGCACGCCATGAACAGCCTGAAGAAATCCATGCGCTGGGACGAAGAGGTCTACGGTCGTGAATACGACCTGGACATCTTCATGATCGTTGCGGTCAACGACTTCAACATGGGCGCCATGGAGAACAAGGGCCTCAACATCTTCAACTCCAGCGCCGTGCTGGCTCGCGCCGAAACCGCGACCGACGCCGCGCATCAGCGTGTCGAAGCGATCGTCGCTCACGAATACTTCCACAACTGGTCGGGCAACCGCGTGACCTGCCGCGACTGGTTCCAGTTGTCGCTGAAGGAAGGCTTCACGGTGTTCCGCGATTCCGGTTTCTCCGCCGACATGAACTCGGCCACCGTGAAGCGCATCCAGGACGTGGCTTACCTGCGCACTCATCAGTTCGCCGAAGACGCAGGTCCCATGGCCCACGCCGTGCGCCCGGACAGCTTCATCGAGATTTCCAACTTCTACACCCTGACCGTGTACGAAAAGGGCTCGGAAGTGGTCGGCATGATCCACACCTTGCTCGGCGCCGACGGGTTCCGTAAAGGCAGCGACCTGTATTTCGAGCGCCATGACGGCCAGGCCGTGACCTGCGATGACTTCATCAAGGCCATGGAAGATGCCAACGGTGTCGACCTGACCCAGTTCAAACGCTGGTACAGCCAGGCTGGCACGCCGCGTCTGGCGGTGAGCGAGTCCTACGACGCTGCAGCGAAAACCTACAGCCTGACGTTCCGTCAAAGCTGCCCGGCGACCCCGGACAAGGTTGAAAAACTGCCGTTCGTGATCCCGGTTGAATTGGGCCTGCTGGATTCCAAAGGCGCGCCTGTTGCCTTGCGCCTGTCCGGCGAAGCCAGCGCCCAGGGCACCTCGCGCGTCATTTCGGTGACCGAAGCCGAACAGACCTTCACCTTCGTCGATATCGCTGAGCAACCGCTGCCTTCGTTGCTGCGCGGCTTCTCGGCGCCGGTGAAACTGAGCTTCCCGTACAACCGCGACCAACTGATGTTCCTGATGCAGCACGACAGCGACGGTTTCAACCGCTGGGATGCCGGTCAGCAATTGTCGGTGCAAGTGCTGCAAGAGCTGATCGCGCAACAGCAGAAGGGCGAGAAGCTGGTGCTGGATCAGCGCCTGATTTCGGCCTTGCGTACCGTGCTGTCGGACGAGACGCTGGATCAGGCGATGGTCGCCGAAATGCTCTCGCTGCCGGGTGAGGCGTATCTGACCGAGATCAGCGAAGTGGCTGACGTCGATGCCATCCACATCGCTCGCGAGTTTGCCCGCAAGGCGTTGGCAGACGGTTTGTTCGAGGCGTTGTGGTCGCGTTACCAGGCCAACCGCGCTCTGTCGAAACAAACCCCGTACATTGCCGAAGCCGAGCACTTTGCCCGTCGCGCCTTGCAGAACATTGCGCTGTCGTACCTGATGCTCAGCGGTCAATCGCAAGTAATGGCGGCGACGCTTGAGCAGTTCGAGACCAGCGACAACATGACCGAGCGCCTGACGGCATTGGCGGTGTTGGTGAATTCGCCGTTCGAAGAAGAAAAAGCCTTGGCGCTGGCCGGTTTTGCCGAGCACTTCAAGGACAATCCGCTGGTCATGGATCAATGGTTCAGCGTTCAGGCGGGCAGTACGTTGCCGGGCGGGCTGGAGCGGGTGCGTCAGTTGATGCAGCATCCGGCGTTCAACATCAAGAACCCGAACAAGGTGCGGGCGTTGATCGGCGCGTTTGCCGGGCAGAACCTGATCAACTTCCATGCGGCGGATGGTTCGGGGTATCGCTTCCTGGCGGATCTGGTCATCGAACTGAACGGGTTCAACCCGCAGATTGCTTCTCGCCAACTGGCGCCGCTGACGCGCTGGCGCAAATACGACGATGCTCGTCAGGCGTTGATGAAAGGGGAGCTGGAGCGGATTCGTGCTTCGGGTCAACTGTCCAGCGATGTGTTTGAAGTAGTCAGCAAAAGCCTGGCCTGAGTTTGGCGTTGGAACCTGTAGGAGCGAGGCCTGCCCGCGAAGGTTGTGTGTCGGGCGCGTTTTTTGATGGTGTGCATATCCATTGCTGCGGTAACGGCGGCTGGCGGTTTCGCTCTTACAGCGACTCACTTTTCCAGACGCCGAAAAGTAAGCAAAAGGCTTTGCCCCTGACGTACGGTGGCTCGCTAATGCTCGCCATGCCCTCGCTCCGGTCCTGCTCCGTGGGCCCGCCGCCATCGGCCATCCATGGCCGGGGGCGGCTAACCCGGCATCCATGCCGGGTTGCCCACTGCGCAGAACCTCCACTCGGCCTGCCGACGGGGCAGATCAAAATCAAAAACCAAGCAAAAGCGAGGCGGCCTGCCAGCCGACCTGGCTCTTTCTTCGTACGCATCCCCCTGTAGGAGCCGGCTTGCTGGCGATAGCGGTGGGTCCGCCAACTTATTTCTCGACTGACCCACCGCCATCGTCGGAACGCCGCCCGCAGCAAGCCGGCTCCTACAGTTGATCGTATTTATCCAAACGCATATGCATTTCCCTTGTAGGAGCCAGCTTGCTGGCGATGGACGTCAACGATAACGCGGGCTGTCTGAATGAACGCGTCGCCCAGACGTTTTTCGCCGGCAAGCCGGCTCCTACAGGGAACCCCATACGCTTTTGCTTTTCACCACTCATCAGGCCGAGCGTTAGCTCGCCTTCCGCTTTTGATCTGAGCGCCCCCTCGAGAGGCCGAGCGCAGGTTCTGCGCAGTGGGCAACCCGGCATGGATGCCGGGTTAGCCGCCCCCGGCCATGGATGGCCGATGGCGGCGGGCCCACGGAGCAGGACCGGAGCGAGGGCATGCCGAGCCTGGGCGAGGCACCGAACGAAAGGGGCAAGAGCGCTTGGTTACTTGGCGCTTCTCCAAGTGACCCGCTGTAAGAGCGGAACCAATAGAAGCCGTTACCGCAAAAATGGATATGTACACAAAACACCAACCACAAACCACAAACCCCGAATCACCCCACCTGATACCCCAACATTCAGAAAAACCCCCATCCCCCCAGGTTAACAAAAGATAACGTGGCGTCGATTGTCAGACCTTTCCAAACCCCGATAGGATAAGCCAGCTTCCGAAGGGGCTCTGGATTGCGGGTTTCAGGACTATGCTCCTAACCATCCAATCCCGATGAGCACCCCTTACGGCGCCCTGAAAGGTTGAACGACCTAACAATAATAATGGGGGAAGGTCTATGAGTGAGCCTGTCATGGGTGTGGGTATCTGCCGCCCGCCGGCACTGCGCAAATTCGCATTGCTGGCTACAGCGCTCTCGCTGTTGGGCTGTGCCGTGTTGTCGGCACCTGCGCTGGCCAATGCGGCGCCAGCCACCGACGTTGTCTATTCCGTTGAATCCGCCAAAGCCAGCAAAAGCCTGATGCTCGACGTCGTGCACGCCGGCAAGCGCCTGGTGGCCGTCGGGGATCGCGGGCACATCCTGTATTCCGATGACCAGGGCGCGACCTGGACCCAGGCCAAGGTGCCGACCCGGGCACTGCTGACCTCGGTCTATTTTGTCGACGACAAACACGGCTGGGCCGTCGGGCATGACGCGCAGATCCTCGCCAGCGAGGACGGCGGCGTCACCTGGACCAAACAATATGAAGACCTGAAACGCGAATCGCCCCTGCTCGACGTCTGGTTCCAGGACGCCAGCAACGGCTTCGCCGTGGGCGCTTACGGCGCGCTGGTGGCCACCACCGACGGCGGCAAGACCTGGGAAGACGCCAGCGACCGCCTGGACAACGAAGACCAGTACCACCTCAACGCCATTGCAGCGATCAAGGATGCCGGGCTGTTCATCGTCGGTGAGCAGGGCAGCATGTTCCGTTCCTCCGACTGGGGGCAGACCTGGGAAAAACTCGAAGGCCCCTATGAAGGCTCGTTGTTCGGCGTGATCGGCACCGCCGAGGCCAACACGCTGCTGGCCTACGGGCTGCGGGGCAACCTGTTCCGCTCCACCGATTTCGGCACCACCTGGGAGCCGGTCGAGTTGAAAGCCACCCGTGGTGCGCTGGAGTTCGGACTGTCCGGTGCGACCTTGCTCGACGACGGTTCCATCGTGATCGTCGGCAACGGCGGCTCGGTGATCCGCAGCAACGACAACGGCGAAACCTTCAGCGTGTTCAACCGTCCGGATCGCATTTCCGTTTCGGCGGTCACTGCGGCGGGCGACGGCAATCTGGTTCTGGCAGGACAGGGCGGCGTTCGCGTCACCTCGCCAACCGGCGCCGGTGCAGAGAATGGAAAAAACGGGTCGTCCAAATGAGCCGGGCAAATAATAAGAAGGCGGGTCTATGACATCCTTGAGCAGCCATCACCAAGACAAGGCGACGTTTCTTGAACGCCTGATTTTCAACAACCGCCCGGCAGTGATCGTGATCTGTCTGTTGGTGAGTATTTTCCTGTTCTGGCAAGCGACGCTGATTCGGCCGTCCACCAGTTTCGAAAAGATGATCCCGCTCGAGCATCCGTTCATTCAAAAGATGATGGAGCACCGCAACGACCTGGCGAACCTGGGCAACACGGTTCGCATTTCGGTTGAAGCCACCGACGGCGACATCTTCTCCAAGGAGTACATGGAGACCCTGCGTCAGATCAACGACGAGGTGTTCTACATCTCCGGCGTCGACCGTTCCGGCCTCAAGTCGTTGTGGAGTCCGAGCGTACGCTGGACCGAGGTGACGGAGGAGGGCTTCGCCGGCGGTGAAGTGATCCCGCAGAGCTACAACGGCTCCCAGCAAAGCCTCGATTTGTTGCGCAACAACGTGCTTAAGTCCGGTCAGGTCGGGCGTCTGGTGTCCAACGACTTCAAGTCGAGCATCGTCGATATCCCGCTGCTGGAGTCCTACCCGGATCCGCAGGATCAAGGCAAGTTGCTGGCCCTGGACTACCGCAAGTTCTCCCACGAGCTGGAAGAAAAGATCCGCGACAAGTACGAGAAACAGAACCCCAACGTACAGATCCACATCGTCGGTTTCGCCAAGAAAGTCGGCGACCTGATCGATGGCCTGGTGATGGTGGTGATGTTCTTCGGTGTCGCCTTCGTCATCACCCTGATTCTGTTGTACTGGTTCACCAACTGCATGCGCAGCACCGTGGCGGTGTTGAGCACGACGCTGGTGGCGGTGATCTGGCAGCTCGGCCTGATGCACTTCTTCGGCTTCGGGCTGGATCCGTACTCGATGCTGGTGCCGTTCCTGATCTTCGCCATCGGCATTTCCCACGGCGTGCAAAAGATCAACGGTATCGCCTTGCAGTCCAGTGAGGCCGACAACGCGTTGACTGCGGCGCGGCGCACCTTCCGCCAATTGTTCCTGCCGGGGATGATCGCGATCCTTGCGGATGCGGTGGGCTTCATCACATTGCTGATCATCGACATCGGCGTGATTCGCGAGCTGGCCATCGGTGCATCCATCGGTGTGGCGGTGATCGTGTTCACCAACCTGATCCTGTTGCCGGTGGCAATTTCCTACGTCGGCATCAGCAAGCGCGCCGTCGAGCGCAGCAAGAAAGACGCGCACCGCGAACACCCGTTCTGGCGCCTGCTGTCCAACTTCGCCAGCCCGAAAGTTGCCCCTGTGTCGATCGTGTTGGCCCTGTTGGCCTTCGGTGGCGGCCTCTGGTACAGCCAGAACCTGAAAATCGGCGACCTCGATCAAGGTGCTCCAGAGCTGCGTCCGGATTCGCGCTACAACAAGGACAACAACTTCATCATCAGCAACTACTCCACCAGTTCCGACGTGTTGGTGGTGATGGTCAAGACCAAGTCCGAAGGTTGCTCGCGCTATGAAGCGATGGCACCCATCGACGAGCTGATGTGGAAGATGCAGAACACTGAGGGCGTGCAGTCGGCGATCTCGCTGGTGACCGTATCCAAGCAGATGATCAAGGGTATGAACGAGGGCAACCTGAAATGGGAAACCCTGTCGCGCAACCCGGACGTGTTGAACAACTCCATCGCCCGCGCTGACGGCCTGTACAACAACAGTTGCTCCCTGGCGCCAGTGCTGGTGTTCCTCAACGATCACAAGGCTGCCACCCTGGATCGCGCAGTTCATGCGGTGCAGGACTTCGCCAAGGAAAACAACAAGGAAGGCCTGGAATTCATCCTTGCGGCAGGTAACGCCGGCATCGAGGCGGCCACCAACGAAGTGATCAAGGAATCCGAGCTGACCATCCTGATCCTCGTCTACATCTGCGTCGCAACCATGTGCATGATCACCTTCCGTTCCTGGGCGGCGACCTTGTGCATCGTGTTGCCACTGGTGCTGACGTCGGTACTCGGCAACGCCCTGATGGCTTTCATGGGCATCGGCGTCAAAGTTGCGACCTTGCCGGTAGTGGCGTTGGGCGTGGGGATTGGTGTGGACTACGGCATCTACATCTACAGCCGCCTGGAAAGTTTCCTGCGTGCCGGCCTGCCGTTGCAAGAGGCGTACTACCAAACGCTGAAGTCCACCGGTAAAGCCGTATTGTTCACCGGCCTGTGCCTGGCGATCGGCGTGTGCACCTGGATCTTCTCAGCCATCAAGTTCCAGGCCGACATGGGCCTGATGCTGACCTTCATGCTGCTCTGGAACATGTTCGGCGCGTTGTGGCTGCTGCCGGCGCTGGCTCGTTTCCTGATCAAACCGGAGAAGCTGGCGGGGCAGAAGGGCAACTCGTTGTTCGCTCACTAAACCTCAGGCAAAACCAAAAAGCCGCAACCTTGGGTTGCGGCTTTTTTATGGGTGATTGGAAAACTCAGCGAGGTTGCAACGGTAGAAAATCGCTGTTCGCCAGTTCCTTGCTGATGATTCCGTGATGAATTTCGATTTTCTGCTTCGGGTCCTTGGCCTTGGCCATGGCCGATTCATAGGTTTCGAAGCGTTGCTCCCTGGTTTTCAAGTGCGCCTGGGTGTAGTCAGCCTTGGCATCATCCGCGTTGGCGTAGTGAAAATGCCCGTACCACCAGGGTTGATTGTCTTTATTCAACAAAGCGTACTCTTGCATGAAGTCACGCCGCCCGGTTTTCAGCTGAACCCGGTTGCCGTTGATTCGCGCAAAAATTTCTTTGTGCCGCAGCAGATACTCCACCCCCTCGCTACTGGGCGGCCGGGCGAGGGTCATGCGGGTGCGAAGTTCAGTGGCCTTGTTGTCGAGGATAAGCGCTTTGTCGCGGAGTCCGCTGATCAGCGAAACGTCTGTTTCGCGGTTGGCCGGAGGACTTTCGTGCTGTTCCAGTCCATCGGCGTACCCGATCAGTTTTTGTGCTTCCCGTTGCAACTGCTCTTCGATTTCCTTGGGAGAACTGGCGCGCTGCGCGTAACCCTCGATCTTCTGCACGTTTTTATCGACATCGGCCAACGCCTTGCGGGCATCGCCCTTGAGCTGCTGATAGGGGTGCGTTGCCTTGGTAGCTGCGGGTCTGGCATCGACGATTTCTACCCAGACATTGGGCTCGTGCTCGTGGAACGAAGCCAGTGGCCTTTCTTCGAACGGATGGTTGATGTCGACAATGTCTCCTTCCTGGTGAGCGACCCGTTGTCGAAGATCGCCGATCAATGTGCCTTTAGCGGTTTTGATCACCCGCTTGCGACTGGACCATGAATAGGGACGCTTCACCGGCGGCTTGGGGCCGGAAGCTGATGTTGAAGGCTCCTCCGGTTGCGGCAACAGTTGAAGCGCTTCCGCAAGACGTCGTTCGGCATCGATACGCAGTTGGTGAATGAGCTCGCGCAGGCGATTGAAGGGGTGTGCCTGCAGTTCATCTGTGCTGAAAATGCCTATCGCCTCAAGGCCGTCCTGTGCCTTGTTGTACTGATCGACCAGGTTCTCCAGAACGGAGATCCGGTCGCTGTTGGTGTAGGTGTGTTCCGTTTGCAGTTCGGCATGCGAGCGAGACAGCAGCAGTAATGGGCTGAGGGTGTGTTCGAGCACACCCATGGTGCTGCTTCCGAGGGCCTTGAGGCTGAGCAGGCGCAAGATACTCAGCTGATAGCACTTGACGCGCAGTGCCGTCATTTCATCTTCGGGCCTGTTGCCGGTCAGTCGTTTCCAGTACTCGATGCCCTGGCGAGGGATCTGCTTGAGTTCCTGCAGTCGGCTGTCTACCTGGTCCAGAAGCTTGATCATGGATTCGTTGATGTCGGAGGTTTTGCGCATGAACTCAAAGTAGCGATCCAGTACCGCGTCGCCTTCGCGGATCAACGCGTCATGCAAATGCCCGACGCCATTTCTCAAGTCCGCATACGTTTGATTGACAGCCTCGCGCTCCCAGTCAGCAATGACGATCCGTTTGCGGGCGTTGTTGATGATGTTTTCCGACAGGTTGCACAACTGCACAGGATCGGGATCGGATTTGGTCAACTCGGCCAATTCCCTTTTCTCGGCCAGCAGCGTGGCGTAGCTTTCGGTCTGTTTGTCCAGCTCATCAACGAACCGTTGCCTGTACGTGGCGCGATCGAGCTCTGTACTGGCGGCGTCGTTCTTTTTCAGCTGCATCAGGTTTTCGGCAATGTCGACGCGCTTCTGCACCCGCACTTGCTGATCCACGAATTCCTGACGATTGAGTTCCAGCAGACTGATGCGTTGTTGCGTGATTTCTCGCTGGGCGTTGATCCGTGCATTGCGCCCGCCGCCAACCAGTTTCAACCCTTGATCCAGAGTCCAGCGGCCCGCTCCATTGGTCTTGAGCTTGATGCCGGGATGATCCGGGTGCTCCGGATGTATCAGATACGCCTCACCGAACCCGGGCACGATACTCACGCGAAACAGCAGGCCGGCGACGGTGGCGTGCCAAAGATTGCCGATCCGGTACAAACCTTTGAAGACGCCGGTGGTAACGGGCTCTGGCAGAGGTGTCGGCCATGGCACCTGAACCTCCCGTAACGTGTTGAACAGTCGGGCCGCTGCCGAATCGCGCGCGCTCGACTGGTTGAAGTCGAGCAGGGTCTTGCCACTGCCCGGCGGCTCGGAGGGCAGGCCCGGAGTGTCCTGGGTAATAGTCGATTCGGCGGGCCATGAAAATGTCTGCGCAGGACGGCGCAAGGAGGCGAGGGCATCCGGAACTGGCGTCGCTGCGCTGTCGGAAAGTGCCGGGGATCCTTCCTCTCGAGCGACATGCAGAACCAACAGGCCAATGTTCAACAGCACATCGATCCATGCCTGATTCCGCGCCTTCGGGTCATCACTGTCCAGCGCTGGCAGATCGTTGATCAGGCTGTGGGCGATTTGCAGCATCCAGCCCACCACCATGGCGGGGCCGCGCAACAACGGCAGAATCAGGTTGTTGAACACCAGCCAGCCACCCTCAAGGATGATCGCCCAGCGGCTCTCGGCATTCGACACCGATTGCCGATCCGCCAGATCGATCAGTGTGCGTGCATTGCTGACGAACAGACTGGCCAGCAATCGACCTTCTTCCAGCGCGGTGAGCCAGCCGCCAACCGCTTCGTTGCCGGCCAGAATCGCCGGTTGGGGCTTTTCAGGCAGTGTGAATTCGTCCCCTGCATGGAAGTGGACAATGTGCGGTTCGGTGAAGCCGTTGTTGTCGTAGATCGGCCGTGCGCGATCCGGCAGCCAGGTCAGCACGCTGGTTTGCAACGGGCCGGTTTGCGCAATGGCACTCAGCAAGTCCTGACGGCTGGAGTATTGGTGCAGAGGTTCTGAATACAGCGGTCGGTAAAGAATATGCGGGCCGTCCGACTTCAGGTCTTTCGGCTCAATGATGAACATGTTGCTGACCACATCACTCGTGGCCCCGGCCTTGCGTTGAAACGCCAATGGCCTGATGACGACGGACTGTTCCTCGACAATGCGCTCGGCGGCCAACGGCTGGAACACTGCATCGACATATCGATAGCCCAGGAAGGTGAAGCCATGCTCACCTTTGATCGAATGCTCAAGGGCACGCAGCGGTAAATTCAGGCTCAGTTCCAGGCCGAAGAGTCGCAGTCGCTCATTGGCCTCGGGACTGTTGCCAAGCAACTGCGCCTCGATGTACTCGGGGTAATGTTTTCCGACATCAACGCGGCTCACCAGATCCAGCAAATAGGCCTCGGTGGTCCAGTCTTGAATCAGCTGGTTTTCGGTGTGGCGAAGGGTCATCCGGCCCTTGGGTTTGCCGGCCAGGTTGTTGATCGCCAGGTCGGTCAGGGACATTTTGACGGGTTCGAGGTAGCCGCTGCCCAAATCGCCGACAGGCACGTGAAAGGTCAGTTCCAGTTCATCGGACTTGTAGCCGGGTGCCAAGGGCTGGTCTTTGAGCATTTGCTCATGCAGCGCATTTCTGGCGAACGTGCGAAGGTCAACGACGTCGTCGGGCAACGAGCGTCCCTGTGTCTGCTGTTTGACACTGGCCATCGACAACGTGTGTTTACGCCACGCCATGCGATCAGTGGCGCTGGCGCCCTGCAACCACTCGGGAATCGTTGTCTGTAGGGCGTGAAGGTGCGTCGGGTGGTTGTCGCTGCCGATAAACAGTGCGGCGACATCGGTGATTGCGTCAAAACGCTTTTCAAGGTCAGCCAGGCTTTGGCGTGCGGGCAGTTTGAGCGACCCCAAATCTTCCAGTTGCCGGTTCAGCAGCAGAGCTGCCTGGGTATCAAAGATGTTGCCGTCCGGAGCAAAACGTTTCCAGGTGATGGAGTCCGCCGTGAAGTCTTGCTGAAACCGCGCGCCCCACGCGGCACCGAAGGCTTGCAGGGACGGGAACGATTCGATGTTGCCGGTCACGCTGCACAACAAATGAGTCTCGCCGCAAATCACCAGGATATCCGGCGCCTGCAGTGTGAACGACATGTCGCCTCTGCTCAGCGTGACTTGAAGCGTGCAGGCTTCAATTGCACCTTTGGCCCAAGGACGCTGAAGGCGTTCGCGGTTGTCAGGTTGGCGGGCCAGCTCCAATAGAATCCCGGCCTGCTCGGCATCACTTGCTGCGAGGCGCGTCGCGGATGTTTTCAACACGCCGGCGAGCAGGTTCCCCAGCCATTGCCAGCGACTGACGCCGCTGTCGTCCTGTACGTTCCAGCAGGCGGCCAATGATTCCTGAGCGCCGATGTAGAAAATGTCGGGTAATTCACGGATGACCTGCGCAATCACTTGCAGGTCGGGCAGTCGCGATGTCGTGTTGTCGGCGGTAAGTTGAGCGGGGGCACGGTTTGTCAAAAAACAGCTGCGACCGTATTGCTCGCTGAAATCGGGGAATGCGCCACTGGCCAGGTAGTCGAGCACCACGTCCAGAAGCAGCGTCAACCGCCAGGCGCCATCCGGGATCGGTTGGGCAATTTTGGTTCGCTCAGGGTCGAACGCCAGTTGCGGGTATTTTTCCAGAATGCCGTCTTTGAGCAGGCGGGCGGTTTGCGAGCGTAAGGTCGGCCGGGTATTAAATCGGGTGTGAACCGCCCGCGCGATGATGTCGGTGTCGCTTGCGGCGGCGGGTGGTGATGCAGGTGTGGGCATGATGCAATCCTTTGCATGTGTGGTTCCTCAACGTAAAACCGAATCGAAAGGGATGTGCGGTAGCCGGGTACCGCACATTGGGCGAAGCGATAGGTTAAGGCCTGCGTTCAGGCCAGAAACGAAAAAGCCGCAACCAGGGTTGCGGCTTTGTTATCTCAGAAGATCAACGTAACCCCTGTAGGAGCCAGCTTGCTGGCGATGGTGTGCCAGTAGACATCGTTGTGGCTGACACACCATCGCCAGCAAGCTGGCTCCTACAAAGGGATCGTTTTTATGAGGGATCGGCGCCGAGCACCACATTCAGCGCACTGCGTGCATCGTCCAGTTGCACCAGCGTTGCATGCCGTGCACCCAGCGCATCGCGGTTTTCGATGGCGGTGAGAATCGCCTTGTGCCGTGGCAACGCCAATTCATGCAGGTTCGGCCGCTGGTTGGAATGCTTCAACGCCTCGGCAATCGCCACCGACAGCATGTTGCACAGGTTCGCCAACAGATCGTTGTGGGTGGCGTCGGCGATGCGGCTGTGGAAATCCAGGTCCGGTTGCAACAGGGCTTCAGGCGTCGGCGCGGCTTCCATGCGTTGGTAGGCTTCACCGATAGAGGCAATGTCTTCGTCGGTGGCGAATTGCGCGGCGAGGGCCGCCGCTGCCGGTTCGATGATGCTGCGCACGCTGGTCAGCAGATCGAAGAACTGATTCTGCGGGCTGCTTTGCATCAGCCAGTGCAGCACGTCCGGGTCAAGCATGTGCCATTCCTTGCGCTGCTTGACCACCGTGCCGACACGCGGACGGGAATACACCAGGCCTTTGGCGACCAACACGCGAGTGGCTTCGCGCAGCACCGGACGGCTGACCGCGTACTCCTCGCACAACAGGGCTTCGGCGGGCAGTTTGTCGTCCGGTTTGAAGCGTCCCGAAACGATCTGCATGCCCAGTTCCTGGACAATGCGCGAGTGCATGCTTTTGCGGTCGGAGGGTTTGCGGTAATCCATGGGGAACGGCGCGATCCTGTGCGGGGGAGGTGCTGCGCATCATAACAGGCGCGGCGCAATCTTGAGGCAGGCATGAACAAATGTGGGAGCGAGCCTGCTCGCGATGACGGACTGACAGCCAACTTTAATGTTGAATGTTCAATCGCTATCGCGAGCAGGCTCGCTCCCACAGGGGATAGATGGGGTTAGTGGGAGTGGCGGGGGACTTCGGCGCCTCGGCAACCGACCAGGAAGTCGAAGTCGCAGCCCTGATCCGCTTGCAACACATGGTCGATGTATAGCTGGCGATATCCACCCAGGATCATCTGCTGCGGCGGTTGCAGATCGGCCATGCGCGCCGCCAGTTCGGCGTCCGGAATGTCCAGGTGCAGACGCCCGTTGGCGCAATCGAGTTCGATCCAGTCACCTTCCTTCACTGCTGCCAAAGGCCCGCCGGCCGCCGCTTCCGGTGCTACGTGCAACACCACTGTGCCGTACGCGGTGCCGCTCATGCGCGCATCGGAAATACGCACCATGTCCGTCACGCCCTGGGCCAGCAGTTTGGCCGGCAAGCCCATGTTGCCGACTTCAGCCATGCCCGGATAACCCTTCGGCCCGCAGTTTTTCATCACCAGAATCGAGTTGGCATCCACGTCCAGTTCCGGATCGTTGATCCGCGCCTTGTACATGTCAAAGTTCTCGAACACCACCGCACGCCCACGATGCTGCATCAGCTCAGCCGTGGCGGCGGACGGTTTGAGCACCGCGCCGAGTGGCGCCAGGTTACCGCGCAATACGCAGATGCCGCCGTCAGCGCGGATCGGGTTGTCGAGAGTGCGGATCACTTCGTCCTGGCCGTAGATCGGCGCGTCCTTGGTGTTCTCGCCGAGGGTCTTGCCGTTGACGGTCAAGGCATTTGGATTGGGAATCAGGTTGGCTTCGCCGAGGCGACGCAACACCGCAGGCAAGCCACCGGCGTAGTAGAACTCTTCCATCAGGAAGCGCCCGGAGGGTTGCAGGTCGACGATGGTCGGCATGCCGCGACCGATGCGGGTCCAGTCATCCAGCTCCAGTTCCACGCCGATGCGGCCGGCGATGGCTTTCAAGTGGATCACGGCGTTGGTCGAACCACCGATGGCGGCGTTGACCCGAATGGCGTTTTCGAAGGCTTCCTTGGTAAGGATTTTCGACAGTTTCAAATCTTCGCGGACCATCTCCACCGCACGCATGCCGGACATGTGCGCCAACACATAACGGCGCGCATCCACCGCCGGAATCGCGGCGTTGTGGGGCAGGGAAGTGCCGAGTGCTTCGGCCATGCACGCCATGGTCGATGCGGTGCCCATGGTGTTGCAAGTGCCGGCGGAACGGGACATGCCGCCCTCGGCCGCGAGGAAATCATCGATGGAGATGGTGCCCGCTTTCACTTGTTCGCTGAGCTGCCAGACCACGGTGCCCGAGCCGATGTCCTGGCCCTTGTGCTTGCCGTTGAGCATCGGCCCGCCGGTGACGACGATGGCGGGCACGTCGCAACTGGCCGCGCCCATCAACAGCGCCGGGGTGGTTTTGTCGCAACCGGTCAGCAGCACCACGCCGTCAATCGGGTTGCCGCGAATCGCTTCTTCGACGTCCATGCTCGTCAGGTTACGGGTAAACATGGCGGTCGGGCGCAGGTTCGATTCGCCGTTGGAGAACACCGGAAATTCCACCGGGAAACCGCCGGCCTCGATCACGCCGCGTTTGACGTGGTCGGCGATCTGGCGGAAATGCGCGTTGCACGGGGTCAGTTCCGACCAGGTGTTGCAGATGCCGATGATCGGTTTGCCGTGGAACTGGTGGTCGGCGATGCCCTGATTCTTCATCCAGCTGCGGTACATGAAGCCGTTCTTGTCGGCAGTGCCAAACCATTGGGCGGAGCGCAGGGTGGGTTTCTTATCAGACATGATCGATTCTCTTATTGTATGACTATATTGTTCTGGCTGAGGCGTAACATAAGCGCAATTCGATCTGTTTGGAAGTGTTGTTGCGTAAATAGTATTACTATATAGTCCACTCCAACGGAGGGAAGGCCCTGGCAGCTTTTGGCGAGAGGCGTCCCCCGAGGTTCTATAACAACAACAATCGGAGACCGATCTCATGAGCCAGGAACTGCGGCTTATTCGTCGCATCACGCTGAAACTGATTCCCTTCCTGATCCTGCTGTACCTGATCGCCTATGTGGATCGCTCCGCCGTGGGCTTCGCCAAGCTGCACATGGGCGCCGACATCGGTATCGGCGATGCGGCTTACGGCCTCGGTGCCGGGCTGTTTTTCATTGGTTACTTCCTGCTGGAAATCCCCAGCAACCTGATGCTCGAACGCTTCGGCGCGCGGCGCTGGTTTGCGCGGATCATGGTCACCTGGGGCGCCATCACCATCGGCATGGCCTTCGTTCAAGGGGCGCACAGCTTCTACGTGATGCGCTTTTTGCTCGGCGCCGCCGAAGCCGGGTTCTTCCCGGGCGTTCTGTACTACATCACGCAGTGGTTCCCGGTTCGCCATCGCGGCAAGATCCTCGGGCTGTTCATCCTCTCCCAACCGATCGCCATGCTGATCACCGGCCCGGTGTCCGGCGGCCTGCTCGGCATGGACGGCATCCTCGGATTGCATGGCTGGCAGTGGCTGTTCATCGTCATCGGCTCCCCGGCGATCCTGTTGACCTGGCCGGTGCTGCGTTGGCTGCCTGACGGTCCGCAACAGGTGAAATGGATGGATCAGCCCGAGAAAGACTGGCTGGCTGGCGAACTGAAAAAGGACCTTGAGGAGTACGGCCAGACCCGCCACGGTAATCCGTTGCATGCCCTCAAGGACAAACGCGTGTTGCTGCTGGCGCTGTTTTATCTGCCGGTCACCCTGAGCATTTATGGCCTGGGCCTATGGTTGCCGACGCTGATCAAGCAGTTCGGTGGCACTGATCTGGTGACGGGTTTCGTGTCGTCGGTGCCGTACATTTTCGGGATCATCGGTCTGTTGATCATCCCGCGCAGTTCCGACCGTTTGAATGATCGCTACGGCCATCTGGCGGTGCTGTATGTGTTGGGGGCTATCGGCCTGTTTCTCAGTGCCTGGCTGACGGTGCCGGTGCTGCAACTGGCGGCGCTGTGCCTGGTGGCGTTCGCCCTGTTTTCCTGCACCGCGGTGTTCTGGACCTTGCCGGGCCGGTTCTTCGCTGGCGCCAGTGCGGCGGCGGGGATCGCGCTGATCAACTCGGTGGGCAACCTCGGCGGCTACATCGGTCCGTTCGTGATCGGGGCGCTGAAGGAATACACCGGCAACCTGGCTTCGGGGCTGTATTTCCTCTCGGGTGTGATGGTGTTCGGGCTGATTTTGACCGGCGTGGTGTATCGGTTGCTGGAGCGCAAGCATGTGCTGCCGGCGGACCAGTTTGCAGCCAGCGCACGCTGACCTGTAGGAGCCGGCTTGCCGGCGATGGCGTCGGCACATTCAACATCATTGTCGACAGGCCGATCGCTATCGCCAGCAAGCCGGCTCCTACAGGGTTCTGCAGTGTTTTTGAGAATTGCTTACAGGAGAAAATTCATGCGTTTGGTTCAATTTGAATTGTTTAACGGCGAGCGCCGGGTTGGCGTGGTCGAGGACGGTCTGGTCCGCGAGGTGCAGGACGCGCGCACGGTGCGCGATCTGGCGTTGGCGGCGATCGAGGCGGGCGTCAGTCTTGAGCAGCAGGTGAACGCCCTGGGCCTGGGCATCAGCCACGACTATGCAGAACTGCTGGCGAAACTGCGCATCCTGCCGCCGCTGGACCATCCGGACCCGGCACACATGCTCGTCAGCGGCACCGGCCTGACCCATCTGGGCAGCGCCTCGGCGCGGGACAAGATGCATCAGCAGGCCGGCGACGAAGCAACGATGACCGACACCCTGCGCATCTTCAAGTGGGGCGTGGAGGGCGGCAAACCGGCAGCGGGGCAGGCCGGTGTGCAACCGGAATGGTTCTACAAAGGTGACGGCAGCATCGTCGTGCGTCCGGGTAAACCGTTCCCGCTGCCGCCGTTTGCCGAAGACGCCGGAGAAGAACCCGAGCTCAGCGGTCTTTACGTCATCGGCCACGACGGCAAGCCGTATCGCCTCGGTTATGCGGTGGGCAACGAGTTTTCCGATCACGTCATGGAGCGCAAGAACTACCTCTATCTGGCGCATTCCAAACTGCGCAGTTGCAGTTACGGGCCGGAGCTTCGGGTCGGTGAGTTGCCGGAGCATCTGGCGGGCACGAGCCGCATTTTGCGCGACGGCGAAGTGCTGTGGCAGAACGAGTTTCTCACCGGCGAGGCCAACATGTGCCACAGCCTGGAAAACCTCGAATACCACCATTTCAAATACAGCCAGTTCCTGCGTCCGGGGGACGTGCACATTCACTTCTTCGGCACCGCGACCCTGTCCTTTGCCGACGGCATTCGCACCCGGCCGGGGGATGTGTTCGAGATCAGTCAGGCCGAGTTCGGTGCGCCGTTGATCAACGGCATTGCACCGGTTGAAGCGGCCTTCGAGCCCGGCACCATCGGCATTCTTTAAGGAGTAACCCATGATTCTTGGTCACAACTATATTGGCGGCCAGCGCAGTGCCTGCGGCAGCGTCAAACTCCAGAGCGTCGACGCCAGCACCGGCGAGGCGTTACCTCACGATTTCTATCAGGCCACGCCGGAAGAAGTCGATGCCGCCGCCAAGGCTGCCGCTGCCGCGTACCCTGCTTATCGCAGCCTGAGTGCCGAGCGCCGCGCGCAGTTTCTCGATGCCATTGCCGATGAGCTGGACGCGTTGGGCGATGAATTTGTCGCCGTGGTCTGCCGCGAAACCGCGCTGCCTGCCGCCCGCATTCAAGGCGAGCGCGGTCGCACCAGCGGCCAGATGCGCCTGTTCGCCAAAGTGCTGCGGCGCGGTGATTTTTATGGCGCACGGATTGATCTGGCGCTGCCGGAGCGCAAGCCGTTACCGCGTCCCGACCTGCGTCAGTACCGCATCGGCCTCGGTCCGGTTGCGGTGTTTGGCGCCAGCAATTTCCCGTTGGCGTTTTCCACCGCCGGCGGCGACACCGCTTCCGCCCTGGCCGCCGGTTGCCCGGTGGTGTTCAAGGCGCACAGCGGTCACATGGCCACGGCCGAGCAGGTCGCTGATGCAATCCTGCGCGCTGCGGAAAAAACCGGCATGCCGGTCGGTGTGTTCAACATGATCTACGGCGGCGGGGTCGGCGAAGCGCTGGTCAAGCACCCGGCGATTCAGGCAGTCGGTTTCACCGGTTCGCTCAAGGGCGGGCGGGCGTTGTGCGACATGGCCGCTGCGCGTGCGCAACCGATCCCGGTGTTTGCCGAGATGTCGAGCATCAACCCGGTGATCGTCTTGCCCCAGGCCCTGGCCGTTCGTGCTGAAAGCGTGGCCCGTGACCTGACCGCTTCGGTGGTGCAAGGCTGTGGCCAGTTCTGCACCAACCCCGGTCTGGTGATCGGCATTCGCTCGGCGCAGTTCAGTGCGTTTGTGCAGCAGGTGGCGGGGTTGATCAACGATCAGCCTGCGCAAACCATGCTCAATGCCGGGACGTTGAGCAGTTATGGCCAAGGCCTGCAAAAACTCCTCGCGCATCCGGGCGTGACGCACCTGGCGGGTAATCCGCAGCAAGGCAATCAGGCGCAGCCGCAGCTGTTCAAGGCCGATGTCAGTCTGTTGCTCGACGGCGATGAAGTGCTGCAGGAAGAGGTCTTCGGCCCGACCACGGTGTTTGTCGAGGTGGCGGATCAAGCGCAACTCAGCGCTGCTTTAAATGGCCTGCACGGACAACTGACGGCAACGATCATTGGCGAACCGGCAGACTTCGAGCAGTTCGGCGAGTTGACGGCGTTGCTGGAACAGAAGGTCGGACGAATCCTGCTCAACGGCTATCCGACCGGTGTGGAGGTCTGCGATTCGATGGTCCATGGCGGGCCGTACCCGGCGACGTCCGATGCGCGTGGCACCTCGGTGGGCACGCTGGCGATTGACCGCTTCCTGCGGCCGGTGTGCTTCCAGAACTACCCCGACAAGCTGCTGCCGGATGCGTTGAAGAACGGCAACCCGCTGCGTATTCAGCGGCTGGTGGATGGACAGCCTTCGCGTGATGCCCTCTAACGGCTGAACATAAATCCCTGTGGGAGCGAGCCTGCTCGCGATTGCGGACTGTCAGGCACATTGATGTTGAATGTGCCGCCGCTATCGCGAGCAAGCCCGCTCCCACATTTGTTCTGTGTGGCGTGGGAGTTTTGTGGTCGGCTCTGAGCCGCTCCCACATTGCGCTATCATTGCGTCTTTCCCCTTCAAAGATTGACTGCCATGACTGCCCCAACCGACACCTTGCTCAACGCCCTCGAACACTGCGGAATGGTGGAAATCGACGGCTTGCATGCCTTCGAATTCGCCCTTGATGTCGACGACAATCTGCACATCGAATGCATGGATGGTCGAGCGGCCAAACATTGGGAGTTCACCCCAGCGCAAATCGAGGCGGCGACCTTCGATACCACATTGCAGAGCTGGCTGATCAAGGACAACGACGGCGAACACCGCCTGGTCTGCCTCGGCGACGTCATCAGCGGCGACAACGAAGACGACGAACAAGAGGATGCGTAATCTCTGGCCGCTGTTGATCGCCGGCAGCATCGGCGCAATGGGTGTTCAGGCCGCATCCGCCGACGACTATCAATTGCTCGTGGGTTCCTACACCGCAGGGCAAAGCCAGGGCATTTATCGCCTGAATTTCGACAGCGCCACCGGGCAGCTCGACGCCAAGCCGTTGCAAGTGGTCAACAGCGAAAACCCGTCCTGGTTGACCCTGTCCAATGATCAACGTCATCTGTTCGTGGTCAACGAAAACGGCCCGGGACAGAAAGACCCTGTCGGGCGCGTCAGCAGTTATGCGATCGACGCCAAAACCCATGCGCTGCGCCTGATCAATCAGGTCCAGAGCCTGGGCAACGAGCCGACCCATTCGAGCCTCAGTGGCGATGCCAGCCACCTGTTCGTCAGCAATTATTCAGTGGCTGAAGACCCGGGCGGCACGCTGGCGGTGTTGCCGGTGGGCGCCGATGGCATGCTCAAAACCGTAGTGCAAATGAGCAGTCATCCATCCAGCCGGGTCAACCCCGAGCGGCAGATGTCGGCGCATGTGCATTCGACGGTGTCCTCGCCGGATGGCAAGTTTGTGTTCTCCAATGATTTGGGCGCGGACAAGATCTTTGTCTATCGCTTCGATCCGAAGGCCAACCCGGACTTGCCGTTGATCGCGGCTACACCCGCGTCGGTCCAGTTGCCGCCCGGCAGCGGACCACGGCATTTGCTGTTCAGTGCCGATGGCAAACACGCGTGGTTGACCCTGGAAATGAGCGCGCAGGTCGCGGTGTTCGATTACCGCGACGGCACGCTTGAGCAAACGCAAATGGTCGATCTGGCGGCCGGGCAACCGACGTCGGACAAAGCCGCCGCAGCGTTGCATGCATCAAAGGATGGCAAATTCCTCTACGTCAGCAACCGTGGCACCGCCAATCAGTTGCTGGTGTTTGCCATTGCCCCTGCGACCGGCCACCTCAAAGAGCTGCAACGCCGTTCGGTGGAAGGGGATCACCCGCGCGAGTTCAGCCTCGATCCGAGTGGCCGGTTCGTGCTGATCGCCAATCAGAAGAGCAACCAGATTGTCGTCCTCGAACGCGATGCCAAGAGCGGTCTGCTGGGTAAAACCGTGCAGAAACTGCCGATGGATGCCCCGAGCGATCTGAAGTTCCTGGTGCGTCAATAGGCCGCAGGCCCCGGTTGATGGGGCCTGCATCCTTCTATTAATGACGCTGATATCTGCTACTGCTACAAAAGATTTCAAGGCGTCAGCCTCGGCAGTTAAGTTTGCTTCACGGCCCCACCGGGCAAGCAAGCCAACTGAATCCGAGGAATACCGCCATGAACTTCAATCTCTTCTCTGTCATCGCCGCATCCGCCATCTCTGCCACCGTTGCGCTGCCAGCCAGCGCCAACGTTGAAATCAGCGACAAAAAATCCCACGCCCAGAGCTACACCCAGAAATACCTGCAACAGAGCGCCAACTTCTACGCAGCCCTGGATCACAAAACCCAAGCCTGAAAGCCAAGCCCTGCACCCTTTATGCAGGAGCGAAGTCACTTGCGCGGATCAAGCTGAAAAGCTTCGAGAAAGCCTGAGTGATGTCGCTCCTGCATAACGCGTTTACGACAGCATCATATTGCTATTAATGCTGCGCTTGATATCACATGGCCATGAGTTTAAATTTGACGCTGATTTATTGACTCCTTCTACTATAAAAAGGATCGACAGCATGGCGATGCGTCTGGCCGTGGTACTTCTATTCCTCTATTCAACCCCCATTTTATCTGCCGCAACGCCCGTTCCAGGCGAGCCTGACGCTGCCCGAGAGCGCATGATGAGTTTTATCGAAGGCTGAAATAGACTGGCTTAATGATCAACGAAGCTGATGGTGACTATGGATAACCCTGAGTGGTTATCACAGCTTTTTTGATCGATTCTGTGGGCACTGAAACATGCCCACGGAGAACACCATGGCCAGCGCAATCCTCACTTCTGCCAAACACGGCGCCTACCTGGCCATCGGTCTTTACGTGGCGCTGGTGTTGGTTGTCAGCATTACCGCGCAATCGCAACACGAAATCGACGCACCGATTCAGGTCGCTTATCCCGCCATTCAGTTCGAGCACCGCGCACAAAACGCCGTGATCGATCACGCAGACGTGGCGGGAGTGACAGGGGCATGAAAGGGGGCAAACTCTGGGTCATCGCCTTCCTGGCGTTCATGACCAATGGCTCATCACTGTTGGGCATCGGACAAGCCTCGGCAGGTTCCGTGGCTCGCGCTATCGAAGCCAATCACAACCTCGCTCGCAGCATCGAAACTGAAAAGGCCATGGGCCTGCTGGCCGGTAATCCACCGATCAAACGCCAAGGCGATTTCTTCGGGCCGTTCCAGGTCGATTGCTCGGTGCTGCAGATGTGCGAAGTGTTCGCCTGAATCCTGATACGCCAACAACCCTTGTAGGAGCGAGGCTTGCCCGCGAAGCTTTTGGCGGTCTTGATGACCCCTTCGCGGGCAAGCCTCGCTCCTACAGGGGGGGCAGCTATTTCTTCATGATTGATGTGAACAGGTCCGATTCCAGGAATCGCTGCAACCACGCCTGCAACCGCACGTAAGGCGTCTGCCCGAACCACTCGCGATCGACATGGGCGAACTGCCGAACGAACGGCATCAACGCCACATCCGCCAGGCTCGGATGCGCCGCCAGCAAGTAATCGCGGCCTTCAAGCAACGCCTCCAGCCTGCGCAAGAACACCTCACCCTCGCTGCGATAAAACGCCATTGGCTGCTCGGGATAACGCTCGGCGTACTTGTAACGATTCAGGTGCACTTTGAACACCTGATCGTTCTCTTCGATCAACGCGGCGATCTGCGCTTGCCCCACAGGATCATCCTTGAGCAACCAGTCCTGCGGATCGTTCTGCGCCAATGCCCAGTGCATGATCGCCAGACTCTCATCGATCACTTGGTCGTCGACGCTCAGCACCGGCACCGTGCCTTTGCTCGACAGCGCCAGCATCTCGGCAGGCTTGGCCTTCAGGCTGACCTCGACGATGTTCACCGCAACGTCCGAGTAACGCAGGGCCATCCGCGCCCGCATGGCGTACGGGCAGCGGCGGAAGGAGTACAGCGTGGTCATTTCACCTCCAGGGTGCTCAGGCCGTTGCCCTGACGGTGGACCTGGATCTGCACCGGGATCCGTTCGTGCATTTCCTGGACGTGGGAAATTACCGCGACCTTGCGGCCC
Organism: Pseudomonas sp. BF-RE-21; assembly: GCF_019947305.1. Classification (NCBI taxonomy): domain Bacteria; kingdom Pseudomonadati; phylum Pseudomonadota; class Gammaproteobacteria; order Pseudomonadales; family Pseudomonadaceae; genus Pseudomonas; species Pseudomonas sp. BF-RE-21. The sequence continues at coordinate 117,095 of NZ_JAGYGF010000005.1, read as the reverse complement.
TGAGCCTGCAAGCCATCGAGGGCGTCCATCGCCAGTTGCAGGGATTCGGGGTCGAGGCTGCCGAAGCCTTCGTCGATGAACAGCGATTCGATTTTCAGCGTGCTCGACGCCATCGAAGCCAGACCCAATGCCAGGGCCAGCGACACCAGGAACGTCTCGCCACCCGACAGCGAATGCACCGAACGCAGCTCGTCGCCCATCTCGGTGTCCATCACCAGCAAGCCCAGCATGCTGCCGCCGCGTTTGAGGCGATAGCGCCGCACTAGTTGCCGCAACTGCACGTTGGCGTGATGCACCAGCAGGTCGAGGTTGTAGGCCTGGGCGATCTTGCGGAAGGTGTCGCCGGTCGCGGAGCCGATCAAGGCATTCAAGCGCGCCCAGCGCTGATACTCGCTGTAAGCGTCGGCGATTTGTTGCGCCAGGGCCTGATTGGCGTTCTGCCGGCGCTGGTCCTCGGCCTGTTCGGCGCGCAGTTCGGCGCAACGGTGCTCGCTGGCGGCAAACTGGTTTTGCAGTTCGGTCAGGGCGGTGTCCAGTTGCGCGGCATCGAGATAACCGTTGTGCTGCGCCTGATGACTGGCCAGACGCTTGTCGCGTTCCTGCAACAACACCTTGGCTTGTTCGATGGCTTTTTCGTTGTGCTGCAACCGTTGACGCAATTCGCTGACCTGTTGGTCGTCGACGCTCAGCAACTGCTCAAGGCCGCCGTCATCCAGTTCCGGATGCAAGGCGCGCCAGTCGGCAATCTTCAGGCCCAGTTCACGATCTTCGCTTTCAAGGGCGAGCAGGCGGTCTTGCTGCGCTTTCAGTTCCGCTGCCAGTTGCACCAGGTGCGTGCGCACCGATTGCAGTTCCTGACTGACGGTCGCCTGGGCATTGCGCGCCTGTTCGACGGCTTGATCCAGTTGCTGTTGCCAGTGTTCGGCGCTGCTGTGGGAACCGAGCAGTTGCGTCAGTTGCTGCTGGCAAGCCTGTTGCTGCTCGGTGAGCGTGGTGAACTGGCGCTGAGCTGTTTCCAGCTGCTGGACGCGGGTCAGTTGACGATCCTGTTCCTTCTCCAGCGTCTGCTGGCGTTGTAGCTGTTCGCTCAGTTCATCGCGTTGCTGGTCGAGTTGCTCCAGGCGCTGGGCGATCTGCCGGTCGAGCTGCATGAAGGTCGCAGCCGGTTCGTTGCGCAAGGCGTCCAGTGTGTCGGCCGGGAGCAGGGTGCTGAAGGCGATCAGCTCTTCGTCCAGGCGCTGACGGTCATTGCTCAACTCGCGTTGCTGGTTGGCCAGGTGCTGGGTCGCCTGCTGACTCGCGGATTCGGCGTTGCGCAGTTGCTGTTGCAGGCGCGTGGCGTCCTGCTGCAGGGTGAGCAGGGCGGTCTGGCGCTGTTCGTCCTGCGTGATGCTTTGGTTCAACTGGCTGTTTTGCTGGTTCAACCAGGCATCGCGTTTGGCGCTGTCCTGGGTGAAAAGCTGCGCGGATAACGGGTGCGCATCGAGGCTCGGGGCCAGGCTTTGCTGCTGAGCGAGCAGTTGTTCCTGCTGTTGCAGCAATTCCTTCTGTTGCGCAATCACGCCGCCGACTTCGGTACGCAGGTCGGTGAGTTTTTCCTTGAGCGAATCCACCGCTTTTTGCGCGTTGGCCTGTTCGTTTTCATCATGGCGGCCGAGGCTTTGCAGCAGCGCTTCCGGTTGATGATAAGGATGGTCCGGGCTGCCGCAGACGGGGCACGGCTGATCGTCCTGCAATTGCTCGCGCAGTTCTTCGACACTGGCGCTGCGTGCCAGACGCTGACGTTCCAGCAGTTCGCGGGTCACCGTCAGGGTCTGTTCGGCCACGGTCAATTCGTTTTTGGTTTTCACCCCGTCCTGGGTCAGGCGGTCGCGCTCCTGCTGGGCAACGGTTTGACGTTGCTGCAATTCGGCGATGCGCTTGTCCAGTTCCTGCTGGCCAGTCCACAGTCGCGTCAGCTCTTCAATGGCGCGCAGTTGCTTGCGGTTGTCCTGCAACAGAGTGCCCAGCAGCTGGATCTGTTCGGCCACCGCATCAGGCTCGGCGCCGGCCTCTTTGTAGAGCACTTCCAGATTCTGTTTTTGCGCCGCCAATTCCTCGGCGGCATGGGTGGCGTTCTGCTCCAGAGAGGCCAGTTCCGCCTGCCCCTTGTTCAATCGATTGCCGATCAGCATCAACTGTTGCAAGCGGTCGCGGTAGGCGTTCCAGGCATCGCTGAGTGGCGCTAGATGGGTGCTTTGCTCAAGCTCGGCGGCAATCCGTTGCAGACGCTCGGCAACCCGGTTCTGCTGCTCAAGCAAACCTTGAATCGTCTGTTGGCCTTCGGAGCAGGCCCGTTCCGCTTGCTGCTTGAGGTCGGCGCTGAGGCCGGTGTCCTTGATCAGGCGGGCGAGGGTGCTTTGCGCCTCAAAGGCCTGGCGCAGCAGTGGCGCGCTTGAGGTGTGTTGGCTTTGTGCCTCGATCAGCGCGGTTTGCGCTGCGCTGAGACTGTGTTCGAGTTGCGTCTGACGGGTTTGCAGATCCTGTTCTTGCCCGGTGTGCTGCTGGATCTGCGCGGCCAGCGGCGTGAGCTGGGCGGTCAGTTCGGTCTTGCGGGCGAACTGGTGCCGTTGTGGTGCCAGTTGTTCCAGTCGAGTCAGCTTCAAGCGTTCGCTGGCCAGGTTTTCCCAGTCCTGCCGGGCGCTGGTCAGTTGCTCGGTGGCGCTGAGCTGCTCGTCCTGCAATTGGCGCAGCTCTTTCAGCCAGGTGTGTTGCAACTCCAACTGTTTGAGTTGCGCCTGCTGAGTCTTCAATTGCTGCTGTGCTTCGTTGAAGCGTTCATCCAGTTCTGCGCGGGCTTCGGTCGACAGCGGCGTGACGCCGGTGGCCTGGTCCTGCAACAGCTTGTGCGCTTCACGGGCCTCTTTGGCCTTGTCGAAGGCGCGACGGCCGAGACGTGTGTAGAGCGCGGTGTCGGTGAGTTTTTCCAGCAGTTCGCTGCGTTCGTTGTCGTTGGCCTTGAGGAACGCACTGAATTCGCTCTGGGCCAGCAACACGGCACGGGTGAACTGCTCGAAGTTCAGGCCCAGGACTGCTTCGAGCTGGACCTTGAATTCAACTTTCTGACTGGCCAGCAGTTGATCCAGATCGATATCGCGCAAGCTCTGACGGCTGTGTTGCAGCTTGCCGCCGGCCTTTTCCCGGGCGCGATTGGCTTCCCAGCGCGCGCGGTAGCGACGGCCATCGATGCCGACGAAATCCACTTCGGCATAGCCTTCGCCCGTACCGCGACGCAGTAACGTGCGCGGGTCGCCGGTGCTGATTTCACCGTCGGCGTCCGGCGCTTTGGCCGACACTTGCGCGTTGCTCAACCGCGGCACGGCGCCGAACAGCGCCAGGCACAAGGCATCGAGCAAGGTGCTTTTGCCGGCACCGGTCGGCCCGGTGATGGCGAACAAACCGGCGCTGGCCAACGGCTCGGCGGTGAAGTCGATTTCAAATGGCCCGGCCAGGGAGGCGAGGTTTTTCAGGCGGATCGCGAGAATTTTCATGGCTGTTCGCTCTCCATTTGCACGTCTTGCAACAGCTCGGCGAAGTCCTTCAGCGTTTGCTCATCGACCTCGCTGCCGTAGTTGTCCTGCCAGGCGCGGCTGAACAATTCCTGGGGCGTGAGCTGGTCCAGTTCAACCAGGGTCGCACCGTCATCGAGGCCATCACGGCTGCCGTTTCCGGCGTACTCAGCGGCGATGCGCACCAGGCGCACGGCTTTGCCTTGCAGGGCGGTTTCGACCTGATGGCGCAAGTCGGGTTGCGGCTCGTCGAGGCGCACCCGCACTTCCAGCCACGGCTGCCGTTGAACGTCGGCGAGCAAGTCGATGTTCGGCAGGTCGCCCAGTTGCAGCAGGATGTCAGCCAGAGGTGCAGGGCCGATACGTTGCAGGTTGACGGCGCGGGGAATCAGTTTCGGTTCGACGCTGACCAGGGTTTCGCCGTCGAGTTGGACGTCGAGAATCTGATGCTGATAACCGATTTCGGAAAACGACAATGGAATCGGCGAGCCGCTGTAGCGAATGCGCTCTTCACCGTTGACCTTCTGCGGTTTGTGCAAGTGGCCAAGGGCAACGTAGCTGATGCTCGGGCCGAAGAGACTGGCGGGCAGCGCTTCGGCGTTGCCGATGATCAGGCTGCGCTCGGAATCTTCGGACACCGATCCGCCGGCCATGTGCGCATGACTGATGGCAATCAGCGCCTGACCTTTCTTGCGCTTGGCGTTGGCGGCTTCGATCAGCCACTCGTGAACCTGGCCAATCCCGCGCAGGTAGTTGTCGCCCAGGTGCGCGCCGGTCACTTCGGCAGGTCGCAAAAATGGCAACGCCAGGCACCAAGCAACGGTTTTGCCCTTGGCGTCCGGCAGTGGCAGCAGCAGGCGCTCGGCGTCGAGTTGGCCGTCATCCAGCCACAACACACGACCCAGCGCATGCGTGCGCAAACGGCGCATCAACGGTGCAGGCAATTCGATGCGCGAGCCGGAGTCATGATTGCCGGCGATCATCACGATGGTCAGCTTCGGCTGCTGTTCGTGGGCGCTGACGATGAAATCGTAGAGGCGTTCCTGGGCTTTGACCGGTGGATTGACCGTGTCGAAGATATCGCCGGCGATCAACAGCACATCGGGCTGGTCCAGTTTCAGTTGATGCAGCAACCAATCGAGGAAACAGCCGTGCTCGAAATCGCGTTCCTGGCCGTGCAGGTTCTGCCCAAGGTGCCAGTCGGAGGTGTGAAACAGACGCAAGGCGAGCTCCGTAGGAAATAGAGTGATGGCCGCGAGGAAATTGACAGCGGCGAAAGGGGAGAGAGTTTACGGGTAAAGCGACACCAAACCTACTGCAGGAACTGGCCACCACAACCTCAAGGGCCTCTTCGCCGGCAAGCCTGGCTCCTACAGGGATTCGCGCCGCCCCCGGCCTTGTAGGAGCGAGGCTTGCCCGCGAAGGCGGCCTTGAGCGCGACGCGGAACTCGGGATCGCTTCGCCGGCAAGCCGGCTCCTACAGGATTGGGGTTACTTCGGGTAGAGCGGTGGCAGGCCGCTGTCGCCGACCGGGTCTTGAACCCGCTCGGCAATCGGGATTGCCTTGATCGCGCGCCACAGCTCTTCACCTTGCCAATGCTGGCCGGTCTCGCTGTACAGCGCCCCGTTCAAACCATCCAGCGCGTCCGACAACGGCACGAAACGCGCCGCCATGTCGGCCAGGGTTTCCGGTTGTTGCCGGGCCCAGGCGTCGAGGGCCTGGCGGGTGGCGTGGGAGTCGTTGGCCTGACAGGCGCGCTTGAGGTCGTCGAGCACGGTACGCGGGCTCGGGCCTGTCTGGGCCGCGCGCAGGATCGCCGGTTGCCAGCGGGCACGCCACCAGAGGCCGAAACCCAGCAGGGTGGTGCAGGCGAGAATGACGGTGCTGAGTTTCCACCACCAGAGCGCTTCATTGTCGGCAGGGGAAATGACCAGCGGCGTGCCGGCCGGGGTATCAACCATCAAGCCAGGATTGTTCACCACTTGCAGCGTCCGCGCCGGCAGGCTGCTGTGTTCCAGATGATCTTCGAAGGTGTTCCACCAGACCACATCCACAGCCGGCAACTCGACGTTCCCCCGCTGGACAGGCACCAGTGCCTCACGGTCCTCGCGGCTGCCGATCAGGCCGCGCTCGCTATTCTGGTTGACCAGCACCGGCTGATCCGGATAGCGCCGCAAGCCGTTGACGTCGGTGGCCGGCAATGGCGGCAGTTGTGAACTGGCCAAACCTTCGGCTTCCAAAATCAGGCTGCGAGTCAGCGAGTCACCCACTTGCGTGTGATCCGGTTCCGGATTCCAGCTCTCGCTCAGGGTCAGGCTGCGGGCCGGCAGCCAAGGCACGTCAGCCGGGTAAGTGGCAGGTTTCGGCTTGACGGTCAGCGGCAGTTCGACCGAGCTGACACGCATCAATTTGCCGGATTTCGGCACCTGGGACTCGACGTCCTTGGCCGGCTGCGCGTCCACCAGCGTGGCGCTGAAAACCTGCGCCGGAATGGTCAACTGGCCGCTGTGTTGCGGGTAGATCGCGTAGCGCAATTCGATCACGCCATGGCGCAGGCCGTTGATGTCTTTTTCGTAAGTGCGCGACTCGCCCAACTGCTCGATGCGCGCATCGGGAATCTGCAACGGAGTCAGGCTGCTGTCGTCATACAGCGACACGGAATGGTAGATGCGCAAGGTCAGGAGCGCCTGGGCCTGCACGTACACGCTGTTTTGATCGAGGCTGGCGTCGATGAATACCGGGGCCAGTTTTTGCGTGCTGTCCTGGGTTTCGCTCTCGACCACTTGCAAGGTGATCGGCTGGCTCTGCACATCGCCCAGTTGCAGCGACGGAATCACCACGCTGCCGTTCTGGCGAGGTAGCAGGGTGATGATCCAGCGGGTGGTGGCGCCGTTGCCGCCGTTAAGGGTCGTCAACTGGTTGACCTGGCGGGTGCCGCGCACTTCAAACAGAGGCTCCAGCGCCGTCAGGTCGGGCTTGCCGAATTGGGTGACATCGTTGGACTCCAGGGTCAGCTCGACCGTTTCGCCGGAGTTCAGGCGACTGCGGTCGACACTGGCGACCAGTTGCGCAGCCTGGGCCTGAACGGTCCAGATAAACAGAGCAAGCATGAAAGCGGTGAAGCGGGTCATCGGGTTTTTTCCTGATCCTGATGTTGCTGCTGTTCGTACCAGAATTTGCGCCTGAGCAATTCGCCCGGGTCGTCCGGGATCTTGCGCAGCCATTGTTCCAGCGCCTGGCGCTGTTCGCCATCGATGGTATCGCTGGCAGGGCGCAACGGCGGGGTGGTGCTTTGTTCGTCGCCCAACTCGCTGCCGGGCACCTCATTGGTGCCGGGGCGCGCCGGTGTCGTATCCGACTGTTCTGCATCGGGTGCCGTGGTCTGGGCATCGGACTTCGGTTCGCCACTGTTCGACTGTTGGGTGGCTGCGCCCGGCGGTGGTTCCTGCGGGGTCCCGGTCTCGTCGCCTTCGGTTTTGTCCGGTTCAACGGGTGCCGGCGTATTTTTCTGCTTGATCAAGCTTTCCACCAAGGCCTTGTTGGTCTGCGCCGGGCGCAGATCCGGTTGCCGCTCCAGTGCCTGATCGTAAGCATCCAGCGCGGCTTCCAACTCACCGCCTTTGGCCAGGGCGTTGCCACGATTGTAGTGGGCGTGGGCATCATTGCCTTCGGCGAACCGCTGGGCGGCGCCACTGTAGTCGCCGGCCTCGTAGAGCGCCACGCCTTGCCATTGCCGATCCTGGAAATGCTGCGCGGCCTCGGCCGGACGCTTCTTTTTCAACAGATGCAGGCCTTGCTGGTCAGGGCGCAACCACAAGTCTTCGAAGTCGAAGGCATGGCTCGGCTGCGGCAACAGGAACAGCAGCGGCAGGCAGAGCAACCAGCCGCGTCGCCCGGCGCAGGCCGCCAACAGCAACAGCGGCAACAACAGCCAATAACCCTGATCGGCCCAGCTATCGAGACGCAGGGTCTGGCCGTCATTGCGCAAGTTGCGCGGGCCATCGAGCAAGCCGAGGGCGCGCAGGTCGGCATCGTCCAGGCGCGCGTGGCGATAGCGCCCATCGAGGCCGTTAACGAACGCTTTCAGGTTCGGCTCGTCGAGGTGCGGCACCAGAATCGCGCCCTGATCATCTTTGAGGAAACTGCCATCTTCCTGAGTGATCGGTGCGCCTTCGGCGGTGCCGATGCCGAGCATCAAAAACCGGGTCGACTTGCCGTCGAGCGCCTGTTGAATGCCTTCGCGTTCCAGTTCAGTCAGGGACGAACCGATCAGCAGAATCCGGCCGTCACCCAGCGCGGCCTGATTCAGCAGCGCAAGGGCTTTGGTCACCGCGAGATCGGCGCGATGGCCGGTCTGGGGCATCAACGACGGTTTGAGCGCCTCCAGCAGATTGCGGCTGGTAGACAGGTCATCCGACAGCGGCACCAGCGTGTGTGCGCTGCCGGCGTAGACGACGATGGCGGTCTGGGCGTCGCTGCGGTTTTGCAGCAGGTCGAACAGCTTGCGCCGGGCCTGTTCCAGCCGGTTTGGCGTCACGTCGGTGGCGAGCATCTCCGGGGTCAGTTCAAGGATCACCACCAGCGGGTCGGCGGGTTTCTGGCTGGCTTGCTCGACGCGCTCCCAACTCGGCCCCAACAGCGCCAGTATCGTCAGCAGCCATGCCACACCGAGGGCGACCCACGGCAATTTGCTGTCGCGACCGTTGCCGCCACTGAGCAGCGAAGAATGAAAGGCCGGCGGCAGAATCATCTGCCAGCGCCCGGCGCGTTTCTGTCGATGCCAGAGTTGCCAGAGCAACCAGCCGAGCAGCGGCAACAGCAGCAGCCACCAGGGACGGAACCAGTAAGGCCACAGCGCACTCATCGGCGCCTCCGCAGGCGCAGGCGCTTGAGTCGCTGACGCCAGTCAGGCAGTTGCGTTTGCAAGAACAGATCCTTGGTAAACAGGCGCTGCAACGGGTTATCCGGCCAGCGTTCGCGCGCCACCAGCAATAGGCTCAACAGCAGCGCCATCGCCAACGGCCAGTGATACAACGCTTGCGCCGGGCGGGCCTGGGTCGGTTGCTGGGTCACGGGTTCCAGTTGATCGAGGGTTTCCTTGATCGTTTGCAGTTCCTTGCCGTCGCGAGCGCGGAAATACTGGCCGCCCGTGGCGGCGGCAATGGCTTTCAGCGCAGGCTCGTCGAGGTCCAGGCTCGGGTTGATGCCGAGGAATCCTGCGGTGCCGCTTTGCTCGGGATCGGCGCCGATGCCGATCGGGTAGATTTTCACGCCTTCCTTGGCCGCCAGCCGCGCGGCGGTCAGCGGGTCGATTTCGCCGCCGTTGTTGGCACCATCGGTGACCAGAATCAGCACACGGCTTTGCGCCGGACGCAGGCGCAGGCGTTTGAGCGCGAGACCGATGGCGTCGCCGATGGCGGTGTTCTTGCCGGCGATGCCGATGCGCGCTTCGTCGAGCCAGACCCGCACGGTGCGCCGGTCAAAGGTCAGCGGTGCTTGCAGGTACGCTCTGCTGCCGAACAGGATCAGGCCGACACGGTCGCCTTCGCGTCGCTCGAGAAAATCACCGAGCAAATGTTGCACCAGCGTAAGGCGGCTGACCTCATCGTCCTGCCACTGCATGTCAGGGAAATCCATGGAACCGGAAACGTCCACCGCCACCAGCAAGTCACGGCCACTGGCGGCAATCGGCAACGGTTCGCCGAGCCATTGTGGGCGCGCTGCAGCGATCAGCAAAAACAGCCACAGCAGGATGAACGGCGCTTGTTGCCGCCAGGCTGGCAGGTTGGCCCGGGCACGGCGCCGGGCCAGGCCTTCGAGGTCACTGAGGAAACTGACTTTTAGCGCCGGTTCGCCGCTGTCGGCCACCGGCAGCACGATGCGCATCAACCACGGCAGCGGCAGCAGGGCGAAGATCCACGGCCAGGCGAACTCAAACATGTTTGCGAATCCACGTGTCGACGGCTTGGGTCAGGCCGGCGATGGCCTTGTCGTCGAGTTTGCATTCGGGTTTGTAGGCGCCTTCGACCAGTACCATCCAGCGCGTCAGCCCGGCGGCCGGGCAACGGTTGTCGAGAAACGCCAGCCATTTGCGCCCGTTGAGGGTGTGGCTCTGGCTGTAGGGGTAATGGTTGCGGCACAGGCGTTTGAGCAAGCCATTGAGTTGCTGCAGCCAGGCACCGGCCGGTGCGCCGTCGTAAGGTTTGGGCATCAGCGCCAGTTCGGCCAGTGCGGCGATGCGCACCGGGTCCAGCGGTTGTTCGGCGCGCACGATGGGGCGCTTGTTCGGCAGGAAACGCCGGGCCTTCCACAGGCCGAAGCCGATCAGCGGCAGTAACAACAGCAAAAACCACCAGCCCGGTGCCGGTGGCCAAAAGCCAATCGGCGGCGGGGAAATCAGCGGTTGCAGTTGATCGAGGCTGCTCATCGATATTTCCCCGGTTTTTGCGGGTTCAGGTACTCGCGCAGTTGTTCGACCATCTCGCTCTGGGTGCTCAGGGGCATCAACAACACCCGCAGTTTTTGCGCGAGCAATTCCCAATGGGCAATGCGTGCTTCGGCCTGGGCGCGGTAGGTCTGGCGCAGGTCGAAATTCAGCGTGTCGAGTTCCAGTTGCGCGCCGCGTTCGGCAAAGCGCAAAAGGCCGGCAGCGGGCAGGGCATGGTCCAGTGGGTCGGACAGTGGCAGCAGCAACAGGTCGCAATGGCGCGACAGCAGGCTCAGTTGCTGCTCGGAACCCTCAGTCAGCGCGCGCTCGTCGCAGATCACGATCACCAGGCTGCCGGGGCGCAGCACCTCACGGGCACGACGCAGGGCCAGGTTGAGGGCATCGCGGTTCTGCTCGCTTTCGGTGTGCAACGACTGATTGACACGCACCAGCCGGTTGAGAAATTGCAGCAGGCTTTGTTTGCTGCGCCGGGGCTTGATTTCATAGTGTTCGTTATCGCCGAACACCAGGCCGCCAACCCGATCGTTATGGCCGAGCGCGGCCCAGCCGATCAAGCTGGCGGCCTGGGCGGCGAGCACCGATTTGAACATCAGCCCCGAACCGAAAAACAGCCGTCGGCTCTGTTCGACCATGATGAAAATCGGCCGCTCGCGTTCTTCGTGGAACAGCTTGGTGTGCGGTTCCTGGGTTCGGGCGGTGACGCGCCAGTCGATGCTGCGCACGTCGTCGCCGGCCTGATAGACCCGCACCTGATCGAAATCGACACCACGACCACGCAGCTTGGAGTGGTGCAGGCCGATCAGCGGGCTGCGCTGGCTCGGCGTGGAAAACAGCTGCACTTCACGCACACGATGGCGCATCTCGATCAGCTCGGCGAGGCTGACGCGGATGCCCGGCTCGGGCGGCAGAATGACGTTCATCGGGGTCAAGCGACGGCTACGACGTCGAGAATCCGCTGGACCACCCGGTCCTGGTCGATGCCAGCGGCTTCGGCTTCAAAGGACAGAATGATGCGGTGACGCAACACGTCGAACAGCACCGCTTGAATGTCTTCCGGGCTGACGAAGTCGCGACCGGCCAGCCAGGCGTGGGCGCGGGCACAGCGGTCGAGGGCAATCGAACCGCGCGGGCTGGCGCCGTAGGCAATCCACTCGGCCATCTCCGGGTCGAACTTGGCCGGCGTGCGCGTGGCCATGACCAGTTGCACCAGGTATTCCTCCACGGCGTCGGCCATGTACAGACCGAGGATTTCCTTGCGGGCGGCGAAAATGGCCTGCTGGCTGACCCGGCGCTCCGGTTTGGTTTCACCGTTCAAGGCTTCGCCACGGGCCTGTTGCAGGATGCGGCGTTCGACGGTGGCGTCCGGGAAGCCGATTTTCACGTGCATCAGGAAGCGGTCCAGCTGCGCTTCGGGCAGCGGGTATGTGCCTTCCTGCTCGATCGGGTTTTGCGTGGCCATCACCAGGAACAGCGGCGACAGCTCGTAGGTGCTGCGCCCGACACTGACCTGACGCTCGCCCATGGCTTCAAGCAAAGCCGACTGAACCTTGGCCGGGGCACGGTTGATTTCGTCCGCCAATACCAGGTTGTGGAAGATCGGGCCTTGCTGGAACACGAAACTGCCGGTTTCCGGGCGATAGATTTCCGTGCCGGTGATGTCGGCAGGCAACAGGTCAGGGGTGAACTGGATGCGATGGAACTGGGCTTCGATGCCTTCGGCGAGTTCTTTGATGGCCTTGGTCTTGGCCAGGCCGGGAGCGCCCTCGACCAGCATGTGGCCGTCGGCAAGCAGGGCGATGAGCAAGCGCTCGATGAGTTTTTCCTGGCCGAGAATCTGCGTTGAAAGAAAGGTTCGCAGCGCGAGCAGCGCTTCACGATGTTCCATCGATGACTGTTCCTGGAAAGGGTGACCGAAGACGTTCGAATAACGCCAGGGCTGGGGGCGTTACTTTAATCTATCGCGGGGGGCGGCGACTAACGGCATTTTGTGCAAATGTGCGCAGGAGGTGGGTTATCGATGTTGTTTCGGAGAATGTGGCGATCTTGCGGACGCCTTCGCGGGCAAGCCTCGCTCCTACAGGATCAGGGTAGCCGCGATATTGCGGCCGGCCTAAACCTGTAGGAGCGAGGCTTGCCCGCGAAGAGGCCCGTCCAGGCAACATCAAATCTTGCTGATGTAAGTCCCGGTCCCCTTAAGGATGTTCTGCAAGGTTTCTTCCACTTCCGCCAGATCACTCGCACTCGTGCTGTGCGTAATCTCCAGCGAATCATCCCCATTCAACGCATCCGCATCCGCCGCAGCGATTTCGATCAGCAAGCGGGTAGGGCTCAGCGTCACTTTCACGCCGTCCAGCGTTGAAGGTTCGCCATCAAGGGTGATCTCCAGCTCGTCCTCGTCCGGGTAGCGGCTCATCAGGAACATTTCACCCTGATCGCTGTGGCAGGCGAGCATGGCCATGTTGTCTTCTTCCTCGTCACACGGGTTGACGATCAACAGGGCGGTGGTCATTTTCATGGGTATTTCCTGGCTCGGCGAGCGTTGTGAACACAACAAAAGGCAATTCTGCCAGCCCTCGGGAATTTCTGCTCGGCTGACTGTCAGAGAATGTGACGTGAACATTCAGGGCGCTGTTGGTCATTTCTGGCACGAAGGTGCTGTAAATCCGGGCATAAAACGCCCAATTTCCTACACGGCTGCTAGTGTTGTCCGATACGCAGGGCGTTGGCTGCGTGCCGATGACCGAATATGTCGCAGCGCTGCAAGCACGGGCCTTGCCGCACTGGTTAAGCTGCGCAACGGATGAGCACCTGTAAAGACATTGCGCTGTCGATCTGCCAGTCGTTTTTGCAGATGCCCATTCATGGAAGGTGAATGTGACCTGAGTGTCTCGTCCAGCTTCACCCACCTGTCACCCTGTTTCCTCTGCCCGAGAATCAGGAACCGGGTGACGGATCGCCCCGAAAGGGGTTTTGCACGCGACGCTTCCATCAATAACAAGCCCAAGCGGAGTACCACAGATGGCGTTCTTCACCGCAGCCAGCAAAGCCGACTTCCAGCACCAACTGCAAGCGGCACTGGCGCAGCACATCAGTGAACAGGCACTGCCACAAGTGGCGCTGTTCGCTGAACAATTCTTCGGCATCATTTCCCTTGACGAGCTGACCCAGCGTCGGCTGTCCGACCTCGCCGGCTGCACCCTTTCTGCGTGGCGCCTGCTTGAGCGCTTCGATCACGCGCAACCGCAGGTTCGCGTCTTCAACCCTGATTACGAACGCCACGGCTGGCAGTCGACCCACACCGCGGTCGAAGTGCTGCACCACGACCTGCCTTTCCTGGTGGACTCGGTGCGCACCGAGCTGAACCGTCGCGGCTACAGCATTCATACCCTGCAAACCACTGTGCTGAGCGTGCGTCGCGGCAGCAAAGGCGAGTTGCTGGAAATCCTGCCTAAAGGCACCCAGGGCGAAGGGATCCTGCAAGAATCCCTGATGTACCTGGAAATCGACCGCTGCGCGAACACCGCAGAGCTGAATGTCCTGAGCAAAGAGCTGGAACAGGTTCTCGGTGAAGTCCGCGTCGCGGTTGCCGATTTCGAGCCGATGAAAGCCAAGGTCCAGGAAATCCTGACCGGCCTCGACAACAGCAAATTTGCGGTCGACGGCGAAGAAAAAGCTGAAATCAAAAGCTTCCTGGAATGGCTGGTGGGCAACCACTTCACCTTCCTCGGCTACGAAGAATTCGTGGTTCAGGATGAAGCCGATGGCGGCCACATCGTTTACGACCAGAATTCCTTCCTCGGCCTGACCAAACTGCTGCGCACCGGCTTGACCTACGATGACCTGCGCATCGAAGACTACGCCGTGAACTACCTGCGCGAACCGACCCTGCTGTCGTTCGCCAAGGCTGCGCATCCAAGCCGTGTACACCGTCCGGCTTACCCGGACTACGTGTCGATCCGCGAGATCGACGCCGATGGCAAGGTCATCAAGGAATGCCGTTTCATGGGCCTGTACACCTCGTCGGTGTATGGCGAGAGCGTGCGGGTCATTCCGTACATCCGCCGCAAGGTCGAAGAGATCGAACGCCGTTCCGGCTTCCAGGCCAAGGCTCACCTGGGCAAGGAACTGGCGCAGGTGGTCGAAGTGCTGCCGCGTGATGACCTGTTCCAGACCCCGGTCGACGAGCTGTTCAGCACCGTGATGTCGATCGTGCAGATCCAGGAACGCAACAAGATTCGCGTGTTCCTGCGCAAAGACCCGTACGGCCGTTTCTGCTACTGCCTGGCCTACGTGCCGCGTGACATCTACTCCACCGAAGTGCGCCAGAAGATCCAGCAAGTGCTGATGGATCGCCTGAAAGCCTCGGACTGCGAGTTCTGGACCTTCTTCTCCGAGTCCGTACTGGCCCGCGTGCAACTGATTCTGCGCGTCGATCCGAAGAACCGTCTGGACATCGACCCGCTGCAACTGGAAAACGAAGTGATCCAGGCCTGCCGCAGCTGGCAGGACGACTACGCCAGCCTGGTGGTGGAAAGCTTCGGCGAAGCCCACGGCACCAACGTGCTGGCGGACTTCCCGAAAGGCTTCCCGGCCGGTTACCGCGAGCGTTTCGCTGCGCATTCGGCTGTGGTCGACATGCAGCACCTGCTGAGCCTGAACGAAAAAAATCCACTGGTGATGAGCTTCTATCAGCCACTGGGTCAGGTCTCCGGCCAGCGCGAGCTGCACTGCAAGCTGTATCACGCCGATACCCCGCTGGCCCTGTCCGACGTGTTGCCGATTCTGGAAAACCTCGGCCTGCGTGTGCTGGGTGAGTTCCCGTATCGCCTGCGTCACAACAATGGCCGCGAGTTCTGGATTCACGATTTCGCGTTCACCGCCGCCGAAGGCCTGGAACTCGACATCCAGCAACTCAACGACACCTTGCAGGACGCCTTCGTCCACATCGTGCGTGGCGATGCCGAGAACGATGCGTTCAACCGTCTGGTACTGACCGCCGGCCTGCCATGGCGCGATGTTGCGCTGCTGCGTGCCTACGCACGCTACATGAAGCAGATTCGCCTGGGCTTCGACCTCGGCTACATCGCCAGCACCTTGAACAACCACACCGACATCGCTCGCGAGTTGACCCGGTTGTTCAAGACCCGCTTCTACCTGGCACGCAAGCTGGCCACCGATGATCTGGAAGACAAGCAGCAACGTCTGGAACACGCGATTCTGGCAGCACTGGACGACGTCCAGGTGTTGAACGAAGACCGCATCCTGCGTCGCTACCTCGACCTGATCAAAGCGACCCTGCGGACCAACTTCTACCAGACCGATGCACACGGTCAGAACAAGTCCTACTTCAGCTTCAAGTTCAACCCGCACCAGATTCCAGAGCTGCCGAAGCCGGTTCCGAAGTTCGAAATCTTCGTCTACTCGCCTCGCGTCGAAGGCGTGCACCTGCGCTTCGGCAACGTGGCTCGCGGCGGTCTGCGCTGGTCTGACCGTGAAGAAGACTTCCGTACCGAAGTCCTGGGCCTGGTAAAAGCCCAGCAAGTGAAGAACTCGGTCATCGTGCCGGTCGGCGCGAAGGGCGGCTTCCTGCCGCGTCGCCTGCCACTGGGCGGCAGCCGTGACGAGATCGCGGCCGAGGGCATCGCTTGCTACCGCATCTTCATTTCGGGCCTGTTGGACATCACCGACAACCTGAAAGACGGCGCACTGGTACCGCCGGCCAACGTCGTGCGTCATGACGACGATGACCCGTACCTGGTGGTCGCTGCGGACAAGGGCACTGCAACCTTCTCCGACATCGCCAACGGCATCGCCATCGACTACGGTTTCTGGCTGGGTGACGCGTTCGCCTCCGGTGGTTCCGCCGGTTACGACCACAAGAAAATGGGCATCACCGCCAAAGGCGCGTGGGTTGGCGTACAACGTCACTTCCGCGAGCGCGGCATCAATGTCCAGGAAGACAGCATCACCGTGGTTGGCGTCGGCGACATGGCCGGTGACGTGTTCGGTAACGGCTTGCTGATGTCCGACAAGCTGCAACTGGTCGCTGCGTTCAACCACCTGCACATCTTCATCGACCCGAACCCTGAGCCGGCGAACAGCTTCGCCGAGCGTCAGCGCCTGTTCGATCTGCCACGTTCGGCATGGTCGGATTACGACACCAGCATCATGTCGGAAGGCGGCGGGATCTTCTCGCGCAGCGCGAAAAGCATCGCGATTTCCCCGCAGATGAAAGAGCGCTTCGACATTCAGGCCGACAAGCTGACCCCGACCGAACTGCTGAATGCCTTGCTCAAGGCACCGGTAGACCTGTTGTGGAACGGCGGTATCGGTACTTACGTCAAAGCCAGCAGCGAAAGCCACGCCGATGTCGGCGACAAGGCCAACGATGCACTGCGTGTGAACGGCAACGAACTGCGCTGCAAAGTCGTGGGCGAGGGCGGTAACCTCGGTATGACCCAATTGGGTCGTGTCGAATTCGGCCTCAATGGCGGCGGTTCCAACACCGACTTCATCGACAACGCCGGTGGCGTGGATTGCTCCGACCACGAAGTGAACATCAAGATCCTGCTGAACGAAGTGGTTCACGCCGGTGACATGACCGACAAGCAACGTAACCAGTTGCTGGCGAGCATGACCGACGAAGTCGGCAACCTGGTGCTGGGCAACAACTACAAGCAGACTCAGGCCCTGTCCCTGGCGGCCCGCCGTGCCTTCGTGCGGATTGCCGAATACAAGCGCCTGATGAACGATCTGGAAGGCCGTGGCAAGCTGGATCGCGCCATCGAGTTCCTGCCGTCGGAAGACGCGATCAACGAACGCCTCGCGGAAGGCCATGGCCTGACCCGTGCCGAGCTGTCGGTGCTGATCTCCTACAGCAAGATCGACCTCAAGGCGCAGTTGCTGGACTCCCGTGTACCGGACGACGACTACCTGACCCGCGACATGGAAACCGCTTTCCCGCCAACACTGGTGAGCAAGTTCTCCGAGGCCATGCGTCGTCACCGTCTGAAGCGCGAGATCGTCAGCACCCAGATCGCCAACGATCTGGTAAACCACATGGGCATCACCTTCGTTCAGCGACTCAAAGAGTCGACCGGCATGAGCCCGGCGAACGTGGCCGGTGCGTACGTGATCGTGCGTGACATCTTCCATCTCCCGCACTGGTTCCGTCAGATCGAAGCCCTGGATTACCAGGTTTCCGCTGACGTACAACTGGAGCTGATGGACGAGCTGATGCGTCTGGGCCGTCGCGCTACGCGCTGGTTCCTGCGTGCCCGCCGCAACGAGCAGAACGCTGCCCGTGACGTTGCGCACTTCGGTCCGCACCTGAAGGAGTTGGGTCTCAAGCTCGACGAACTGCTGAGCGGCGAGATCCACGAAAACTGGCAGTCCCGTTATCAGGCGTACGTCGAAGCCGGTGTGCCGGAGTTGCTGGCGCGCATGGTGGCTGGTACTTCGCACCTGTACACGCTGCTGCCGATCATCGAGGCCTCCGACGTGACCGGCCAGAACCCTGCGGACGTGGCCAAGGCCTACTTCGCCGTGGGCAGCGCGCTGGACGTCACCTGGTACCTGCAACAGATCAGCGCTCTGCCGGTTGAAAACAACTGGCAGGCCCTGGCCCGTGAAGCGTTCCGCGATGACGTCGACTGGCAGCAACGTGCGATCACCATCTCTGTCCTGCAACAGGGCGGCGGCACTCAGGATGTGGAAACACGCCTGGCGCTGTGGATGGAAGAGAACGAAGGCATGATCGAACGCTGGCGCGCCATGCTGGTGGAAATCCGTGCAGCGAGCGGTACTGACTACGCGATGTATGCGGTAGCCAACCGTGAGTTGCTGGACCTGGCTTTGAGCGGCCAAGCGGTGGTGCCTGCCGCTGCTGTCACCGCCAGTGCCGAGCTGGAACCGGCGGCCTGATCAGTCGCTGAATGAAAAAGCCCCGCATTGAGAGATGCGGGGTTTTTTTTGTTTGAATGATTTGTGGTGTTTTGGCGGGCCCCATCGCCGGCAAGCCGGCTCCTACAAAGTTTCGCATTTCTACCGTAGGAGCCGGCTTGCCGGCGATGGGGCCATCCGTCTCAATACAACTTCTGAACTGTTGTGTTATCAATCATCGACACTTTATCTGTCGGCCTGGTCAATAAATTACTGAGCGACTGGTCAAACTTCTGCAATGCCCGGACTTGCACATTCTGCTGTTCATTAATATCCGCCACGATCTCTTCGCTGCGTTTATAGTCTGCCCACACCGGGCTCAATGCTTTGGCGTCATGCCCTTGTGCAGTCCCGATGTAATTGAAGTTGGCATCATAAAAGTCCGCACTTACATCGGCCTTGATGTCCGAACTGCGCGAGGTGATCAATTGGCTGCGGGTGTCGACAATCGCGACCACGTCCGGTTTCGCCGCCCTGAGACTTTGCATGTCCGGGTACACCGTGACCGAGCCGAACTGGCGCTGCAACGAGGCCTTGACCCAATCCACCGCCAGGTCGGGTTTGGAGGTGGCGACATAGGCATCATGTATCGGTTGCACCAGCAGGCTCTGGCCGAAACCGGTGCCGGCATTGGCCTGATAGTCCTGCAGGTAGGCACGGTTGGTCTGGGTGTTGCGGCTGTAGACGATGCCCAGCGAGACCTGACCGCCGCTGGCGACATGGGTGGCGTTGCTGCGGCCGACGGGTGCGCTGAAGATACCGTCGAGTGAAGAAACTGCCGTCGGTGCAGTGGGAATTGAGCAGCCGGTTAAAACAGCGGCAAACGACAAGGTGCTGACAAGTGCAAGTTTCATGGGTGTCTCTCCAGTGAAACAACTTGAGTCGGAAGTTAAAGTTGCCGGTGTCGGCAGTGACTTCAGACTAAACCTGTGGCGGCTGAATGAAATAGCCAATTCATGAACTTGTCAGGTGGCCAATAGTATTGTTTGGTTTAAAAGTTGCCGGTTAATTGCCTCGGGCAATAAAAAGGCCCGAACTTTCGATTCGGGCCTGTTTATTTATGGCTGTACGTTCAGCTATCAGTTTTCCAATGGGATCAACACTTTCTCGTCGGGGGACAACACCATGAACACCAGGAGTTTGGCCGGCTTGGTTGCGCTGGCATTTTTCGAGACCAGATGCTCCGAACCGGCGGCTTCATACCAATACTCGCCAGCCTTGTAGGTTTTCGGTTGCTCGCCTTTCACCTGGGAAGTGATCGAGCCCGAAATCACATACGCCATTGCGGTGCCTTCGTGCTTGTGGGCGATGGAGGACTGGCCCGGCTTGTAGTCGACTTCGATCATGAGCGCCTTTTTGCCGGGGACGTTCTTCAGTACTTCATCTTGCAGAATCGTGACTTTTTCCGAAGGGTCGTGGGCGAATGCCGAGGCAGAAACGCTCAGGGCGAGGACGGCAAGCGGGGTGGCCAATAAACGCAAAACTTTCATGATTCATCACCTGCGGGGGGGTAGTTGTCGCAAACAACGTTAGTCCGCCAGTGACCGCAATCAAACAGCCAATTCGGCAGAAGGTCAGGGGACCAATCCGGATTTACGCAAGGCAATGCAAAACCTGTAGGAGCCGGCTTGCTGGCGATAGCATCACCGCGGTGCATCAGGCACACCGAGGTGAATGGATCGCCTGTAGGAGCCGGCTCCTACAGGGGGTGTTTAACGGATCGGGAAGCTGTTGAAGTCCACGGCGTTCGCCAATTGGCAATCGATCAGGTCGATGAAACCTTGCGCCTGTGGGGTGTTGAAATGCGATTGCATGGCCGCTTCCGATTGCCAGCGGGCGCTGACGTTCCAGCGGTTGCTGTCCTCGGGGCAGCGGTCGACCATATAGGATTCGCAGCCCGGTTGTTCACGCAGGGTTTCGACAATCTTTTGCAGTTGCTTACCCAGTTCGTCCGAGCGGCCGGCTGCGGCCTGCACCTTTACGGTGTTGATCACTTCGTTGGACATTGCTCACACTCCTGAATCAGGCCGGACGAATCCTGCTCATTGAGGGATAACGCTTACGAGGATAGGCCTGCGCTTGCGGACCGCCAATAGCCAATTGCCGGATAAAAACCCAGACCAATCGCTCAGGCGATTTGCTGAAAAATGTCGCGCAAACGGTCCAGCGCGGTGTCGATGTCCAGGGTTTCAATGGCGCCAAACCCCATGAGAAGCCCGGCCTGTGGGGCCCGCTGGTAGTAAAAGGTATCGATGGAATACAGCCCGACTTCGACCTTTTTCGCCAGTTCGATCAGCAATGGCATATCGATAGGCACTTTGCACATAAGCACCATGTGGAAACCCGCCGTGCTCGGGATCGCTTCGAGCCAGGGAGACAGGTCACCGGCGATACGCGTGAGGATGCGTTCGCGACGCCCGGCGTAGATCGTATGACAGCGCCGGATGTGCTTGAGCAGGCAACCTTCGGCAATGAATTTGGCCAGTGCCCATTGGGGCAGGGTGGAGGTGTGCAGGTCGGTGAGTTGCTTGGCGCGGATCACCGCTTCGAGTATCGCCGGCGGCAAAATCGCGTAGCCGAGGCGCAGTTCCGGCAGCAGGGTTTTCGAAAAGGTCCCGACGTAGGCGACGATCCCGCGCTCATCCATGCTTTGCAGCGAGTCAGTGGGCCGGCCTTCGTAGCGGAATTCACTGTCGTAATCGTCCTCGATGATGATCGCGCCCAACTCGTAGGCGCGCTCCAGCAGCGCCACGCGACGTGCCTGGCTCATCGGCATGCCGAGCGGAAACTGGTGGGACGGCGTGACATAAATCAGCCGGGTGCCGAGGGGGATTTTGTCGACCTGGATGCCGTCTGCGTCGACCGGTACGCCGATCACTGTGGCGCCGTGGCTGCCGAACAGCAGGCGCGCGGGCGGGTAACCGGGGTCTTCCATGGCGACGATGCTGCCGGGGCGCGTGATCACGCGGGAGATCAGGTCCAGCGCTTGTTGCGCACCGTTGCACACCACCACGTCTTCGTCCTGGCAATTCACCCCACGGGAAAACGCGATGTGCCGGGCGATCGCATTGCGCAGCGCCGGCAGGCCTTCAGGCAAGCTGTAGAAACCTTTGGAACCGGACATCTGACGCAGCGCGTGCGAGGTACAGCGCCGCCAATCGTCCTGCGGAAACTGGCCCTTGCTGGTGGCGCCACCGATGAAGTCATAACGCAGCGAGCCTTCCAGCGTCGGGTGACGCAAAAACACCGGTAAATTGCGCCACGACTCGATGACCTCGGCGCTTGCCAACTGCGAATGGCTTTGCTTGGGCTGCGCTTTGGCCGTCCGGGCATTGACGTAGGTGCCTTTGCCGATCACCCCGGTCAGGAAGTTTTCATAGGTCAGTTGCGCGTACGTGTCGGAAATGGTCTTGCGCGAGATGCCCAGCTGTTCGGCCAGCAGACGGCTGGGCGGCAGTTGCGTCCCGGCTGCCAGGCGACCGGATTCGATGGCGCTGCGCAGTTGGTTGTACAACTGGCCTGCCAGGTCCTTGCGGCCGTTGATGACAACATGAAGTTCCATACCGGCGGGGCTCCTGGGCGGTTAAGGTGCGTGTGCGTCGCGCCAGATTACGCGCAAGCGCCGCCGTGCAGAAGTTGCGTGGGGGAAAAAGCGCGGATTGGTCTGCTCGGAGTGGTCCACCGGTATTTCGCGCAATTGGATCTGTAACGCCGGCGCATCAGCGCTTACCGTGAAAACATCTATCAATCCACGAGGCACGCCATGACTTCCCGTCTGGATTACTACAGCGCGTCGCCCAAAGCGATGAAAGCGATGATCGCCATGGAGGCGCTGACCAGCAACCTGAGCATCGAGCCGGCGCTGCTGCACCTGATCAAGATCCGCGCCTCGCAGCTCAACGGCTGCGCCTTCTGCACCGACATGCACTCGGTGGACGCGCGACGCCTCGGCGAGACCGACCGGCGTCTGTATTCGATTGTGGTCTGGCGCGACAGCGGCTTTTTCAACCCACGCGAGCGCGCGGCGCTGGCCTGGACCGAAGCGGTCACCTTGCTCTCGCAAAGCCATGTGCCGGACGACGTCTACGCCCAGGCCCGGGAACAGTTCAGCGAGAGCGAAATGGTCGACCTGACCATCGCCGTCACCACCATCAACAGCTGGAATCGCCTGGCGGTGAGTTTCCGCCAGTCCCCCAGCGCGTGATGACGCTGTCACATCAGGTTCATGAACGTTGCGCAGGATGAGGTTTTCAAAGGACAGATCGACAGGGAGTCATTGATGTCATTCATGGAAACCGCCGGGCGCCAGAGCCCTGCCGAATACCGCTCGCCGGTAAACACCTCGTCATCCATACATGCGCAGGCCGCCGCGCTTGACCCGCAACTGGCGCAAGCGTTCATGGTCAGTGCCCGCTGCGGTTGTTTCATGCAGGCGTCGCGCAGTCTCAACATCAAGGCGACGTTGCTGCGCAAGCAGTTGGCGCAACTCGAAGCGCACCTGCAGTGCTCACTGTTCAGCCATGGCGACAATGGGGTTGCCCTCAGTCGTGAAGGCTTGCAGCTTCAGGCGCAGCTGATTGCCTTGGCCCATGAACGCGACTTGCCGGTGATCGAACAGCCCTTGGTGCGCCTGGCCGTCGCCGAATCGATCCTGCATGACATCCTCGGTCGCGACCTGGTGGGCTTGCTGCGCCGCAACGCCAGTGTGCGTCTGGAGATCATCTCCCTCGACAGCGAGCTGGCCCTGCGCGCCGTCAGCGCCGATGTGGTGGTGTGGCTGGCGGGCACCGATTCGCCACTGCCGGGCCCGAGTTTTGCCGTCGGCGAGCCGCGACGTCTGGCTCGGCTCGACTACCTGCCGCACATTGCCAAGCGTTATTCACGCACTGCGTCACGCCCGGACGGCCTCGATGACCTCGCTGATTTCCTGCTGGTGCAATGGCAGCCTCATCGTCAGGTCGAGAGCTTTGTGCCGTGGAATGCGCTGGTGGATCAGCGCCTCGCCGGGGTGGTGCAGTTGCATGCCTATGAGCTGATGCTGGAGATGATCCGTTGCAGCGCCTGTATCGGTTTGCTGCCTGGTTACATGAGCCATTTCGACCGTGGTCTGATCGCTCTGCCGGGGTTGTTTGGCCCGCCGATGCAGCGCCAGGTGTGGATGGCGGTCAATGCGCAGTCGCAGGATGAGGCGCAGGTGCAGATGATCGTCGAGCTGATTCAAAACACCTTCAACGAGCGCCGGGAGTGGTTCGAAGCCTGACCAATACCAACTGTAGGAGTGAGCCTGCTCGCGATAGGGCCATAACATTCAACATTGATGTTGACTGTCCGGACGCTATCGCGAGCACGCTCACTCCTACAGTAGGTTCTCGTCATGCTGGAAGATTGCGTTGTAGAGTGGGCGGCCATGTCTGTATCAAGGATGAATCACCCATGCCCGTCACTGACGCTGTCATTACGCTTGAACGCTTCAACGAATCCCACCTCGAAGGCATCACCGCGCTTTACAACGAGCCAGCGATTACCCGGCAAGTGCTGCAAATGCCGTTTCAGTCCATCGAGGTCTGGCGCAAACGCCTGGATCCGGGCAACGAACGGCATGTGCAACTGGTGGCGCTGAGTCAGGGGAGGGTGATTGGCAACATCGGCCTCGAGCAGTTTTCGCGCATCCGCCGCAGTCATGCTGCCAATTTCGGCATGGGAGTCTCTGAGGCGTGGCAGGGCAAGGGTGTTGGCTCGAAGCTGCTGGCCACCGCGCTGGACATCGCCGACAACTGGATGAATCTGCAACGGGTCGAGCTGTCGGTGTACGCCGACAACGAAGCAGCCATCGGTTTGTACCGCAAGTTTGGTTTTGAAACCGAAGGCCTGTTTCGGGACTACGCCGTGCGTGACGGAGTGTTGGTGGACACCTTGAGCATGGCGCGTCTGCGCCGCATGCCCAAGGCCGGTTGATTCACTCGCCCAGTGCAAACGCCACCGCCGCCTGCGCATGCAGTTCGGTGGTGTCGAGCAGGGGCAGGGTGCTGTGTTCGGGTTTGATCAGCAGGCCGATTTCGGTGCAGCCGAGGATGATGACCTGGGCGCCGCGCTGGCTCAGGGATTCGATCACCTGCTGATAGATCCGGCGTGACGCCTCGCTGATCACCCCGACGCACAACTCGTCGTAGATGATCCGGTGCACGGCTTGACGCTCCTCGGCGTCCGGCACCAGTACGGTCAGCCCCATCGACGTCAGGCGCTCCTTGAGAAAGTCCTGTTCCATGGTGAACGCAGTCCCCAGCAACCCGACGTTCAGTGCGCCGGCATCGACCGCCGCCTGTCCGGCCGGGTCGGCGATGTGCAGGAACGGAATGTTGATCGCCGCCTGAATCTGCCCGGCGACCTTGTGCATGGTGTTGGTGCACAGCACCACGCAATCGGCGCCGCCAGCCTCCAGCCGCCGCGCGGCATCCACCAGAATCAGCGCCGCATCGTCCCAGCGACCGGCATGCTGGGCCTGTTCGACAGGCCCGAAGTCGACGCTGTACATTAGCAGTTTCGCCGAACGCAACGGCCCGAGCCGGTCGCGTACCTGTTGGTTGATGAGGCGGTAATACTCGGCGCTGGACTCCCAGCTCATGCCGCCGATAAGGCCGATGGTGCGCATGGCGTGCTCCTGTTGATGGCAACCCTTTGTCTGGGAGTATCCCGTGGCGCTTCACGGCTTTCTATCAGGAAATTTCACATGCTGAGCCAACGGCTGCCGGGCGCAAAAGTCAGCTTGCAACTCTTGCCCCGTGCCGCTTACAGCGCACGCGATCCGGCGCAATCGCGCACCCTTGGGGTGACGCTGGAGCGCCAGCAGGGTGTGCACGCGATTGACTCGGATCGGCGGGTGGATTTCGATACGTTGCCCGGTGTTCTGGCGTATACCCCGGTGGGCGTCGAAGTGTTTTCCGAATCGTCCAGCGGTGGCGAATATTTGCTGATGCGGCTGGACGAATCGTTTGCCGATGAACATTTGCCTGCCATTGGCCATCGCGTACAGTCTTGCGGCAATCGACAGGCGCTGAGCCAGGCGCGCGAAGTGCGGCGTTTGTTGCTGGCGCCACAACCCGACCTACTGGCACTGGAGCAATGTGCCCTGGGATTTGTGGGGTTGGCGCAGCCGCAGGTCGAAATGGCTCATCGGCCGGCGCCAGCCGCACTCGCCCAAGTGCTGGACCTGATCGCCGGACAATTCCATCAGCCCCTCACGCTGCAACAACTGGCGGCGGCCTACGGCCAGAACGAGCTGCGCTTTCTGCGCGACTTTACCCGGGCCATCGGCCTGACACCGCACGCTTACCTCGTTGAAGTACGACTTCAGGCGGCACGGCGGATGATCGAGCACACCCGGCTGAGCCTGGCTGACATCGCCCTTGATGCCGGTTTCGCCCACCAGTCGCACATGGGCAGCGCCTTCCGCAAATTCCTCGCCATGACCCCCAGCCAATACCGCTCACGCTTTTAGTCGTACGCCCGCCGCGCGCATCTGCCATGCTCAAAGTCCGCAGCACTGTTTCAACAAAGGAACACCGCAATGGACGACGTACAACAACTGGGCGAGATGCTTCGCCACTACGCAGACAGCGAAGCGCACAAAAAACAATTGTTCGAGTCGCAATCGGCCGTGTGGGCGACGCGCATTGGCGAGCTGTTTGATCAGATCCAGCAATGGCTGGAACCGGTCCGGGCGCCGAACCTGCTGGAAGTCAGCCGTGAGGCGTATGTCGCTTCGGGGCCGAGTGTTCCGGTCGAGACGTCAACGTTCAAGACCGAGAAACTGGGCATCGTGATCGCCGGCAAACCCGTGGAGTTCGTGCCGGATGTGATGGGTACCGGTGGGCAGATTTCCCTGGCGGTGATGGGCCTGACCGCCGCGCGGTATGGCAGCATTTCGCTGGTGTGCCTGCCGCCGTCCAACAACTGGCAATGGCGCAAGACCAATGGTTTGAAGGACCCGGACACCTTTGCCTTCGATGCGAATTTTCTGGCGCAGCAGTTGCAGAGTCTGATCCCTAGAGATCGCGGCTGATCCGAGACCGCCATCGCTGGCAAGCCAGCTCCTACAGGGGATGCGTCGCACTTGTAGGAGCTGGCTTGCCAGCGATGGGGTCATCAGCTTCGAATCACATATCCAGATTCACCCAGCCCGGTTTTGCCACTTCCGGCGCAACCGCCTTCACCACTTTCCCCGTCGCCAACTCCACCCGTCGTGCCACCTCCGGGTCATCGGCAAACGGGATCAGGCTCGCTTCCTCCAGACTTTCTGCCGTCTGCTGCTTCAGGCAGTACTCGACCGCCAGCCAAAGCCCCGCAACACCCACGATATTCAACACGATCTCGAACATCTCAGCTCCTCGTCTCAGGCAATCCGTGCATCACGTTCAGCCATCGCCACGTCGGAAACCCGTACCGTGCGCCAGGCGTTGTACGCCATCAGCAGCATGCCGCTGAGGAAGAACACGCCGCCGGCAAACCGCACCACAAATCCCGGATGACTGGCCTGCAAGGCTTCGACGAAGGAATAGGTCAGCGTGCCGTCGTCGTTGATCGCGCGCCACATCAGGCCCTGGGTGATGCCGTTGACCCACATCGAGGCGATGTACAGCACAGTGCCGATGGTCGCCAGCCAGAAATGCAGGTTGATCAGCGGCGTGCTGTACATCTGCTCGCGGCCGAAGACTTTCGGAATCATGTGGTAGACCGCGCCGAAGGTGATCATCGCCACCCAACCGAGGGCGCCGGCGTGCACGTGGCCGATGGTCCAGTCGGTGTAGTGGGAGAGGGCGTTCACGGTTTTGATCGCCATCATCGGCCCCTCGAAAGTCGACATGCCGTAGAAGGCCAGCGACAACACCAGAAAACGCAAAATCGGATCGGTGCGCAATTTATGCCAGGCGCCCGAGAGCGTCATCATGCCGTTGATCATGCCGCCCCAGCTCGGCGCCAACAGGATCAGCGACATGGCCATGCCCAACGACTGCGCCCAGTCCGGCAACGCGGTGTAGTGCAAGTGGTGCGGGCCGGCCCAGATGTACAGGGTGATCAACGCCCAGAAATGCACGATGGACAAGCGATAGGAGTACACCGGCCGCCCGACCTGTTTCGGCACGAAGTAATACATCATCCCGAGGAACCCGGTCGTCAGGAAAAACCCCACCGCGTTGTGCCCGTACCACCACTGCACCATGGCGTCGGTGGCGCCGGAATACACCGGGTAGGACTTGAACCAGTCCACCGGAATCGACAGGTGATTGACCACGTGCAGCATGGCGATCACCACGATGAACGCGCCGAAAAACCAGTTGCCGACGTAAATGTGATGGGTCTTGCGTTGCACCACCGTCGTGAAAAACACGATGGCGTACGCCACCCAGACCACGGTCATCCACACCGCGCCGGAGAACTCGATCTCGGCGTATTCCTTGGTAGTGGTGTAGCCCAGCGGCAGGGTGATCAGCATCACCACGATGACCGATTGCCAACCCCAGAAGGTGAAGGCGGCGAGGGTGTCCGAGTACAGCCGCACCTGGCAGGTACGCTGCACTGCGTAATAACTGGCGGCGAACTGCGCGCTGCCGGCAAAGCCGAAAATCACCAGGCTGGTGTGCAGCGGACGCAAACGCCCGAACGAGGTCCACGGCAGGTCGAGGTTCATCTCGGGCCACACCAGTTGCGAGGCGATCCACACCCCCATCGCCATCCCCACGACGCCCCAGAAAATGGTCGCCACGACGAATTGGCGGACGACCTTGTAGTTATAGGCCTGTCCGATTGTTGCTGTGCTCATGGTCAATGCTTCCACGGTTGCAAAGTCTTGCCAGGCCACCCGGACTGGCATGCCGTGAACTGTAGAAACCTCATCGAAAACAAAACAGATTCAGGAAAGCGCAATTAATACGGATCAGATAAAGGCGCCGTACCTGTCAGAGTTGACAGTATCGGCGGATTGAATCCAGCGGTTTAATAAACCCGCTGACGCATTGGGTAGTGGTGAGTTCCAGTGGTTGCGTTCAAGGCAAGTCAGCCCTGCCGGTCATGGCGATCAGGAGGGGCACTTTCATACAGGATGTTCTGAACACAAGGGTGAACCAATGACAACTTTCACTTATACAGGCCCCAAGGTGCCTGCCGATGATGCGTCCGTGATGCCCGATATTCGCGGTAAAAAGATATTCATGGGTTTTTGGCATAACTGGGGGCCGAGTGCCGGGTATCAAGGCGGATTGACGGGGGAAGTGCAACTGGAAGACATCCCCGTCGAATACAACGTTGTTGCCGTCGCGTTCATGAAGGGGGCCGGTATCCCGACATTCAAGCCATACAACCAGACCGATGTGGAGTTTCGGCGTCAGGTCGGCGTACTCAACAAGCAAGGTCGCGCGGTGCTGATTTCACTGGGGGGCGCCGATGCACACATTGAGCTGCGCAACGGTCAGGAACAGGCGTTTGCCGCTGAAATTATCCGATTGGCGGAAGTCTATGGTTTTGATGGGTTGGACATCGATCTGGAGCAGACTGCTATCGACTTTGCCGATAACAATAAGGTGATTCCGGCGGCGCTTAAACTGGTCAGGGAACACTACGGGAAAGAGGGTAAACACTTCATCATCAGCATGGCGCCAGAGTTCCCGCACTTGACACAAAGCGGCAGGAACGTTCGAGGGCAGGCCGAAGGCGAATTTATCGAATTGCTTGCGGACGGGAAATACATACCGTATCTGACTGCGCTGAAGGACCATTACGACTTCATTGCCCCGCAATACTACAACCAGAACGGTGATGGGCTTTATGTGCCAGGCCTTAATCCACCCTGGCTGGCGCAAAACGATGGCGTGCGCAAGGAAGAGTTCCTCTACTACCTGACCACCGCATTGGTAACAGGTACTTATGGGTTCACCAAAATCCCTGCCGACAAATTCGTTATCGGCTTGCCCAGCAGTATCGATGCCGCCGCCAACGGGTATGTAGTTGATCCCGCTTTTGTGAAAAATGCACTCAAGCGACTGGTAAAAGACGGCAACGGGATCAGAGGCTTGATGACGTGGTCGTGCAGTTGGGAGTGTGGCACCAACAAGGCCGGTGATTCGTACGATTGGCGCTTCAAAAGGATTTACGCACCCATCGTTGATGAGATGTCGAAACAACCTCAGTAGTGATCCATAAAACTGATATGGTTTTTTTGAAGTCTCCTGAATCTGTAATGTTTTTCCGGTGCCCCTCATAGTCGCCTCATCGAAAACGAGCCACAGAGCCCGTCCCATCCTGATGAGGTAGCCACATGTATCAGTACGACGACTATGACCGGGCGCTGGTCTTCGAGCGGGTTGCGCAGTTTCGTGATCAGGTCGAACGCTTTACGGCAGGCGAGTTGAGCGAAGAGGAATTCCTGCCGTTGCGCTTGCAGAACGGCCTGTACATGCAAAAACACGCGTACATGCTGCGCGTGGCCATTCCCTACGGCACGCTCAGTGCGCAACAGATGCGTACGCTGGCGAGCATCGCCCGGGATTACGACCGTGGCTACGGCCACTTCACCACCCGCCAGAACATGCAGTTCAACTGGATCGAACTGGCCCAGGTGCCGGAAATCCTCGAACGCCTGGCCCAGGTAGAAATGCACGCGATCCAGACGTCCGGCAACTGCGTGCGCAACATCACCACCGAAGCCTTCGCCGGAGTTGCGGCGGACGAGTTGATCGACCCGCGACCGCTGGCGGAAATCCTGCGCCAATGGTCGACGATCAACCCGGAGTTCCTGTTCCTGCCACGCAAATTCAAGATCGCCATCTGCTCGGCCGTACAGGACCGCGCGGCGATCATGATGCACGACATCGGTCTTTATCTTTACCCCGGCGCCGACGGACAAATGCTCCTGCGGGTGATCGTTGGCGGTGGTTTGGGACGCACGCCGATTCTTGGCCTGCAGATTCGCGAAGGCTTGCCGTGGCAGCATTTGCTGTCGTATGTCGAAGCGGTGCTGCGGGTCTACAACCGCCACGGTCGGCGGGACAACAAGTACAAGGCGCGGATCAAGATTCTGGTCAAGGCACTCGGGATCGACGCTTTCGCCAGGGAAGTGGAGGAGGAGTGGCAGCATCTCAAAGACGGTCCGGCGCAGTTGACCGGCGATGAATATGCGCGTGTCGCCAGTGCCTTCGTGCCGCCGGATTACCGTTCGCTGTCCAGTACCGACCTGGAGTTCGGCACCCGCCTGGCCGAAAACAGTGCATTCGCCCGCTGGGTCTCGCGCAACGTCCAGCCGCACAAGGTGCCGGGCTACGCCAGTGTGGTGCTGTCGACCAAACCGGGCAGTGCTTCGCCGCCGGGAGATGTCACCGGCGAACAAATGGATGCCGTGGCCGCGTGGTCCGAGCAATTCGGTTTCGGCGAAATCCGGATTGCCCATGAACAGAACATCGTCCTGCCGGACGTACCGAAGTCGGACCTGTTCACGCTCTGGCGTGTGGCTTGCGAGCACGGGTTGGGCAGTGCCAATGTCGGTTTGCTGACCGACATCATCGCGTGCCCCGGCGGCGATTTCTGTGCATTGGCCAACGCCAAGTCGATCCCCATTGCGCAAGGCATTCAGGCGCGTTTTGACGACCTGGATTATCTGCACGATCTGGGCGACATCAGCCTCAACATTTCCGGTTGCATGAACGCCTGCGGTCATCACCACATCGGCAATATCGGCATTCTTGGCGTCGACAAGAACGGCAGCGAGTGGTACCAGATCACCCTCGGCGGCGCTCAGGGCAAAAACAGCGCGTTGGGCAAAGTCATCGGCCCGTCCTTCAGCGCGGCTGAGGTGCCCGAGGTGATCGAGCGGATCATCGCCACGTTCGTGCGTTACCGCGAGAGTGAGGAACTGTTCGTCGACACGTTGCAGCGCCTTGGTCTGGAGCCGTTCAAAGAGGCGGTCTATCCGAAGTTGCTGGAGGTGTCGGCATGAACAATCTGCTACGACTGGAGGCCGGTGTGGCGCGGATCGATAGCGCCGATCCGTGGGCCCTGGTCAGGGATCCAGCCACCGGATTACCTTCAGGTCCGGTGATAGTGCCGCTGGCCTGCTGGCTGGAGGCGCCCGGGCAGCAGGGCGTGTGGCTGGGGCCGGACGATGAGGTGGAAAGCCTCAAGCCGTGGTTCGACCAACTGCCGCTGATTGCGCTGGACTTCCCGAGTTTTCGCGACGGTCGTGGTTACAGCCAGGCGTATTTGCTGCGCACCCGATTGGGCTGGACCGGCGAACTGCGCGCGGTCGGCGATGTCCTGCGCGATCAACTCAGCCACATGCGCCAATGCGGGTTCGACAGCTTTGCGGTGCGCGAGGACAAGTCCGCCGAGGACGCGCTCAAGGGGCTCGCGGGCATGAGCGTGTTGTATGGCCGCTCGGTGATCGAGCCACGACCGTTGTTTCGGCGGCGCTGACAACCACACGACTTTTTGCTTTGGCCGGGGACCCCGTTTTGATAGAGTCCGCGCCTCATAAGGAAGCGGGTCAAAGAAAGGAGTCTGGTTTGAGCGCGGGCAAGAAAGTTTTAGGGCTGGTCGCAGTGTTGCTGATGGCGGCCCTGTGGGGCAGTTATGTGTATCTGTTCCAGGAGAACCGTGACGGGCAACTCGGGGCGTCAGCCGACAGTTCCGCCTGGTGCGGCACGCCACCGGCCAGCGATGCGGCGGCGCTGGGCAAGGATCACCTGACCCTGCGCATCACCAACAATGTACGGGGCGATTTCATGCTCTCGGGTGCGGTCATCGTCTCCGAGCGCACTTTCGATCGGTATGACCTGGGCCGCAACGAGTTGCGCCTGCGCCTGGAACCTCTTCAATGGTCCTACGGCGTCACGCCGATCTTCCTTGAGCAGGTCAGGATCAAACCGCTGAGTCGCAACCTCTCTTCGCTCGACCAAAGTGCCTACGCCGAGCTTGAATCCCGGCCTATCGGCGTGCAGGGGCGGGCGGCGGCGTTTCCGTTCGACACCTGGCGCTATGGCTACAAACCGGTGCTGTACATCCTCAAGGGCAATGAACGGATCGACCTGAAGTTCAAGCGCATCACCACCCTCATGGAGATGTCCAACACCTTCACGCCGATTCAAAAGTACAACCGGGTCGAATACATCAACGAGAAAAACTCATTGGTTCGCGAGGACGATTACAAGCCCTACGCGGCCAATGAGTGCGCCTTCAGTGTCGAGCGCAAAGGCTCGTTCAAGGTGATCGTGCTGCTGTTGTTGCTGGTGATCTGCCTGCCGCTGATGCACGTGTTTTACCGCGACGAACCGGGCATCGATTTTCTCGCGACACTGGTGAGTATCGGCGCGATCCGCGTGCTGTTGGTGGGACCGCTGGAGGACTTCCAGCTGTACAACATCGACTTCCTGTTCGGCGCCGCGATTCTGTTGGTGGGCACGGTGTCGTTGATCAAGGCGATGCGGGCGAACAGTCGGCGGGAGTTGGCGTTGAAGAGTGGTTCGTCCTGGTGATACCGAGGCGAGGCTATCGCCAGCAAGCTGGCTCCTACAGGGGTATGCGATCTCTGTAGGAGCCGGCTTGCCGGCGATGGGGCCCTCGGATCACTTCAACGCAGGATCCCCCATGTTCATCTTCTTCCAGCCCTGCAACAGCACCTGGGCCTTGGGCTCCTGTCCGTTTTCCAGGTAGTACTGGATCAACGATAACCGCGCATTGCGGTTCGCCGGTTGTACCTTCAACAACCGTTCCAGTTCCTCGCAGGCCTCATCGACCTTGCCGCTGTCATGCAGCGCCACCGCCAGCACGTAGCCGAACTGCGCGCTCTGGGGTTCCAGGCCAGCGGCTTTGCGCAGCACCGGCATGGCCTGGGCCGTTTTGCCCGCTCGTATCAGCGACAACCCTTGGGTATGCAGCAGCAAAGCGGCGTCCGGATGCTCCTTGATGCCCTGTTCCAGCAGGGCCTGTGCCTCCTGACTACGCCCACTGGCTTCGAGCCACTGCACCAGCGTCACCAGCGCCGGGTAAAAGTCCGGATCGCGCTGGAGCGCCGTGCGCAGCAGCGCTTCAACTTCAGCGCTGCGACCGCTGGCCTGATACAGCATGGCGAGGTTGAGGTTGGCTTCCGCGCGTTCGGCCAGGCTCTTTTGCACATCCTCATACTCGGCGATGGCGGCGTTCCAGTTCGCCTGAGCGCTGCCCAAACCGTCGCGGGCGACGCTGAGCAGATCCCGGGCGGCAGCGATGCGTACCGCTTTGACCGGGTCACCCAGTAACGGTGTCAGCAGTGGTGCGCGCTCCGGCGGCGGGAGGAACGCGCTGATCGCCCGAACGGCGCTTTCACGCACTTGCGGTGCCGGGTTGCGCAAGTCCTGAGTCGCCAGTTTCAACGCCTGTTCGCTGGGGTACAGCGGCAACTCGGCCAGCAGCGTTGCGCGCTGGATCGCCGGCAGGTTGCTGCGTTGCAGCTGTTCGTACAAGGCTTGCGCCGCGCCGGGCTGACCGTTGCGAATCAGCCACAGGCTTTCGTCGTAACGCGGCGCCTCGGCGGCGGTGGCTGCGGTGTTCCAGAGCTTGAATTGTTCAGTGATTTTGTCACCGGCCTTACCCTGATGGCAGGTCAGGCAGGCGTCCGGCGTGCCGAGTTTTTTCGCCCGCTCAGGGTTGGGAATGCTGAAGCTGTGGTCATGCCGAAAGTCATTGCCCATGTAGAACTTGCCGGGCATGTGGCAATCCACGCACTGCGAACCCGGTTGCCCCATGACGTGGCGGGTGTGCTCGACAGAATCGTAGTTTTTCGCCTGCAAGCCCTTGCCCTCGACACCGGCCACCGAGGTTTTGCCGGCGCTGTTGTGGCATTGCAGGCAGACGCCGTTGCCCGGTGCCTTGAGTTCGTTGCTGTGGGGGTTGTGGCAGTTGCTGCAGCGCACGCCCTTGTCGAACATTTTGCTCTGGGCGAAGGAGCCGTGTTCGAACACTTCGTCCTTGATCTTGCCATCCAGCGCATACAACTCGCGGGTCAGGGGGCTGGGCAGATAGTCATCCATCAGGCGCTTGCCGACGGTGAAACCATCGCCCAGCGGCGCGCGCCGTGAGTGGCAGCGGGCGCAGGTTTCGATCTCGACGGTCGCGTCCTTGTCCTTGAGGTCGACGGCGAAACCGGCGTGGATCAGATCAGTCTTTTTCGCGGTCCATTCCAGGTGGCTGGACGCCGGACCGTGGCACGCCTGACAACCCACGCCAAGGCTGTTCCACTGACTGTCAAAGGTGTTTTTAGCCGCGTCGAAGTTGCGTTTGTAGCCGGTGGTATGGCACTCGACGCACATGAAATTGGCGTTCTGGCTCGGCTTGCTCCAGTGCAACGGGTTCTTGAAGTTCACACCCTGGCCCGGATAGAGGTGAAACCATCGGTGTTTCTCGGTATCCCAGGCAACGGCCAACGCCTGCAACCGACCGTCACCGACTTCAATCAAATACTGCTGCAACGGCGCGATGCCAAAGGTGTAGGCGACCTTGAAATCAGCGTTGTTGCCATCAATGCCCGGCGTGTTGACCCAGAATTCGTCGTTCTTGCGCGAAAACCGGGTTGTCTCGTTTTCGGCCTTGAAGGTGACGTTGTTGAAGTCGCCGAGCATCGTCCCGGCACTGGCTTCCTGCATCGCCAGTTGGTGATGCGAGCCTTGCCAGTCCTTCACTTGTTCGCTGTGGCAAGCCTGGCACTGTTGCTCATCGACCATCTTCGCCGGCGCGGCGACCACGGGTTTTTCAGGAGCAATGACCGGTGTACTGAGCGGCGGCGCATAGGTCACCGGGGCCGGTTGGCTGCTGAACAGAAACCAGCCAATGCCCGCGATCGCCAGGAGCAACACGCTGATGAGAACGGGAAACAGATAACGAGAAAACGAAGTCGGTGACGAATCAGGGTTTGGGGCGGCTGCTTTATTTTTATGTTTCGGCATTGCGACTTCCATAGTCCGGGTGCGTTTGCCGTCAGGCGCGCGTTCTAGCTCGATGCAGCTTTGACGGATGCCGGGCGTCTGTCAAATGACAGGTGTGATCCTCTGCGCGGCGATAGATGAATGTTGTGATTCTGCACAACAAAACGCGCTGCATTAGCTATACCTGTTAAACCGTTTCCAAACCGTAGTCGACCGCCCTACAGGAGTTACCGCATGAAGCTTGCATTGATGATGAGTACATTGTGTATTGCCTCGATCGGCGTAGTTGGCTGCGCCAGCAAAAAGGTCGAGCCAGACGAGTATTCAGGCTTCCTCAAAAATTACAGCCAACTCCAGGAAGCCAAATCACCTTCGGGTGCAGTAGTGATGCGCTGGATCGATCCGAAAGTTGACATCAAGAAATTCCAAAGCGTGTACATCGAGCCGACCCAGCTGTATCCCAAGCCTCAGCCGACGGCAAAAATCCCTCAGACCACCCTGAACGGAATCACCAGTTATTACGATCAGGCGCTCAAACGCGAAATCGGCAAATCCCTGCCTCTGGCCTCAGGCCCTGGCCCGGGTGTGATTGTGGTGCGCGCCGCGATCACTGCCGTGAGCAGCAAGACCGAAGGGCTGAAACCTTATGAAGTGATCCCGATTGCGTTGGTGGCAGCGGCGGTGAGTACCGCCAGCGGTATTCGTGATCAGCAGACCGACCTGGCCACCGAAGCGGTGTTCCTGGACGGCGGCAGCAATAAAGTCGTGGCCCAGGTCGTGCGCAAGGGCACCGGCAAACCGCTGGAAAACGAATCGCAGGTGATGAAGGCCGATGACGTGAAAAGCGTGATCGATGGCTGGGCTGCGGATATGCATCAGTCGTATCTGAAACTCAAATCCAAATAATGTATCGGGGCTGAGGGCCTCATCGCGAGCAGGCTCGCTCCCACATTGGATTTGTGATCGACACACAATCCATGTGGGAGCGAGCCTGCTCGCGATGGCGGACTCACACACGCCGCATCACTCCCCGACAAACCACCGGTAATACGGATTCCCCCCATCCCCGCGCATCACCTCGCGAATATCCCTGGCCCACGCATCACGGTCGCCGTCATAGGCATGCAGGCTCGCCCGATAAAACTGCATCAAGCGCTGCTGGTGCGCATTCATCCGCTCGATGAATCCCGCATCGGCATTCACTAACGGTGGCGCGACGTGCAAGTCCAGCAGGGCGGGGAGCACCCGACTGATCTCTTTGGCCCGCACCCACGGCGCATATTCGATACGCGGCTGGTCGTCGGTCACCGGCGGGGCATCGGCGGCGAAACGCTCCAGCCCTGTGCGATCGGTGACCCACGTGGCGAGCAAGGCGTTGGCGGAACCGATGCCCACGTCCTGCAACGTGCTGCGCACGCTGTCCTGCTGGAAACGCTCGCTGATTTTCGCCGCATCCAGCGCAATCGGTTCCATCGAACCCACCAGCAGCATTTCGTGGAACTCGCTGGTCCACACGTTGGCGTACGGGAACACATCGAGAAAGCTGCGCACCAGGGCGCGTGAATCGTCGATGTTCTGCGTGGGCAGCGGCAGCCACTGCGCGACCAGCCCCTGTTTCTCAAGGCGACTGGCAGCCAGTTGGTAGAAGTCCCTGGAGTAAAGATTGACCACGCCGGCCGCGGAGGGCGGTGGCGGCTCAAGGGTGATCAAGTCATAGCGCTGCGGGTTGCGCAGCAGCTCCTGGCGCCCGTCG
This sequence comes from Pseudomonas sp. BF-RE-21, assembly GCF_019947305.1. Lineage (NCBI taxonomy): Bacteria > Pseudomonadati > Pseudomonadota > Gammaproteobacteria > Pseudomonadales > Pseudomonadaceae > Pseudomonas > Pseudomonas sp. BF-RE-21. The sequence continues at coordinate 80,464 of NZ_JAGYGF010000005.1, read as the reverse complement.
CGCAGGCGTACGTCAACGCCGGGATCGGCGGCGGCATTGAAGTTGCCTTTGAACAGCGGCGCAGCCTTGACCACCGAAGGCAGCAACTCGGCCACCACCCGGTGTTCGAGCCCCGGATAACGGGTCAATGCGCCTGCGGTGATGCCGGTGCCAAAGCCGATCACCAGCGCCGAGCGCGGTTCGCCGTTGTGGATCAGCAGCGGCAGCAGCGCCTGAATGCGCATGTAACGCAGGGACGGCATGGCGTCGCCGGTGTTGGACACGCCTTGAATGTACAAGCGCTGGAAGGCTTTCTGCCCCTTGCCCTGGGTGACCACCGCCACGGTCCCGCCGCGGCCTTCTTCATAGAAGGCCAGCGTGGCGTTGTGAGCACCGGGGAGCAGGCTGGCGAGTTTGTTCACCGGGGTAAACACCGCCACCGCCACCGACAACAGACCGATAGCCACCACCGCCTGCCGCCGACCTTTCTTGACCCCGTGACCCTTGCGCACCGCGAAGTACCCGATCCCGGCGGCGACGATGGCCAACAGCCCCAATGTGCGTACCAGGCCCAGCCACGGGATCAGCACAAACCCGCAGAGCATCACCCCGACAATCCCGCCCAGCGTATTGAACGCCACGACAGCGCCGACATCCTGGCCGACCCGCTCGCGGCCAACGCTCAGGCGCAGGGCGAGGGGAAACGCCGCGCCCAACAACAGCGTCGGCACAAACACGATGCTTAACGCCGCCACCGCAAACCGCGCGCTCATGCCCGGCAACTCACTCGCACCCAGCGACAACACCCAGGCTTCGGCGAGGCTTTGCGCGACCACCAGCCAGCGACCGAGCAGGGCGATTTCCAGCAACGCGACCAGCCCGGCACCGGCGATCAGCAAACCGAATACTCCCCAGGGATCACGAATGCGCTCCACCCGACGGGCCAGCAGCACACTGCCGAGAAACAGCCCGGTGAGGTACGTCGCCAGCACCACGGCAAAGGCGTAGGTGCGGGTGCTCATGAACTGCACGATCGATTGCGACCAGACCACCTCATAACCGAGGGCCACGCCGCCGGCAATCGAGTACAGCCACAAGGCCAGTCGGTCGGGCGCTTTGCTTGACGTGTGTTTTGCCGGCGCAACGACCGGCAGCGAACGGTGACGCTGAAACCACAAGGCGCCGGCGGCGGCCAGCAGGTTCAGCATCGCGGCCGCCAGGGCACTGCCGCGCACGCCGAGGGTGGCAATCAGCACGAACGCGGCCAGCAGGGTGCCGGCGATGGCCCCGGCGGTGTTCGCCGCGTAGAGCTGGCCGCCAGCCTTGCCCAGATGCTGCGGGTCAGTGGCCAGCGAGCGCACCAGCACCGGCAAGGTGCCGCCCATCAACAGCGCCGGAATACCCACCAACGCAAACGGCAATACCCATGCGGCCAGACCGATGTGTTGTTCCAGCCAGGCAAACGGGCTGGCCGCGAGGCTCATGGCGAAGGTCGCGCCGACACCCAGCACGGCCACCACCACTTCCAGCCCTGCATACAGCAGAACGGGCTGCTGCAATCGATCCGCCCAGCGTCCGAACAGCCATCCACCCAAGGCCAGCCCGGCAAAAAAAGCGCTGATACCGGTGGTGATTGCATAAACCTCGACGCCGACCACCAGCGACAGTTGCTTGATCCACAAGACCTGATACACCAGCGCTGCGGCACCGGAGACGAACAGCAACAGGGCCGGGATCAGCAGCGCGGGGGAGGCGGCATGAGGAACAGGAATGGCCGACGACTTGCTGGCGACACGTGAGGACATAGGGCTATTGCCTTGTACAAATTTCGAATTAAACACAAAACCATTGTAGGAGCCGGCTTGCCGGCGATAGCGGCCGTCCAGTCGATAAAAGTGTCGCCTGAAAAAACGCCATCGCCGGCAAGCCGGCTCCTACAGGGTTTGTGTTTGCACCATGGAATAGGGCCGCTTGCCCGGTCAGGGCGAGCGGCGGTCAAACATTATTTCTTGGCTTTTTCTTCAATCCGCCGATCCACATCCGCGCGGATCTGATCGATGCTGAAGCTCGCCGGTTTCTGGCTAGGCGGATACTCGACGAAGGTTTCCAGGAATCTCGCGGCCTGGGTGGACGCTAGCGATACGAGGTACGCATTCTTGGCCGTCCAGTCGTAATACTGGTCGGAAACCACGTCGGCACGTTCATACGGATCCATGCGCAGGTTGAAGATTTTCGGTACGCGCAGGCAGACGAACGGTTCGGCCCAGACTTCGAAACCACCTGGTTTGCGTTGTTCGCAGAACACCGCTTTCCAGTTGCCGGAGCGCATGGACACGAGCACGCCATCATCGTTGAAGTAGAAGAACTGCGTGCGCTCACTCTTAGGCGATTGGCCGGTCAGGTACGGTAGTTGGTTGTACCCGTCCAGGTGCACCTTGAAACTGGTGCCGCCTGAAGCCGGCGCCCAGCCCTTGAGCAGCTTGTCCTTGACCCCGTCGTCGCCAGCAGCCGCCAGCAAGGTCGGGAACCAGTCGAGGCCCGAGAACAGCTCGTTGGAAACCTCGCCCGGTTTGATCTTGCCCGGCCAACGCACCATGGCCGGAACGCGGTAGGCACCTTCCCAGTTGGAGTTCTTCTCGTTACGGAACGGCGTGGTCGCCGCGTCCGGCCAGGACCATTGATTCGGGCCGTTGTCGGTGGTGTAGACCACGATGGTGTTGTCGGTGATTTTCAGGTCATCGAGGGTCTTGAGCAGTTTGCCGACATCGCCGTCGTGCTCGAGCATGCCGTCGGCGTACTCGTTGCCTGGCATGCCGCTCTGGCCCGCCATCGATTCACGCACATGAGTGAAGGCGTGCATGCGCGTGGTGTTCATCCAGACGAAGAACGGCTTATCGGCCTTGGCCTGTTTCTCGATGAACGCTTGCGCAGCGGCGGTGGTTTCGTCGTCGATGGTTTCCATGCGCTTGGTCGTCAAGGCGCCGGTGTCCTCGATCTTGCCATCGGCGAAGCTGTGGATCACGCCGCGTGGAGAGTTGGCCTTGACCCACTCGGGGTCATCTTTGGGCCAATACGGTCGTTGCGGCTCTTCTTCGGCATTGAGGTGGTACAGGTTGCCGAAAAATTCGTCAAAACCGTGGTTCGTCGGCAGGTATTCATCCCGGTCGCCCAAGTGATTTTTGCCGAACTGGCCTGTCGCGTAGCCTTGCGATTTGAGTGCCTGAGCGATGGTGATGTCGCGTTTCTGAATGCCTACCGGCGCACCTGGAACGCCGACCTTCGACAGGCCGGTACGCAACGGTGTCTGGCCGGTGATGAACGATGAGCGTCCGGCCGTGCAGCTGTTCTCCGCGTAATAGTCGGTGAACAGCATGCCTTCCTTGGCAATCCGGTCGATGTTCGGAGTCTTGTACCCGACCACGCCCATGGAGTAGGCACTGATGTTGGTCTGGCCGATGTCATCGCCGAAGATCACCAGGATATTGGGTTTTTCGGCGGCCCCGGCAGTCGCCGAAATCGCCATCACCGAGGCCGCCACCAGGGCGAATTTCGGTAGCCACTTGCGTATGCGAGTCATCTGACTTGCTCCTTTTGCGCTAGTGTCGCGTGGTGCGACAAACGTTTATTGCAGTCCTGCGTCACGCTTTTTATTGCACTTGCTCGGGAGTGGCGGCCGCCTCGAACGGATAGATCCGGCGCCATTCGGACGCCATGTCGACGATAGTCCAGCCACGGGTTTTTGCTTCGTCCAGGGCTTTGTCCAGGCGCCCGATATCGGACTTGCGGTCATAGGCCCATTCGCGTTTGGCGTCGGTGTGGTGCACCAACCCCATGAATCGTTTGCCGGGGCCGGCGGCAGTCCACTGCAACATTTGCAGGTCGCCGTCGGAATTGCCGAACGCCAGGATTGGCCGCTTGCCGATCACCGCGTCGATGCTTTCCGGTTTGCCCGGACCATCGTCGTTGTGGGCCAGTTTGGGCGTGCGCACGATCGAGGCTTTGCCGTCCTTGAACTGGAACGCCGTGACGAAGGTGGTGCCGATCACTTGCTCGGGCGGGATGCCATAGACCTTCTCGGCGAAGGCGCGCATGAACCCGGTGTCGCCACCGGAGACGATGTAGGTCTTGAAATCCTGGCCGCGCAGGTAGTCGAGCATTTCCAGCATCGGCTGGAAGATCATCTCGGTGTACGGCTTGCCGGTCTTCGGATGCCGGGCCTGGCTCAGCCAGGTCTTGGCATAGTCGTCGAAGGCTTCGGTGGTCATGCCGGTGTGGGTCGCACCGAAGATCTTCATGATGCCGTCCATGCCGGCGGCGGCGAGTGCCTGGTGATCGTTTTCCAGGACGGCCTTGAAGGGCTGGGTGGTTTTCCATTCCGGGTGCTGCGGCGCGGTGCGCTTGACCTCTTCCAGGGCAAACAGCAGTTCGAAGTACATCGGCTGCTCGCTCCACAAGGTGCCGTCGTTGTCGAACACGGCGATGCGGTCAGCGGGCTTGACGAAGTCCCTGCTGGATTGGTCGGTGACCGTCTGGACGAACTCGATGATGTGCTTTTTCGCCGGGCCGTCATTCCACGACGGCAATGGCTCGTTGGCGTGTGCCAGCAGCGGCAGGATCAGCGTGAAGAGCAGCGTCAGCCCGAAACGATGGTGGCTTGATGTCGCGTTCGTCATGGGAATTCCTTCTCGTGGACGGGGTTGAGCGGCCGCAGTGCGGGAACGGTCCGGACGTTGCTGCCTCGCGCCTGACTATGCAGCGTAGACAAGGATTGCCCGAGTTGGCGCAGCGCCTGATCTTCGGTCGATTGACGGCTGTAACAGGCGCGTAACAGGTCCTGTAGGCGCGGGCCGAGGACGCTCAATTTCAGGCCCCCACGACTGCGTTTGAGCCACAGGTACAGGGCGCTGAGTTGCGCCGGTCGGGCGTTGATTTGCCGTGGAATCTGCCGCCAGGCGTAGTCGGCGGATTGCAGCCACGCGGCGTGTCGGGCACGGCGTCGGTCGCGCACGGACAGGTAAACGCGATGAATGAAAGGCCTTGCGAACCAGCCCAGTAGCAGCACTGCCGGCAGCAGCAAGACAACCAGCCAGTGCCTGGAAAAACGCACGCGACTGTGTTCGCCCATTTGTTTCAGGTCTTCGGCAATCGAGAACACAGGCGTGTAAGCGCTGTTGGCGATGGCCTCGAAGCTCACTGCCGGCACTTGCGCGGTGCGGGTTTGCTGGCTGCTGGCGTCCCACCATTTCAGCTCGATCGCGGGCAGGCTGTGATGGCCTTCGCTGTCGATACGGTAAGTCACGGTGTCGATACGTTGGCCGCCGGTGAAGTTGCCCCGGCCGTCGTCCAGGCTGCTGATTTGCGGGTTTTTCGGGTAACGGCTCAGGCCGCTGACATCGCCCAATGACGGCGCAGGCAGCGACATCGCCATGGCGTTGTCGGCCTGCAAGGTCAGTTGCCGGGTCAGGCTGTCGCCGACCTTCAGAGGCGTTGCCGAGTCGATGACTTTTTGCGTGAAACGCAGCCCTTGCGCCACCAGTACCGGTTCGCCGGATTTGAATCCAGGTGGTTGCTTGGCGGTGAAATGCAGCGGCTGGCTTTGCGCACTCAACGGGGCGCTGGCCTGGCCCGGCGTGGCCTGCACGGTCAGCGCCGGAATGTCAAAACCCCGGGCCTGATTCGGGCTGATCCGGTAGCTGTAGCGCATGCCGTTGAACGCCTTGCCGTCCAGCGTCTGGTTGATGTGCTCGGCGTGGCCGTCGGGCGGCAGCACCAGCGCGCCGGGCAGTTTCAGGTCGGGCAGGGCGGGGGCGTCGGTGAACCAACTGTCAGTGAGGACGTCGAGTTGCAGCTCCAGGAGGCCGCCGACCATGACCGGGTCAGCGGGTTGCAGGCGGGTCTGGATGCGCAGTTCGGGTTCGGCGGCGAGGGCGGATGTGGTGATCAGGCAGCAGAGCAAGGCGGCAAGTGTTGTGGTGAGTGAGCGGACGCCATCGCGAGCAGGCTCGCTCCCACAGTTGATTGGATTGAAATCAAATTTTTGTGATCGCCACAAATCCTCTGTAGGAGCCGGCTTGCCGGCGATGGCCATCACTCGATTCATGGCTTGCCCCCCGCCTGATCCTGCAAGCTGAACTTCTGCTTGAGGAATTTCGCTGGCGATGTCGTCAGGTTCTGCAACCACAACGCGTCCGACGTCGCCTGCTCGGTCTCCACGGCTTTGCTTTGTCCCTTGCCCGGCGCCTTGTCCATCTTGATTTCGTCAGGTTTGACCTCGGGCGCGTTCTGTTCGGCGCTCTCGGTGTCTTTTTCCAGGGCGATGGCCAATGCCAGATTGGCCGTGGCCTCCGGGAACTGTGGTTGCAGCTTCAGCGCCTGGGTGTAGGCCGCGATGGCCTGATCAAACTTGAAACGGCGCACGTAAATATTGCCCAGGTAGAAATACGCCTGGGGTGTTTCCAGTCGCGCAAAACTCGCCAGCGCGAGGTCAAAATCCGCCGCGTTATAGGCCGCGATGCCCTTCCAGTACGGATCGACAAACAGGGCAGCAGCCTTCGGGAAATGCTCATGTTCGAAGGCCCAGCGACCTTGCTGGTCGGGGGTGAAAAATGCATCGGTCAAAGCGTTGGCCTGTGCATTTGTCGGCTGAAAACCGACACCCAGCGCCAGCAGCAAACCGGCCGTCCAGTTCAGGCTCCAACCTTTGCGCACGCAGAAAAACGCGATCAGCAGCAGCGGCCAGCACAGCCAGTATCCGGCGTCTTTCCAATGCAACTCACGCTGCTCGTCACTGGCCACCTGGAAATGTTGACGGGCGTGCAGTTCGATCCAGTCCAGATCGTTGTCATTGAGCGTCAGGCTGCCCAGCGGCGCCGCCATGGCTGATGCCAACTGCTTCAGCGCGGCCTGGTCGAAACGGCCAAGGGCCGGGCGGCCATTACTGTCGGTGCGCGGCTGGCCATTGGCGTCACGAATGATCCCGCCATCCTCGCTGCCGACGGCGAGGATCAACACTTGCAGCGTGCTGTCGTTCAGTTGCTTGCCCAGGCCGGCGAGTTGCGAGGTGTCGGCGCCGTCGGTGATCAGCAACAACGTGCCCGGCGTTTTCTCCGCCGCCAACAGGCGTTTGGCCTCGTCGATAACCGCGCCGACATCCTTCCCAGGTTTGCCGATCAGGTCACTGCTCAATGCCTGGATAAACGTATCGAGCAACGCCGGATCGTCGGTTGGCGGCAGCACCAGATGCGCGCTGCCGGCGTAGGCGATCAGCGCGTTGCGAGCACCGGCGCGGCGCTGGATCAGATCGTGCAGTTTGTGTTTGACCGCTTCCAGGCGACTGGGCGGCACGTCGCTGGCGTCCATCGAGGGCGAGAGGTCGATGGCAATGATCAGCGGCGCACGATTTTCCAGAAAGTCCGGCCGGTCCTGCTCCCAGGTCGGCCCGGCAGCGGCCAGGGCGCCCAACATCAACAGCGCACACACCAGATGCACCGGCCGCAAGCGCTGTTGGTCCTGCGGGGTCATCAGCAAGTGCGGCAGCAAGTGCTCGGCAATGTTGCTGCGCAAACGCCGCTGCACATCCCGGCTGCGCCTCCAGAGCCACGGCAGCAAGGCACCCAACGGCACGAGCAAGAGCCACTGCGGACGGAGGAAGTGCAAGTCGCTGAGGTTGATTTCCATCTCAAGCCTCCTGCCGCTGACGCGCGAGGCTCAGGTGCGGACGCAGCAGGGCGCCGAGGTGGTAGAGCGCGAGCAAACCGATAGCGGCGCCGAGCGGCCACCAGAACAGATCCCTTTTCGGTTGGTGGCTGAGGGTTTTCACCTGGTGCGGGGTCAGCGTGTCGAGGGTGCTGTAAACCTGATCCAGCGCGGTGCGGTCTTCGGCGCGGAAGAACTTGCCACCCGTGGCGTCGGCGATCTGCTGCAAGCCTTGCAGGTTGACCTTGGCTTCGCCTTCGGCGCTCGGTTCGCCAATGCCGATGGTGTGAATCACCACACCCTTGGCGGCGGCCATCGACGCCGCGTGATCCGGGGTGATGGCGCTGCTGGTGTCGTTGCCGTCGGTGAGCAGGATCAGGACTTTTTCCTGTTCGTGGGCCTGATCCAGCAACTTCAGGCTCAGGCCAATCGCATCGCCGATGGCGGTGTTGGGTCCGGCCATGCCGATGCCGGTGTCGTCCAGCAACAGTGACAGGCTGGCGTGATCGAGTGTCAGCGGCGCCTGCGGATACGCGCCGCTGCCGAACACGATCAAGCCCAGGCGATCTTCTTTACGCTTGTCGATAAAACCGTGGACCACGTCCTTGACCGCCGCCAGACGATTGATCTTCTGCCCGTTGGCATCGGTGAAATCAGTGGTTTCCATTGACTGGGAGATGTCGATGGCCAGCATCAGATCGCGCACCGGTTGCTGGCGTTCGATGGGTTTTTCCACCAACACCGGGCGTGCGGCCGCGAGCAGCAACAGCGCCCAGACCAGCAGGTTCAGGAGCAATTGCCAGCGATTGTTGCGTGTGCCGGCGGCGCTTGGCGCCTGTCCGACCGCGCGGCTCATGGCGCCAAAAAACGGCACCCGCACGGCGCTGCGGGCTTCGCGGTAATCGGGCAGGTAGCGGTAACCCAACCAGGGCAACGGCAGGAGCAGTAACAGCCAGGGGTAATCAAGCTGCCACATGGTGCGACTCCACCCAGTGTTTGCAGGTGTCGAACAGCTGCTGACGCTGATCATTGGGCAACGCCAGCAATGTTGCATCCGGCGCATAGGCCAGCAACGCTAATTGCCGGCTGAAATCCGCCGGCAACGGCTGCGCACTGTGCTGCGCCAGAAATGCCTGCCAACGCTCATTACCTAACGCCGCAGGACCTTGTAGGAGCCGGCTTGCCGGCGATGGCGTCCGCGAGGGCTGTGCAAATCTCAAGGGCCCCATCGCCGGCAAGCCGGCTCCTACAGAGGGTGTGTTCCAATTTGAGGGCATCGACAGGGCTACGCGTTTGAGCAGTTCGGGGAGTTCGCGCAGAGCGCTGATTTGATCATCGCTGCTTTGCAGTTCAGCCAACCGCACCAGCGCCTCGCGCCGATACCGATCCCGCCGCCACTGCCAAAACCGCCGCGCACCCACCACCAACACAGCAGCCATCAACACCGCCAACAACACCCACCAGCCCCACGTCTGCGGCGCATAACTGACGGGCGCCGGCAGGGCCATTTCCTTGAGTTGCTCAATACTCGGCACGTTGGGATTCATCGCCGCCCCCCGCCGAGTTTGCCCAGTTCCGCGCGCAGTTGTGCCTGCGCCTCGGTCGCCGTACTGAACATCATCAACGGCACCTGACTGCGCCGAAGCAGCGTGGCGACGTCCTTGAGCCGACCGCTGAGGAAATCCCCCAGCGGCTGATGAACACTGCGTTGCTCGACCGCCAGCTCGACTTGCAACTGACCTTGAGTAATCAGCAAACGACCATTTTTCGGCAGGTTCAACGCCAACGGGTCGTACACCTGCATGGCAATCACATCGTTATGCGCCGCCAGTTGCCGCATCAGTTGCAAGGTGCGTTCGCCCGCACCGGCAAAGTCGCTGACGATGCAGATCAGGTGATCGTGACCGGCCACTGCCAGGCACTGTTGCAGGACTTTATCGAGCTGATCCTCGCCCTCGGCGTCCGGGTTGGCCGCGCTCAATGCCTGATTCTGCTGGACAATGCGACTGCACAGCGCTTCGATCCGTTTGCGGCTGCGCAACGGGGCAATCGCGTCGATCCGTGAGTCGTTGAATACCAACCCTCCAACCCGGTCGCCCGCGTTGAACACCATCCACGCCGCCAGTGCGCCGAGTTCGGCGGCAACCGCGGATTTGAAACTGCGTTGCGAGCCGAAAAACATCGACATGCGCTGGTCCACGAGGATCAACGCCGGGCGATCGCGCTCTTCGGTGAACGTGCGCACCACCGGTTTGCCGGTGCGCAGCGAGGCGCGCCAATCGAGGTGGCGCAAGTCGTCCCCCGGTTGATAGCGGCGCAACTCATCGAAATTCAGCCCGCGCCCCCGCAGCCGCGAAGCGTGGTTGCCAGCGAGGATGCTGCCTTGCGGCTGGCGTGCGAGGAAACTCAGGTCACGGGCCTTGAATTCCAGCGCCATCAATTGCGCGAGAGAGACATAGACCAGACCGTCGACACTTTTTATTCTCAACATCAGGCAGGAATCGCAACGTTATCGAGCAGGCGATCCAGTACCTGATCGGCCGTGACGCCATCGGCGACCGCGTCATAACTCAGCTGCAAACGATGACGCAGCACCGGATGCACCACGGCGCGCACGTTGTCCGGCGAGACAAAATCCTGCCCCTGCAACCAGGCATCGGCACGGGCGCAACGGTCCAGACCGATGCCGCCGCGCGGGCTGGCGCCGATGGCGATCCAGCGGCCCAGGTCCGCGTCGTAATCCGTCGGATGGCGGGTGGCGTTGATCAGGTCGATCAGGTAACGATCGATGGCCGGGGACACATGGATGGCGCTGACTTCCCGGCGTGCAGCGAAAATCACGTCCTGCGACAGCGCGAAACCCTGCACCGGCGCGGTCTTGGCGCCTGTCGCAAACTCCTCTTCACGCAGCAGTCGCAGCACTTGGCTCTCGTTTTCCGCACTCGGGTAATCGAGCAGCACCTTCATCAGAAAACGGTCCATCTGCGCTTCCGGAAGCGGGTAAGTGCCTTCCTGTTCGATGGGGTTTTGGGTGGCGACCACGATGAACAACTCCGGCAGCCCATGGCTGTTGCCGGCCACGGTGATTTGCCGTTCTTCCATCGCTTCCAGCAGGGCTGCCTGGACCTTGGCCGGTGCGCGGTTGATTTCGTCGGCCAGAATCAGGTTGCCGAACAGTGGGCCGGGCTGGAATCGGATCTCGTTCTTGCCATCGATCTGGTGCAGCACTTCGGCACCAGTGATGTCCGACGGCAGGAGATCAGGCGTGAACTGGATGCGGCTCATCTTCGCGTCCAGGTGTTTGGCCAGCGCTTTCACCGTGCGGGTCTTGGCCAGCCCGGGCAAGCTTTCCAGGAGCAAATGGCCGTTAGCGAGAAGGCCCAGCAGAATCTGCCGGATCACTTGATCCTGGCCCAGCACCGCTTCAGCGATACTGGCTTGCAGGGCGTTGAGGTCGTTGAGTGCGGTCATTGAGGGGCCTTATTCAAGTCGCCAAAGGCGTTGGCAGGTTGATCGATAAAACTGGCGATCCCTGTTCACTTCTAGAAGAACGCCAAAGTCAGGTTGACGCTGAATCCGTTGCCTTCAGGCCGGTTCTTGGTGTCGAACTCCGGGATCCAGCGAGCGTTGACGCTGGCCTGGGCGTCGGCGAATTTGCCGGCCCAGCCCACCGTCGGACCGGCGCCCACCGAGCGTCCGCGAAAGCCGCTGTTGGCGCCTGACCCGGAGTCGTCGGTGAGCTGCTGGATGTAGCCCGCGGCCATGCCGGCGTTCCAGCCGTTGCCGAAGCCGTGGGTCCATAGCGCATCGAGGGTGAAGAGGTTGCCGTTCTTGTAGTCCGTGGCGTCGTTTTCGGTGTAGAACTCAAGCCCGCCAGACAAGGTGAACTCGCCGCCCTTGCCGTCGAGGTGAGTGAAGGCCACGGTGGGCATGAAGGTGTAGGTGTTCTGCCCGGCGTTGGCCAGGCGATCATCGTTGTAAGCGCCGGTCGGCAGGTAGATCGGCAAGGACAACGAGAGGTGGTTGACCTCGTCGAAGTGGTAGCCGGCGGCAATGGGCGTCACCAGCAGGTCGGCGAACTGGGTGCCGGTATCTTCCGTTCCCAGCGTCCGGCCACGAGGCCCGGTGACGCTCGCGGTAATGTCGGTGTACTGCACCGGCACGCCAATCGCCGACGCGTAGTTCCAGCGACCCTTGCCGGTGTCCCAGACATGGGTGAAGTTGGCCATGGTGTAAGACACTTTCAGGTCCAGGCCGGCACTCAAGGCGCCAACGATAGGCACTTGCACGTTGCCCTTGAGCTCGCCGTCGTACCAGAAACTGCTCAACGACATCACCCAGCCGGGTTCCGGTGGCACGATCCCGGCATTGGAAAATACCTGCAAGCCGGTCATCGGCCGACCGCCACCGCCTTCTGCCGCCAGTACCAGCGGGCTGCTGCCGACCACGCAGAGGGCCAACAAAGGACGTACCACAAAAGACCTGACCATGGCTGGCTCCGCTTATTGATTTTGTGGGGTGACTGGCGTCAACGAGGGCATTTTCCACTCGCCGCTGGAGACTTCCGGTCTTGGCAGGTACAGGCGCAGGACACCGTAGAAAGGCCCGTTCGGCGCTGGCAGCCAATTACTTTGCAGGTCTTTGGGCGGGGCTTTGTGCTGCACATAGAGGGTCAGGCCGCCGTCGGCATCCAGCTTGAGATCCGGCAGCATTCGCGAGTTGATCAGGTAACGATTCAACGGGTTGGCGACCAGCAATTTGTTCTTGCCGTCGTACATCGTCAGCGACCAGAACGCGTCGGCCGGGGGCAGGGCGCCCTTGTCGAAATGCAGCGTGTAATCGTGTTTCGAGGCGTCGACCGGCTGGCCGTCCTTATCGACGAAATAGCCGATGTAATTCGCCTCCTCGGCAGAGTTGCCGAAGATCCCCATGTTGGCGCCGGCGTAGCGGTACAGGTAGTTACCGTTGAGGTGGTCGCGGGTGCCGAACAAATCGCCGCTGCTGACCTGATGGCTGTCGACCTTGTCCTTTTTAAACTGTGCTAATTCGGCCTTGGCGTCGGCGATGCCGTCTTCCAGGGCTTTGCGCTGACTGGCAGGCAGCTCGTTGGGTTTGAACGGTTTGCCGGCTCCGATGCCGATTTTGGCGAAGCGCGCCAGCAAGTCTTTTTCCGCGTCCTGGGGCGGGGCAAACGACAGCATGAAATTCAGGTAGCCGAACAGCTCCGGGGTTTCGCTCATGGTCGGCGTGGGCTTGGGCCAGTCGACCTTCGGCGCGGCAGGCGGGGCCTTTTGTTTAACGTAGTGGCTCAGCGGCTCGATCTTGTAGCCCTTCTGGATACCCTTGACCTTGCCCAGGTCTTTTTCGTCGAACAATTGCGTGCGATACAGCGCGTAGGCAATGTTGGTTTCACTGCGCAGCAGACGGTCGATTTCAACCGGTTGCTGACCTTGCCAGTTCGGCCCGGCGATCATGAAATGCCCGCCGGCGTTGCCCGTGCTGCGGGTGCCCAGATATGCAAAATTCTGCGTGTAGGCGTCGATCAGTTGCACCGAGTAGTAACGGTGTTCTTCGATGGGCGGCAGGGTCAGCACCACCGGCTCGGCACGCAGATCCATCCAGATAAACGAGTAGGGCGTGTCGGCGTTGGGCGTGACGAAGGCCGTGTCCTTGGCGGTGAAAGCCTGTGCGGTGTTGCCGATCCGGTTGAGCGGTGCCTTGAAGTTCGGGCTCTTCTTGTCGACCGCCTGGGTGTAGAGGGTCTTGTACATTTCCACCACCGGGTAGCCGTACAAATAAGCTTCCTTGGCGATGGCCCGCGCTTCTTCCGGGCTGGCGGTGAATCCGGTCTTTTGACTGACGCTGACGTCTTGAGCGCCAACGCCGCAACTGACAAACATGCTCATCAAGCTGTAACCGGCTGCGCGAATTGCACCGTGCATAAATAGGGTCCTTATTTGCCGAAGGTGACGTTGATCCCCGCGAACAGCGTGAACTGCGGCAAGCCATCGCCCTTGCGCTCGACGGTCCACTGCGGCTCGATGAAGGCGTTGAGAATATTGGAGCCGGATTTCCAGACCTTGCCGGCACCCAGACCGAGGGGGATGTAATGGGTGTCGTTTTTCAGGTCGAAGGTCCAGATGGCAGTGGAGCGCAGGTACCAGCCTCTATCGAGGTTGTGAATGACAAACGGCTGCAGGGTTGCCGATTCGACATGCGGGCGGTCGCTGTCGCCGGCAAAAGAACTCTGGTATTGCACTAACGCACCGAGCAAGCCACGGGGCGATGAATCAATCGCAATGGCCGCCAGCCCCGCTTGCCACTTGCCGGTGCCGAGCTCGTCCCGATCGGCGTAGGGCGCGGTGATCATCGGGCCAATGCCCAACTGCACGCCTTCGGTCTTGAGCAGGAAGATATCAAACAGGTTCAGATCGCCTTCGCCGGTGCTGTAGCCACCGTGCGGATCGGGACGGGTGCTGATCGGTGCGGTGGCGCGCAGCAATTGCGGGACGCCGATGAAATCGTTGGGTGCAATCGGCAGCGTCCCGCGCACCAGCAAATCGTTGGTGTGGATATTCGAGTCGTAGTACTTCGGGGTGTAATAGTCCTGCAGGTTCATCCCCGGTGCGAGGTTCAACGGGTTGTTACTTTTGTTGGCCGTGTCAGCGTTGTCCGCCTGGGCACACACGGCGGACGTTATTGAAACCGCCAACAAAAGGGCGCTCGCTCCTGGAGTGTTCGACATGATTCCCCGGTTCCTTGGTGGCTCATTGGCCTACTCGGCACTTGGCGGCCGTTATGCGTAATCTCTTTCCTATCAAGCCTGTAGGACATGTCTGATGACGTTAGCAGTTGTCGGCGGGTAATCCAGTCGAAGGGCGCATTTGTCCGCCTGTGTAGTGGTTGTTGATGATGATCAAGCGCTTCAAACAAAACGTGGGATGGCATTCCGTATTTGAATAAAAAGCAGCCGGCATATTGCCGATCAGTCTTTGCGACCTGTGATTTGTGACAGTTTTCGGCGGCGTGTTTTTCGCTGATAGTTAAATGCCCAGTTTTCAATCACCGACGATTATCGAGAACACACCATGATGAACCAGCCCAATAAAAAATCAGCCCCCGATCGTTCCTGGGACGAGGCCACGATTCTTTTCAACGGCAAGCCGGTATTGCCGAACGAGACAATCGCCCTGCTTTATGGAGAGGACAATACTCTCGATATAGAAGCCACACCGGAAGTCGCCGAAGAGATTTATCTGGCGGTCGTGGATAATAATGAGGGCGTTAAACTCCTGGTGAAACCGGAGTTGGAATCCTGGCACGAGCTGGTCGACGGAAAGTTAAGTTATAAAATCAGTCCGGAAGTTGGAAAGAGCGGTGCTCTTGTGCTCGTTCTAATGAGTCGGCAATTGAATATGCCATTGGAAATTTCGTGTCAGGTCATGTCGCCCAAGCCAATTGAACAGTTAGTCATCCGGATTAATGGCTCAGAGCTCAAGTCTGGAGATATTGTTTATGCGGTGAGGGGTAGCAGTAATTTAATTGAGGTGGAACCTCTTCGCGGTAGCCCGTTAATAGGCCAGAACATTGAATTGTCTTCGGATGCGGCGACACCGCCGAAACTGGTTCCAGTGTTCGAACCGCCAGAAGGATCTCAAACACTTAACC
This sequence comes from Pseudomonas sp. BF-RE-21, assembly GCF_019947305.1. Taxonomy (NCBI): domain Bacteria; kingdom Pseudomonadati; phylum Pseudomonadota; class Gammaproteobacteria; order Pseudomonadales; family Pseudomonadaceae; genus Pseudomonas; species Pseudomonas sp. BF-RE-21. Next base: position 65,122 of record NZ_JAGYGF010000005.1, on the reverse strand, counting down.
CCGTTGCTCGTTGGAGCCTGGATTGCGGTGACGAAACGGATGGAAATCTATCAATCAGATTGAGTCTGGAGAGTATCCCGCTAGAATTTATTGATCTGCCAGTGGACGTGGGCTATCAAGACGGTGGTGTCATACTGACAACCATTATTCTGCAGACGGTTGGCAATTCAAAAACACTGACGACTAGATCCATGAAAGGTGTTCAGTTGAAGAAGGGGGTTAAGGTTGAATGGCTTAGGGCAGACGGTAGTCGTCTGAAACTTGAATTCACCGGTGAAAATGCATCCAGCTCTATACAGTTTAAACAGGGGGAATTGGTCGGTGTGATTACAGCCCACACCTTTGTTCGCGGAAAACCTAGTTCTCCAAGAACCATTAATATCGTTTAACCCTGATAAGTATCAGGTTAAACGTGTGAACGTAGAACTCCCGATCACGTCCGTTCAATGGCACAGGACCTGGACGTGATCGCGGCGCTATGGCGGGGCTCAGCGCTTGTCCATCTGCTCTCGTTGCCGCTCCTCCTGCTCCCGCAGTTCCGGTGTGAACTCGGCCCCAAAATCCTCCGCCTCGAACACCTGGCGGATCTCGATCTCAGCTTCGGTACCCGGCATCGGGTTAGGGCAGCGCTTGACCCATTCGATCGCTTCCTCTTTCGACTTCACTTGCCACAGCCAGTAGCCGGCGATCAATTCCTTGGTCTCGATAAACGGGCCGTCAATCACCGTGCGCTTGTCGCCGGAAAAACGCACGCGCGCGCCTTTACTGCTCGGATGCAGGCCTTCGCCGGCCAGCATGATCCCGGCCTTGATCAGCTCCTCGTTGTAATTGCCCATTGCGGTCAACAGTTCTTCTCTGGGCATGACGCCGGCCTCGGAGTCGGGGCTGGCTTTGACAATGATCATGAATCGCATGGGGTTGTCTCCAATGGATGTGAGTGACTCACAGCATGGTCGATTGGCCGAGGTTTAAATCGACAGCGCTTCCCAAAGATATTGCCCGTCATCGGAACAACGTGGCTCAAGCCCTTATTCCAAGACAACGGTATTTCTCGAACATTTATTGTGAATGGATCTTATAAACTGTCATTTCTGACAGTGCCCCCCGCTGCTTTATTTCTCGATAGTCGAGTGGCCAGTTTTTTGTCCACTTCCAACTATCGGAAACGTGTCATGACCTCGAATCTTAAAATCGGAGCTACCGAAACTTCTCCCGTTTATTTTTGTTACGGGGCTTCAGGCGAGCGCGGGCATACGCTCACCGCAGTCGGCGAAGCCAGCAGCCCGTGGGTCGGACACGGCGTCAGCGTAAATCCCGCTGCCGGGCAAACCCTTCCGTTCCAGACCGTCCCCGCGTCTGGCGATTACCAGAAGTTTTCGGAGCAGGGATGTGAGTGGAAGGTCAATTGTCCGAACGACGGCGAAGAGCTCGCCTTCGATTGCAGGATACAGACCGAGTTTACCGCCGAGCCCTACAGTATTCCGGTGAAGTTGGGGCATTACCTGCGTGAATTCCTGGGCAGGCGCAATCCGATCGGTGCGCCACTGATCGGTGATGAAGTCACCGCCGAGGTCCAGGTCGTGTCTGCCTACACCCAAAAACTACTGAAAGATGTCGAGGTTCAGTGGTTCGTTGGTGGGGAACCCGCAGTCTCCAAAAAAACCAACGATCTGGGCTGGAGCACATTCAGTCACACCTTCACAGCGGACGGCGAACAGTCGATTTCGGCCAAGGTGTTTAATCCCTATAACGACACGTGGGTCGAACACAGTTTTCCAATCAAGGTGTACGCCGATAGTCCCTGGAAAGAAGCGGAGCTGAAAGTAAACAATGTACTCGTACCGTGGCGTTCATCCGTTCTATTGCGTCGTGGGCAAGCGAATGAAGTGACCGTAAAAGTTGAGCCGGCAATCGCAAAAACACTCAGGCTGGCGTTGATTAATGAGGAAGGGCTGAACATTGTTGCCGTGCCTGCGGACACTGTATGGCAGCAACCGGATCCAGTGTCCGGAGAGTTCAAATGGACCCTCACCTCGAACGAGCAGAAGAGTGGTCGAGTCAAGTTAGTCATCTATAGCCAGGAAGTGGCCCAGCCTTGGGAGCACGACGGGCGGGTGCTTGCAAACAATCTTGCTGATGAAGTGGAGGTCCGGATTGACGGCAAACCTGTCACGTCGGGCGTCAACTTTTTCTTCCGCGGTCGACCTGGTGTTATTACCTTTGTGCCCACGGAGGGCAGTTCGGTAACAGAAGGCCTTGGGGTGACGCTGACACGCGTGATCACCAGTGGTCTCGATGAGGCAGACTTGGTGTCCAACCCTGGATTTGGCGTTTCAACGCCAGATCATCGCTGGAGCGTCACCGGGTCCAACAAGAGTGGAACTTTCCAGCTGATATTCACGTGCCAGGGCATTGCCGTGCCGCTTACGCTGGCACTCAATGCCTTGTTGTCGACTGATCTGAATGACGAAGCCGATGTGCGGATCGACGGCGTGGAAATCCCGGTCGAAGGGTGGGTCTTCTTCCGGGGGGAAGCACAAACGCTGACAGTGGTTGCCAAATCGGGCAGTCCACTGGGCCGTCTACCTCTGAAGTTGCAATGGATCACAGGGGAACTGGAGCCCGAAGCGTTTACTTGCGAACCTGCCCTGGACACTTATACCGAAGGCCGCAGCTGGAGCATCACCGGCCCCGCAGACAAGAGCGGCATGTGCCAATTCGGGTTCGTTGGCGAGGGCATGAGTACGCCCATTGAATTGCCAGAGTGTGTGTTGCTGTCGAAAAACTTCGCCGATGAGGGGGCGTTCTTGGTCGACGATGTGGAGCTGTCGGACAATACGGTTTTCACCAGAGGCGTTGCAAGAACCCTGACCCTGGTGCCGAAGGTGGGCAGCCCGCTCGCCAACTTGATGAAAAGCCTGCAATGGCATGCCGGCACGGGATTGGTCAAAGCAGATCTGACGTGCACCCCGGCGCTTGACCTGGCCACAAAACTCAATAGTTGGCAAATTACCGGTTCCGCCACCAAGAGCGGTACGTTCCAGTTGAAACTGGTCGGCCCGGGAGGGGTGACGCTGGGGCAACTGGCCGTTTGCATGTTGTTGTCGCGCAACCTTGAGGCCGACGTGACCGTCAAGCTGGATGGCGCCGTCATCCCGGCCGAAGGCAAGGTGTTCATCCGGGGCAAGCCGCGAACGTTGACCCTGGAGCCCAAAGCCGGCAGTCCGGTGGCCGATCTGCTGATGAGCTTGCGATGGGGCAGTGGCACCGGTTTGGTCGCAGGGGACTTTCAATGCGTACCAGCACTGGATCAGGCGACCAAGCCTCATAGCTGGCGCATCACGGCCCCCGCGACTAAAAGCGGCACCTTCCACTTTACAGTGGCCGGTCCGAGCGGCGTTACGTTGACCACCCTTGCGCTCAGTACCGTGCTGTCGGCCAACCTGCGCGACGAAGCCGACCTCCTGTTTGCCGGCAAGCCACTGCCGGCTCAAGGGGTTGTGCTGTTGCGCGGCCAGCCGGGCACATTTTCATTGGTGCCTAAGACAACCAGCCCCATTGCCGGTAAACCCCTGGCGATGAAGTATGGGGGAGGCACGCTGCCTGTGAGTGATGTGACTTGTCGGCCCCCATTTGGCGAATCAACAACTCAGTATCAATGGGCGTTTACCGGCCCTGTTAGCCGAAGCGGTACTTTCATTGCGGAAGTTGGTTACGGGCAGGATGCGAAGCTGGTTATGGAGCCGGTTGTTGTTCTGTCGCCCAAATTAAACGATGAATTGAGTGCCTTCGACATCACCCCACAGGGTGGAAGTTTGTCTCCGGTTGACCTTGAGGGTGAGGGCCTGACGCTCACCAAAGACTCCGCAAGTTTGACGCTGAAAGTGCCCGATTCAAGCCCGCTTATTGGAAGGACAGTTGCATTCAAGTGGGAGGGCGACGCTGAAAATCCCTCAGTCGTGTTGCCTGCTCCGTTTGAGATGAAGGCTTCCACTGTGGTCGAAATTAAGGGAGTGGATAATCCCGCGTCGCTCAAGCGCCATCAGTTGTGTCTGGACTACGGTGGCGCGGTTACAGCGTCCTGGACGTTCAGGTACCTCAGAGGGTTGCCTACGGGCGGACTGAGTATCTGGTGCGACGGCGTGAATCATGGGGCGAATTCCTTATTGCTTAAATTCAATAAAAGCTACGAACTTTCTATCAGGCCAAAAACTGAAGACAGCGTTTTTGTGGGCTGGAAGTGCAAGTTTATCGGCGTTGCAGAACAAGGGATTGCTATCGAGTTGCTACCTCCTTCTGACGAGTTTGTGGAGATTGGTTCGCCTGCGGCAGGGGGGGCGAAAAAAACTATACGGGCCCGGGATACTGGTGGGGGCGTAGGTCGGAAGGTTTATATGGATGTGCAGGTTAAAGATTTTGGCGTGTTGAAAGTTCCAATTGAGATTGTCTAGGTATTTTAAGTGTAAGCGGGTTTCTAGAAAAATTATATGTGGTGGCGATGCGCGCTGGGCTTTAGTGTTTCAGTGCTCCTTAAACGAAAACGAAAACGAAAACGAGGAAGCGGTCATGAGTAATAAAATACCTGAGAGTAAATATGAGTTGGGGGCCGGTAGTGGTCAGCTCAACGTAGAAAAAAGTAGTAATACTTCGGATTTTTTTGAGTCGTGCACTTCATTTGAGGTTCTGAGGGGAGATTGGGATCGTCCGGACTTTCGATACCCGGTTGACTATAGAACCGGCAGCATGGTTGTAGCTGCACTAGGGACGTTAAAGTTGTTTAAGTTGAGGATGAAAGCACCGCTGGATTTAAAGGGTTTTTCTGTCTTTGCTCCCGGTCTTTCTAATGCTTATTGGTATGGGTCTCCGAACGGTCAGGGTGAGCCTATTACAGTTAGACCTGATTTTGACGATCGCCGTATAGGAAAGTATGTCTTGGAATTTGCTACGGAAGGTGCAACATCTTCCTTGGGGCTTTTTATTGCGCCTTATGATATGACGTATTTTACGTCATACAAATTGAACGGCGAAGATTATGGTCGGCAAGATTTGTTATTGTATTACAATGAGTTTTACGCCTTGGAGTTCTATAGCCTGGAAGATGAGAATTATAAATTTCTTGAGTCGAGCAAGATTGTAAGTGTTTCATGTCCTGAGGGTGCGCCTTACGATATTGATTTTATAGAGGAAGAAGAATTAGTAGAAAACATATTTGGCAAGTCGAGCCTTGACGGTTTGTCGTCAGCGAAAAATAAGACGGCGAAGATGACCGGTGGGGTCAAGGGGTTGAGAGTACGTTATAAAAATCCGGACAATCCATATTTTGGACCGCTTGACGTGACCTTGCGTTTTCAAGAGGGGATGGTGCTTAAGCCTCCTATCGAGGTCGTAAAAAGAGTTGAAGTGTAAATTGCTAGGCTTGCCCCCTGAGGCTCAGGGGGTGAGTTGTCCCGTAACACTCGATGCCTGCCAGCAATAATATTGATTGTCAGCGGACAAGCACACTTCGCTGTGTGACAACTATCCAAGATTTCATTTCCCCATAGGCCCTCACCCCCATTTCATGCTTAACTTCTGCCTCGTCGAATTTTCCACATCAACGTTCAGAAGGACTCCGTTCATGGCTCAAGTCACTCTCAAAGGCAACCCGGTTCAAGTCAACGGCCAATTGCCACAAGCCGGTTCCAAGGCGCCAGCCTTTTCCCTGGTTGCCGGCAATCTGTCCGACGTGACCCTGGCGAGCTTCGCCGGCAAGCGCAAAGTGCTGAACATCTTCCCAAGCGTCGACACCCCGACCTGCGCCACGTCGGTGCGCAAGTTCAACGCCCAGGCCAATGACGTCGCCAACACTGTGGTGCTGTGCATCTCTGCTGATCTGCCGTTCGCCCAGGCCCGTTTCTGCGGCGCCGAAGGCCTGGAAAACGTGCAGAACCTGTCGACCCTGCGCGGTGCCGAGTTCATCGAGAACTACGGCGTTGCGATTGCCGATGGCCCACTCAAAGGCCTGACCGCCCGTGCCGTTGTGGTACTGGACGAGAACGACAACGTGCTGCACAGCGAGCTGGTCAAGGAAATCGCTGAAGAACCGAACTACGAAGCGGCACTCGCTGTTCTGAAATAAGCATACCTTTACAATTGTTAACGGCCTGGCCCTGTCCAGGCCGTTTTCATTTGTGCTTCAGTGTCTTAGATAAATCTCCTGTTACGTAAGCCGAAGGTAAATTGCCGGTAAAGGCGCTTTGCTAAATCCCCGCCAGTGCTTATCGTTCAGCCTCCCGTAGAAAAAGCCCACGCGCCCAATGGTTGATCATTCAATGCAATCCTCTGCTCCCCGTAGTCCTCGTCGCTGGCTGTTCGGCCTGCTTGTCCTGTTGGTCATCGCCGGCCTGTGCTGGAAATTCTGGCCTGGCAGTGCTGCGCCAAAAGAAGGCAACGGACAAAAAGCCGTGGCCGGGCACACTGGCCGTTCGGGTGGCATGCGTCCGGGTTTCGGCGGGGCGACCGGGCCGGTTCCGGTGCGTGTGGCGCCGGCGGTCAAGGGTGACTTCCCGCTGTATTACAAGGCGTTGGGCACCGTAACGGCGCTGAACACCATTAATGTGCGCAGCCGGGTGGGCGGCGAGCTGATCAAGGTATCGTTCGAAGAAGGGCAGATGGTCAAGGCCGGTGACTTGCTGGCGGAAATCGATCCGCGCCCTTACCAGAACGCCTTGCTACAGGCCGAAGGCACCTTGTTGCAGAATCAGGCGCAACTGAAAAACGCGCAGGTCGATGTCGAGCGTTATCGCAACCTGTACCGCGAAGACAGCATCGCCAAGCAAACCCTGGACACCGCCGAAGCGCTGGTCGGCCAGTACCAAGGCACGGTCAAGACCAATCAGGCAGCGGTCAACGACGCCAAGCTCAATCTCGAATTCACCAAAATCCGTGCGCCGATAACCGGGCGTGTGGGCCTGCGTCAACTCGACGTCGGCAACCTGGTGGCGGCCAACGACACCACGGCGCTGGCGATCATCACCCAGACCCAGCCGATCAGCGTGGCGTTCACCTTGCCGGAAAACAGCCTCGACGTGGTGCTGACCCGCTATCGCAGCGGCGCCAAATTGCCCGCCGAAGCGTGGAACCGTGGCGACACCCAAATACAGGCCACCGGTGTATTGCAGAGCCTCGACAACCAGATCGACGTCACCACCGGCACTTTGAAATTCAAGGCGCGCTACGAAAACCGTGATCAGGCGCTGTTCCCCAATCAGTTCGTCAACGTCCACCTGTTGGCCGACACCCTCAAAGGCGTGGTACTCGCGCCGTCGGCAGCGATTCAATTCGGCACCAACGGCACCTTCGTCTATGCGATGGATGGCGACAAGAAAGTCACGATCCGCCAGTTGAAAGTCGGCGCCAGCGATGGTGACAACACCGTGATTACCGAAGGCCTGGTTGCCGGCGATCGTGTCGTCCTGGAAGGCACCGACCGCCTGAAGGAAGGCAGCGAAGTGGAAGTGGTCAACGACACCAAGGATGTGCCGACCACCCCGACCGGGCACCTGCAAGGTAAATCGGCGGCCGATGCGACTGAGCCGGCGACCACCGACAAGGCGAAAAAGGGCGGCGCATGAACATCTCGCGGCTGTTCATCCTTCGCCCGGTCGCCACGACCCTGAGCATGCTGGCCATTATTCTGGCCGGTGTGATCGCCTATCGGCTGTTGCCGGTATCGGCCTTGCCTCAGGTCGATTACCCGACCATTCGCGTGATGACCCTCTATCCCGGCGCCAGCCCGGACGTCATGACCAGCGCCGTCACCGCGCCGCTCGAACGTCAGTTCGGGCAGATGCCGGGGCTCACCCAAATGGCTTCGACCAGCTCCGGCGGCGCTTCGGTATTGACCCTGCGGTTCAGCCTCGACATCAACATGGACGTCGCCGAGCAGCAGGTGCAAGCCGCGATCAACGCCGCGACCAATCTGCTGCCCAAGGACCTGCCGGCACCACCGGTGTACAACAAGGTCAACCCGGCGGACACCCCGGTGCTGACCCTGGCGATCACCTCCAAAACCATGCTGTTGCCCAAGCTCAATGACCTGGTCGATACGCGCATGGCACAGAAAATCGCGCAGATCAGTGGCGTCGGCATGGTCAGCATTGCCGGCGGTCAGCGTCAGGCGGTACGGATCAAGGTCAACCCTGAAGCCCTGGCGGCCAACGGCCTGAACCTGTCGGACGTGCGCACCCTGATCGGTGCCTCCAACGTCAACCAGCCCAAGGGCAATTTCGACGGCCCGACCCGGGTCTCGATGCTCGATGCAAACGATCAACTGACCTCGCCCAAGGATTACGCCAACCTGATCCTGGCCTACACCAACGGCGCGCCGTTGCGGCTCAAGGACGTGGCGGAAATCGTCGATGGCGCAGAGAACGAGCGCCTGGCGGCCTGGGCCAATGAGAATCAGGCGGTGTTGCTGAATATTCAGCGTCAGCCGGGGGCCAACGTCATCGAGGTGGTCGACCGGATCAAGGCCTTGCTGCCGAGCATCACCGACAACCTGCCGGCCGGTCTCGAGGTCACCGTACTGACCGACCGCACCCAGACCATCCGCGCATCGGTCACCGACGTGCAACACGAGCTGCTGATCGCCATCGCGCTGGTGGTGATGGTGACGTTCCTGTTCCTGCGCCGGGCCAGCGCCACGATCATTCCATCGGTGGCTGTGCCGCTGTCGCTGATCGGCACCTTCGGCGTGATGTACCTCGCCGGTTTCTCGGTGAACAACCTGACCTTGATGGCGCTGACCATCGCCACCGGTTTTGTGGTGGACGATGCGATCGTCATGCTGGAGAACATTTCCCGGTTCATCGAAGAGGGCGACAGCCCGTTGAACGCGGCGCTCAAGGGTGCCAAGCAGATTGGCTTTACCCTGATTTCCCTGACGCTGTCGCTGATCGCGGTACTGATTCCGCTGCTGTTCATGGCCGACGTGGTAGGGCGCCTGTTCCGCGAATTTGCCATCACCCTGGCGGTGGCGATCCTGATTTCCCTGGTCGTGTCGTTGACCCTGACACCGATGATGTGCGCGCGGCTGCTCAAGCGTGAACCCAAGGAAGAAGAGCAGGGCCGTTTCTACCGGGCCAGCGGCGAAGCAATTGATTGGATGATCGCGGCTTACGGGCGTAAGTTAAAGTGGGTTCTCAAGCATCAACCGCTGACGTTGCTGGTGGCCATCGGCACTTTGGCGCTGACCGTGTTCCTTTACATGGTGGTGCCGAAGGGCTTCTTCCCGGTGCAGGACACCGGGGTGATTCAGGGGATTTCCGAGGCGCCGCAGTCGATTTCCTTTGCGGCGATGAGCGAGCGGCAGCAGGAACTGGCGAAAGTGATCCTCGCGGATCCTGCCGTCGAAAGCCTGTCGTCCTACATCGGTGTCGATGGCGATAACTCGACGTTGAACAGCGGTCGCCTGCTGATCAACCTCAAATCACACAGCAATCGCGACTTGAGCGCCACCGAGGTGATTGCCCGCCTGCAACCGGAACTCGACAAACTGGTCGGTATCCGTCTGTTCATGCAGCCGGTACAAGACCTGACCATCGAGGACCGGGTCAGCCGTACGCAGTACCAGTTCAGCATGTCGTCGCCGGATTCCGAGCTGCTCAGCCTGTGGAGCAGTCGATTGGTCGAGGCTTTGGCCCAACGGCCGGAACTGACCGACGTCGCCAGTGACCTTCAGGACAAAGGCTTGCAGGTTTACCTGGTGATCGACCGCGATGCCGCGTCGCGGGTCGGCGTATCGGTGTCGAACATCACCGACGCGCTGTACGACGCCTTCGGCCAACGGCAAATTTCGACCATTTACACCCAGGCCAGCCAGTATCGCGTGGTCCTGCAGTCGCAGTCCGGCGAGAAAATCGGCCCGGACGCGCTGAACCAGATTCACGTCAAGACCACCGATGGCGGGCAAGTGCGCCTCTCCAGCCTGGCGCACATCGAAGAGCGTCAGGCGCAACTGGCGATCACCCACATCGGCCAGTTCCCGGCGGTGATGATGTCGTTCAACCTCGCACCCGGCGTGGCGCTGGGGCATGCGGTGCAAATCATCGAGCAAGTGCAAAAGGACATCGGCATGCCGATTGGCGTGCAGACCCAGTTCCAGGGCGCGGCCGAGGCGTTCCAGGCTTCGCTGTCGAGCACCTTGCTGCTGATTCTGGCGGCGGTGGTGACCATGTACATCGTGCTCGGCGTGCTCTACGAGAGCTACATCCACCCGATCACCATCCTCTCGACCTTGCCCTCGGCGGCGGTCGGCGCCTTGCTGGCGTTGCTGTTAAGTGGCAATGACCTGGGGATGATCGCGATCATCGGCATCATCCTGCTGATCGGTATCGTGAAGAAGAACGCGATCATGATGATCGACTTCGCCCTCGACGCCGAGCGCAATCAGGGCATGGACCCGGAAACGGCGATCTATCAAGCCGCGCTGCTGCGGTTCCGGCCGATTCTGATGACCACGCTCGCGGCGTTGTTCGGCGCGGTGCCGTTGATGCTCGCCACCGGTTCTGGCGCTGAGTTGCGTCAGCCGTTGGGTCTGGTGATGGTCGGTGGCTTGTTGGTGAGTCAGGTACTGACGCTGTTCACCACGCCTGTTATCTACCTGTACTTCGACCGCCTCGGTCGTCGTTGGGGCCGCAAGTCCGAGTCCGTGGAAGTGGTCGAGCAGCCATGAACCTCTCCGGACCTTTCATCAAGCGCCCGGTCGCCACCATGTTGCTGAGCCTGGCGATCATGCTGCTGGGCGGGGTGAGCTTCGGCCTGCTGCCGGTGTCGCCGTTGCCGCAAATGGACTTCCCGGTGATCGTGGTTCAGGCCAGTCTGCCCGGCGCGAGCCCGGAGGTAATGGCCTCGACCGTGGCCACGCCGCTCGAACGCTCCTTCGGCGCCATTGCCGGGGTCAACACCATGAGCAGCCGATCCAGCCAGGGCTCGACCCGGGTCATTCTGCAATTCGACCTCGACCGCGACATCAACGGCGCAGCGCGGGAAGTGCAAGCGGCGATCAACGCCTCGCGCAACCTGCTGCCGAGCGGGATGCGCAGCATGCCGACCTACAAGAAGGTCAACCCGTCCCAGGCGCCGATCATGGTGCTGTCGCTGACCTCGGACGTTTTGGAAAAGGGTCAGCTTTACGATTTGGCCTCGACGATCCTGTCCCAGAGCCTGTCCCAGGTGCAAGGCGTGGGCGAAGTACAAATCGGCGGCAGCTCTTTACCGGCGGTGCGTATTGAACTCGAACCGCAGGCGCTCAACCAGTACGGCGTGGCGCTGGACGATGTGCGTAACACCATCGCCAACGCCAACGTGCGCCGGCCCAAGGGCTCGGTCGAAGACGGTCAGCGTTTGTGGCAGGTTCAGGCCAATGATCAACTGGAAAAGGCCAAGGACTACGAGTCGCTGATCATCCACTACAACGGCGGTGCAGCATTGCGCCTGAAGGATGTGGCGAAGGTCAGCGACGGCGTCGAAGACCGCTACAACAGCGGTTTCTTCAACGACGACGCGGCAGTGCTGCTGGTGATCAACCGCCAGGCCGGCGCCAACATCATCGAGACCGTCAACGAGATCAAGGCCCAGCTCCCGGCACTGCAAGCCGTGCTGCCAGCCAGCGTCAAACTGAACCTGGCCATGGACCGCTCGCCGGTAATCAAGGCGACCCTGCACGAAGCGGAAATGACCCTGCTGATTGCCGTGGCGCTGGTGATTCTGGTGGTGTTCCTGTTCCTCGGTAACTTCCGAGCCTCGCTGATTCCGACCCTCGCGGTGCCGGTGTCGCTGGTCGGCACTTTCGCGGTGATGTACCTCTACGGGTTCTCGCTGAACAACCTGTCGTTGATGGCATTGATTTTAGCCACCGGGCTGGTGGTGGACGACGCCATCGTGGTGCTGGAGAACATTTCCCGGCACATCGACGAAGGCGTGCCGCCGATGAAGGCCGCTTACCTCGGGGCACAGGAAGTCGGCTTTACGCTGCTGTCGATGAACGTGTCGCTGGTGGCGGTGTTCCTCTCGATCCTGTTTATGGGCGGCATCATCCAAAGCCTGTTCCGTGAGTTTTCCATCACGCTGGCGGCGTCCATCGTGGTGTCGCTGGTGGTCTCGCTGACGCTGACACCGATGCTGTGCGCCCGTTGGCTCAAGCCACATACGCCGGGTCAGGAAAACCGTTTGCAGCGCTGGAGCCAGCGCGCCAATGAGTGGATGGTCGGCAAATACGCCACCAGCCTTGACTGGGTGCTGCGTCACCGTCGTCTGACGTTGCTCAGTTTGATCGTGACAGTTGGCGTTAATATTACGCTGTATGTGGTTGTTCCTAAAACATTTTTGCCTCAGCAAGACACCGGCCAACTGATCGGTTTCGTGCGCGGCGACGATGGTCTGTCGTTCAGCGTTATGCAGCCCAAAATGGAAATCTTCCGCCGTGCCGTGTTGAAAGATGAGGCAGTGGAAAGCGTTGCCGGCTTCATTGGTGGCACTAACGGCACCAACAACGCCTTCATGCTGGTGCGTCTGAAGCCGATCAAGGAACGGGCTTTGTCCGCGCAAAAAGTCATCGAACGCCTGCGCAAGGAAATGCCCAAGGTTCCCGGCGCACAGTTGATGCTGATGGCGGATCAGGACCTGCAGTTTGGCGGTGGTCGTGAACAGACCAGTTCGCAGTATTCCTACATCCTGCAAAGCGCCGACCTTGGTGAATTGCGCCAGTGGTACCCGAAAGTCGTCACCGCGCTCAAGGCGTTGCCGGAGCTGACCGCGATTGATGCCCGTGAAGGGCGCGGCGCGCAGCAAGTGACCTTGATCGTCGACCGCGATCAGGCCAAACGCCTGGGCGTCGATATGGACATGGTCACCGCCGTGTTGAACAACGCCTACAGCCAGCGGCAGATTTCGACGATCTACGACAGCCTTAACCAGTATCAGGTGGTGATGGAGGTCAATCCGAAGTACGCCCAGGACCCGATCACCCTCAAGCAGGTCCAGGTGATCACCGCCGACGGCGCGCGGATTCCGCTATCGACCATCGCCCATTACGAAAACAGCCTGGAAGATGACCGCGTCAGCCACGAAGGCCAGTTCGCCTCCGAAAGCATTTCCTTCGACATGGCCGAAGGCGTGACCGTGGAGCAGGGCAGTGCGGCCATCGAACGGGCGATTGCCAAGCTCGGCATGCCGGAAGACGTCATCGTGAAAATGGCCGGTACAGCCGATGCCTTTGCCGCCACGCAAAAGAGCCAGCCGTGGATGATTCTTGGCGCGCTGGTGGCGGTGTATCTGGTGCTGGGCGTGTTGTATGAAAGCTACATTCATCCGCTGACCATTCTCTCGACCTTGCCGTCGGCCGGGGTCGGTGCGTTGTTGTCGATCTATGCATTGGGCGGCGAGTTCAGCCTGATCTCGTTGCTCGGGCTGTTTTTGCTGATCGGGGTGGTGAAGAAGAACGCCATTCTGATGATCGACCTCGCGCTGCAACTGGAGCGGCAAAAGGGCCTGGAACCCCTGGAATCAATTCGCAGCGCGTGCCTGCAACGTCTGCGTCCGATTCTGATGACCACGCTGGCCGCGATCCTCGGGGCGTTGCCGCTGCTGCTGAGCCGTGCCGAAGGTGCGGAAATGCGCCAGCCGCTGGGCCTGACCATCATTGGCGGGCTGATCTTCAGTCAGGTGCTGACCCTTTACACCACCCCGGTGGTTTACCTCTATCTCGACAAACTGCGCCATCGTTTCAATAAATGGCGTGGGGTGCGTACTGATGCTGCTCTGGAAACTCCGCTATGACTGACCGTTCGCTTATCAACCTGTCTGCACCGCTGATTACGGCCAGAGGCTCGCGTTTGTTGAGCCTGTCGCTGTGCGTGGCGCTGCTCAGTGCCTGCGCCATCGGCCCGGATTACCAGCGCCCGACGGCCGCCGCGCCGGTGCAGTACAAGGAAGCGGCCGGTTGGCGTCAGGCCAACCCGAGCGATTCCCTGGCCCGGGGTGCCTGGTGGGAGCTGTATGGCGATCAACAGCTCAACGGCCTGATCGATAAACTCAACAGCGCCAACCAGACCGTCGCTCAGTCCGAAGCCCAGTACCGTCAGGCCCAGGCGCTGGTGCGCAGTGCCCGCGGCGCTTTCTTCCCGACGGTGGACCTGACCGTCGGGAAAAACCGTTCCAGCCAGGGCACCGGCAGCAGCAGTTCGAGCCTGAGCAGTTCCTCCAGCGGTATTCGCAACACCTACACGGCCCAGGCCGGGGTCAGTTGGGAGGCCGATGTCTGGGGTAAATTGCGCCGAGGCCTTGAGGCCGACACCGCCAACGCCGAGGCAAGTTTTGCCGATCTGGCAGCGATGCGTTTGAGCCAGCAGTCGGAGCTGGTGCAGAACTACCTGCAATTGCGCGTGATCGATGAGCAAAGGCGCCTGCTGCAAGCGACGGTCGAGGCCTATCAGCGCTCGCTGAAAATGACCGAAAACCAGTACCGCGCCGGTGTTTCCGGCAAGGACGCGGTGGCACAGGCCACCACTCAGCTCAAGAGCACCGAGGCCGAGTTGGTCGATCTGATCTGGCAGCGCGCCCAGTTCGAGAACGCTATCGCCGTACTGATCGGGCTGCCGCCCGCTGAGTTCAGCCTCGCAGAAACCACGGACATCCCGTTGCTGCCCGACGTGCCGCTGAACCTGCCTTCGCAATTGCTCGAACGTCGCCCGGACATCGCCTCCGCCGAGCGCTCGGTGATGGCGGCCAACGCCAACATCGGCGTGGCCAAGGCCGCTTATTACCCGGACCTGACGTTGAGTTTGAACGGTGGTTACAGCAGCAGCACCTCTTCGAACTGGATCAGTGTGCCGAACCGCTTCTGGTCGGTCGGCCCGCAACTGGCGATGACCTTGTTCGACGGCGGCCAGCGTTCGGCGGAAGTCGACCGCAGCGAAGCGGCCTATGACGAAACCGTGGCCAAGTACCGTCAGACAGTGCTCGACGGTTTCCGCGAGGTGGAAAACTACCTGGTGCAGCTCAAGGTCCTGGAAGACGAGTCCGCCGTGCGTCAACAGGCACTGGACGCGGCGCGTGAATCCCTGCGCCTGACCCAGAACCAGTACAAGGCCGGCTTGATTGCTTACCTGGATGTGGTCGTGGTGCAGGCCACGGCGCTGAACAATGAACGCAATATGCTGGACTTGTTGCAGAGCCGGCTGATCGCCAGCGTGCAATTGATTGCGGCGCTGGGCGGCGGATGGGACGGCCAGCTCGAACTCAACAACTGACCCCCGTATTCCCGCTTTCCCCCGTATCCCTGTAGGAGCTGTCGAGTGAAACGAGGCGGCGATTTTTGATCTTGCTCCAGATCTTCATTGCCTGAAAGAATCGCCGCCTCGTTTCACTCGACAGCTCCTACAGGAGAGCGGGGGAGTTGGGGCTCGGGAGTAACGTTTCAGAGGTATTGCGGGTGATCAAACAAGCGTTTCATCGGCTTGATGGCCCTTTGCTAATTTTCTCAGTGCGTTCTTTTGTGCAATCAGTACAATCGCCCGATTTGCCCCCCGAGAACGGAAGCAGTACGGCGGGGTAGTCGCGAGAAATCCAATGCTCATCGGTAGCTATTCACCCACGCTGGTTATCATTTCGCTCTTCGTAGCGATTCTCGCCTCCTATACCGCACTCGACATGACGGGGCGCATTGCCACTGCCAAAGGTCGGGCCGTGCATTTGTGGACGGCGGGCGGGGCTTTTGCGATGGGCATTGGTGTGTGGTCGATGCATTTCATCGGCATGCTCGCGTTCAAATTGCCGATCGACCTTGGCTACGATGTCACGCTGACATCGCTGTCGCTGCTGACCGCGTTCCTGTCCAGCGGCTTCGCCCTGTGGCTGGTCAGCCAGCCACAATTACCGGCTTGGCAACTGGCGTTCGGCGCACTGGTGATGGGTGCCGGCATCAGCGCCATGCATTACACCGGCATGGCCGCCATGAGCATGCAGCCGGGCATTGATTACGACCCGACGCTGTTCAGCTTATCGTTGCTGATAGCCGTTGGCGCCTCGGGCGCGGCGTTATGGATCGCCTTCCGCCTGCGCAAGCACACGCCTTACGTCCGGCTGATTCGCGGCGGCGCGGCGGTGATCATGGGCATCGCCATCGTCGGCATGCATTACACAGCCATGGCCGCAGCGCAGTTTCCGGACGGCAGTTTTTGTGGCGCGGCCGTCAACGGTTTAAGCGGCAAGGGCTTGGACAGCCTGGTCTTGATCACCACGCTGGCGGTGTTGAGCATCGCCTTGCTCACCTCGATTCTCGATGCGCGTCTGGAGGCGCGCACCGCCGACCTGGCCCGCTCGCTCACCGAAGCCAATCGTGAACTCACCCAACTGGCGCTGCACGACACCCTGACCGGTTTGCCGAATCGGATATTGCTGGCCGACCGCATCGGCCAGGCCATGTCGAAGGTGCAGGAGCAGGGCGGTTGTTTTGCATTGATGTTCATCGATCTGGACGGTTTCAAACCAGTCAATGATGCCTTCGGCCATCACATGGGCGACCTGCTGCTGCGGGAAGTCGGCTTGCGCCTGCGCGAGGATCTGCGCAGCCAGGACACCCTGGCGCGGATCGGCGGTGACGAATTTGTCTTGCTGGTGCAACTGCGCGACGAGCATGACGCCCTGAACCTGGCGGCCCGTCAGGTCGGAATGATCGCGCGCTCGTTCCGCGTCGCCGAACATGATTTGCAGATTTCAGCCAGTGTCGGCATCGCCCTCTACCCGGGCAACGGCCAGACGGCCGAAGAGCTGCTGATGAATGCCGATGCGGCGATGTATCACGCCAAGGGCGCGGGCAAAAACGGCTACAGCTTCTTCGACGCCTCGATGAACAGCAACGCGCGCAAACAACTGCAATTGCTGCAAGACCTGCGTAATGCCGTGGACCAGCAACAATTCAGCCTCTATTACCAGCCCAAGTTCGACGCCAGCAATGGCCGGCCGGTCGGCGCCGAAGCGCTGTTGCGTTGGGTGCACCCGACTCAGGGCATGCTGCTGCCGGACAAATTCATCGAGCTGGCGGAGAAGACCGGGCTGATCATCCCGATTGGCGACTGGGTGCTCAACGAAGCCTGCCGCCAGATGCGCGAGTGGTACGTGCTCGGCTACACCGACTGGCGCATCGCCGTGAACCTCTCGGCCCTGCAGTTCTGCCATGCAGGCCTGGTTCAAAGTGTCGCCAAAGCCCTGGCCACGCACCATTTGCCCGCCAACAGCCTGACTCTGGAAATCACCGAAACCACCGCCATGAGCGACGCTGATGCGAGCATGACGGTGCTTAACGAGCTCTCGGAGATGGGCGTCGACTTGTCCATCGATGACTTCGGCACCGGCTATTCGAGTTTGATGTACCTCAAGCGTTTGCCGGCCAACGAATTGAAGATCGACCGCGGTTTTGTCCGCGACCTGGAACGCGACAGCGACGACGCCGCGATCGTTTCCGCCATCGTCGCACTGGGCCAGGCACTGGGTTTGCGGATTGTCGCCGAAGGGGTGGAAACCGACGTGCAGCAGGACTTCCTCACCCAACTAGGCTGCGACTCGTTGCAAGGCTACCTGCTTGGGCATCCGCTGCCGGCGGAGCGCTTCATGGTCGACATCCTTCGAGCGGAGCGTGCGACCGCGTTACCGCTTACCGCCGAGTCACTCCCCCTGTAGGAGCCGGCTTGCCGGCGATGGGGGTCGTGAGATTTACGTCGATTTTGAGGGCGCTATCGCCGGCAAGCCGGCTCCTACAGAGGACCGTGTTGTTCAGATCGTTCAGGCCCGCCACAAAACCTTGTAGGAGCCGGCTTGCCGGCGATGGCGTCCGCCCGGACACCACAACACCCCATGCAAAAAACGCCGATGACGGTTATTCTTGCCCCCGACTGCTTACGCTTGAACGGGGAAAGCTCGCATGGACAAAGTCATCGTCATCACCGGCGGCAGCCGCGGCATCGGCGCCGCCACAGCCTTGTTGGCCGCCGAACAGGGCTATCGGATCTGCATCAACTATCAATCCGACGAAGAAGCTGCGCACCGTGTGCTCGAGCAAGTCCGCGCCCTCGGTGCCCAAGCCATCGCGGTCCGTGCCGATGTCAGCATCGAAGACGAAGTGATCGCCTTGTTTCACCGGGTCGACACCGAGCTGGGCCGGGTCACCGCACTGGTCAACAACGCCGGCACCGTGGGGCACAAATCCCGGGTCGACGAAATGTCCGAATTCCGCATCCTCAAAATTCTCAAAACCAACGTCCTGGCGCCGATCCTCTGCGCCAAACACGCGATCCTGCGCATGTCGCCCAAACATGGCGGCCAGGGTGGCAGCATCGTCAACGTTTCCTCGGTGGCCGCACGCTTGGGCGCCCCCAACGAATACGTCGACTACGCGTCCTCCAAAGGCGCACTCGACACCTTCACCGTCGGCCTGTCCAAGGAAGTGGCCGGCGAAGGCATCCGCGTCAACGCCGTGCGACCTGGCTATATCTACACCGATTTTCACGCGCTGAGCGGCGATCCGGACCGGGTCAGCAAACTGGAATCGGCAATACCGATGGCACGCGGTGGCCGGCCGGATGAAGTGGCGGAAGCGATTGTGTGGTTGTTGTCGGATAAGGCGTCGTATGCGACGGGGACGTTTGTTGATCTTGGTGGCGGGCGCTGAATGGCTGTCTACTGTCATTGTTGACAGTAGACGTCGATAACCGACGCGCCTAGATTGCGAGTGGCCTCTTACCCGATGAGCGCCACGATTTGCATAGCCATACACCGTCAATCAGCGTCATTGAACCCCGTGGGTTAGCCGTTCGTGCGCTGGCGTATTATCGGCGTGCTGTCGGCGAGCCGGTGGAGACGCGGGTCACGCATCAGCTTTATGACGCTGTGGGTCGGCTCACCGAACAGCGTGATCCCCGGTTGTTTGCCTTGGCGCAGTCCGGCGCTGCGGTGCCACCCAATCTACTCACCCTCCCAAGCTTGTCAGGCCAGGTGCTTTGCAGTGACAGCGTTGATGCGGGTTGGCAACTGAGCTTGCCCGGTGCGGCCGGGCAGTCGCTTGAAGCGTGGGATCAGCGGGGTTGGCACCGTCGCACCGAGCATGACTTGTTGTTGCGGCCGCTGGCGGTGTTCGAGCATTACGCTGACGAAGCCGAGCGCTGTGCCGAGCGGATCAGCTGGGGCCGCGTTTCGCCCGACGACGCGTTGCACAATCGCTGCGGCCAGTCGGTACGACACGATGATCCGGCGGGCAGTCGGTTGCTACCCGAATATGGGCTGACGGGCACGGTTCTGACCGAGGTTCGACATTTCCTCGCTCAGCTGGATTCGCCCGACTGGCCCGTCACCGAGGCGGAACGCAACCAACTGCTGGAGCCGGGTGACGGTTTGCAGTCAGCCTGGCGTTTTGCGGCAACCGGCGAGGCGTTGAGCCAGACCGATGCCAAGGGGCATGTCCGCCACTTTGCGCATGATCGGGCCGGGCAACTGCGCGAAGTCAGTCTGCAACAGGCCGGACACAGCGCTGCGGAACCGCTGGTCCACGCCCTCGAGTACAACGCCTTCGGCCAGGTGCAACAGGAGTTGGCCGGCAACGGTATGCGCACCTTTTCCACTTACGACCCGGCCGATGGCCGTCTGCTGTCGCTGGCCAATCAGGACCCGCACGGCGTGTTTTTGCAGCACCTGAGCTACCGCTATGACCCGGTGGGCAACATCACCGAGATCACCGACGCCGCCTTACCGATCCAGTATTTCGCCAACCAACGCATCGAACCGGTTCGACGGTTCACCTACGACACGCAGTACCAGTTGATCAAAGCCACCGGCTGGGAAACCGCCAAACCTTCATTCGGCCCGGCATTGCCCGAGTGGCAAGCCTTTGGCCCACCCGACGCCAGCCGCTGGCGCAACTACAGCGAAACCTATCACTACGATGCCGCCGGCAATTTGCTGGAACGCCTTCACCTTGGCGCCGAAAACGACACCCTGACCATGCAGGTGGCAGCGCACAGCAATCGCAGCATCAAAGAACGCCCCGGCGCGGATCTGGAGGCGCTGTTCGATGCGCGTGGCAACCTGCTGGAGTTGCAACCCGGTCAGGCGATGCAGTGGAACGGCCGAAATGAACTGGCCCAAGTCACCCAGGTGGTGCGGCTCGCTGCCGCCGATGACCGGGAGCGCTTTGTCTACGATGCCGAAGGCACACGCCTGCGCAAATGGCGCAGTGCGGCGGCGAAATCCGTCAGCCATACCTCCGAAGTGCGCTACCTGCCGGGCCTCGAACTGCACAGCCACAGCGCGTCGGGCGAGCAGTTGCAGGTCATCAGTGTTCAGGCCGGGCGCTGTTCGGTGCGGCTGCTGCATTGGGACAGCACGCCGCCCGGTGGCGTGGCCAATGATCAGCTGCGTTATTGCTTCGACGATCACCTGGGGTCGAGTGCGATTGAAGTGGATGCGCAGGCGAAACCGATCAGCCAGGAAGTGTATTACCCGTTTGGCGGCACGGCGTGGCTGGCGGGGCGGCATGAGGTGGAGACCAGTTACAAGACCATTCGCTATTCAGGGAAGGAGCGAGATGCCACGGGGCTTTATTACTACGGCGCGCGGTATTACGCGCCGTGGTTGCAGCACTGGTTGAATCCGGATCCGGCGGGGGCTGTGGATGGGGTGAATTTTTATCGGTTCGTTAGAAATAGTCCGATTAACTATATGGATGAGCGGGGGAATAAACCTGTAGTGGTCAGCGCCGAGGAACTTGAACTTGAGAAAAGGAGTGAGAGTACGAGAAGAATTGTATACCGAGGGAAAAGTGCGTTTGAAGAGGACTTGCCTGCCGAGGCTAGGGCTTTTGAAGTTGCATTAGACCTCGCAATAAGGGATTTTGGTCGTACTGTAGCCGCACTGAACTACGGTACTTACAATAAAGGATTGGTTGAGGCGTACTTTGGTTCGGCTACAGAAGATACGATCGATGCATTGAGAATGAGTTATCAACGATTGTTGGAGGCTGCTCTAAAGTTTAAATCCGAGCCTGAAAGGTTGGTGGTTTTTATTCCTATAGCCGAGTCTGCCCCCACGGCAAGCGTTTATCTCAATGATCCGAAGAAAAAAATATACATGAACCAAAATATAGCGCATGAGAATTCTTCTTATTTTAGTTATGTGCTTATGCATGAGTTAAGTCATCTTTTTTCAGGTCGGGGGGGTGTTTCGGATAAGTGGTATATGGGCAGTTTGGTTTTCGACCAGTTTCGAACGGTAAGAGTGGGAGTTAGGTCAGCGCAATTGATGGCTGGGCGCATTAATAAAAGCGATGTTTTTCCCGCGCTTCAGAGAAATTTTATACAAGAGACGGGGGCTTGGGGGATGTGGGATGGCGTATATAGGTTCAATTACTCTCAAGCCCTTAGAACGAGGCTTGCACTCTCAAATCCCGATAGTATCGCGTGTTTTGCTGCCGCAACAGGTGAACGAGTAGAGAAAAAAATTTCTCAGCCCAGCCGAAGCTCCCAACGAGAAACGCTTAGTGCAAGCGGCTCTTAATGCCAACAATTTCATCTGTAATGGCGTCAATGAATCGATCTGTGCAGTCCAAAGAGCCATCTGCTTCTGGCTGTCTACTGTCATTGTTGACAGTAGACGCCGATAACCGACGCGCCTAGATTGCGAGTGGCCTCTCAACTATTGAGCGCCACGATTTGCATAGCCATACGCCGTCCATCAGCGTCATTGAACCCCGCGGTTTAGCCGTTCGTACGGTGGCTTATTATCGGCGCGCTGTCGGTGTGCCGGTCGAGACGCGGGTCACGCATCAGCTTTATGACGCTGTGGGTCGGCTCTTCGAACAGCGCGATCCTCGGTTGTTTGTCTTGGCGTCGTCCGGCGCTGTGGTGCCGCCTAATCTACTCACCCTCCCAAGCTTGTCAGGCCAGGCGCTTTGCAGTGACAGCGTCGATGCGGGTTGGCAACTGAGCTTGCCCGGTGCGGCCGGGCACCCACTTGAGTTGTGGGATCAGCGAGGCTGGCATCGCCGCACCGAGCATGATTCGTTGTTGCGACCGCTGGCGATATTCGAGCACGGCATCGACGAAGCCGAGCGCTGTGCCGAGCGGATCAGCTGGGGCCGTGTTTCTTCCGACGATGCGCGGCACAATCGTTGCGGCCATCCGGTACGACACGATGATCCGGCGGGCTGTCGGTTGCTTCCCGAATATGGGCTGACGGGCGCGGTGCTGACCGAGGTTCGGCACTTTCTGGAAAATCTTGATTCCCCCGACTGGCCCGTCGACGAGGCAGAACGCAACCAACTGCTGGAACTGGGTGACGGTTCGCAGTCTGCCTGGCGGTTTGCGGCAACTGGCGACGCGTTGAGCCAGACCGATGCCAAGGGGCATGTCCGCCACTTTGCGCAGGATCGGGCCGGTCAACTGCGCGAAGTTCGCCTGCAACAGGCCGGACACACCGTCGCCGAAACGCTGGTCAACGCCATCGAGTACAACGCCTCCGGCCAGGTACAACACGAGTTGGCCGGCAACGGCATGCGTACCTTTTCCACTTACGACCTGGCTAATGGCCGGCTGCTGTCGCTGGCCAATCAGGATCCGCACGGCGTGTTTTTGCAGCACCTGAGCTACCGCTATGACCCGTCAGGCAACATCACCGAAATCGCCGATGCCGCCTTACCGATCCAGTATTTCGCCAACCAACGCATCGAACCGGTTCGACGGTTCACCTACGACACGCAGTACCAGTTGATCAAAGCCACCGGCTGGGAAACCGCCAAACCCTCATTCGGCCCGGCATTGCCCGAGTGGCAAGCCTTCGGCCCTCCCGACGCCAGCCGCTGGCGCAACTACAGCGAAACCTATCACTACGATGCCGCCGGCAACTTGCTGGAACGCCTTCACCTTGGCGCCGAAAACGACACCCTGACCATGCAGGTGGCGGCGTACAGCAATCGCAGTATCAAGGATCGTCCAGGTGCGGATCTGGAAGCGCTGTTCGATGCGTGCGGCAATCTGCTGGAGTTGCAACCTGGTCAAGCGATGCAGTGGAACGGCCGCAATGAACTGGCCCAGGTCACCCAAGTGGCACGGCTCGCTGCAGCCGATGATCGGGAACGCTACGTCTACGATGCCGAAGGCACGCGTCTGCGCAAATGGCGCAGCGCGGCGGCGAAATCCGTCAGCCATACCTCAGAAGTGCGCTACCTGCCGGGACTCGAGCTGCACAGCCACACCGCGTCGGGCGAACAGTTGCAGGTCATCAGTGTTCAGGCCGGGCGCTGTTCAGTGCGGCTGCTGCATTGGGACAGCCCACCGCCCGCTGGCGTGGCCAACGATCAGCTGCGTTACTGCTTCGACGATCACCTGGGGTCGAGTGCGATTGAAGTGGATGCGCAGGCGAAACCGATCAGTCAGGAAGTGTATTACCCGTTTGGCGGTACAGCGTGGCTGGCGGGGCGGCATGAGGTGGAGACCAGTTACAAGACTGTGCGGTATTCAGGGAAGGAGCGAGATGCCACGGGGGTTTATTACTACGGTGCGCGGTATTACGCGCCATGGTTGCTGCACTGGTTGAATCCAGATCCGGCAGGGGCTGTGGATGGGTTGAATGTTTATCGGTTTGTCAGAAATAACTCAGTTAATTTAAGGGATCAAGATGGACTTGCACCAACTCCCCCGAGCGCTAAACGCATTGAACTAGAATAAAGCGTCGGGTTTTATCCGGCACAGGTGTGGCGAGGAATGGCAAATATAGAGAAGCACTCACCTGAGTTGGCAAGTGCCTTAAAAAAAGGCTTCTCAAGTGCGAAATCTCAGCTCGCTGATGCCATTGCCTTGTTGGATGTTGAGATGCTTCGTGATGAGGATAAAAAGCATGTTGAATCTTTTTTTGGAGAGGTCACCGCTTACGACTATCAATCTATGGTTGAAGCATATAAGGCGGCATATTTGTATATTGATAATCATCTATGATGACACTCAGCGAGTAATCGCGTTTATCGATCCGACTTCACATCGGAGCGCATTTGTAATAGGCCGAGATCACAAAATATATTTCAACTCGTCATATGTTGAGGGTGCGCCGAATTGGGAAGTTGCTTTTGTTGTTTTGCATGAATTGACCCATATGGATGAAATGTTGGGTGCCTTGGATAGTTGGTGCTTTATTCGCTCTTATAGCAAAGGTATGTTGCCAGACAGCAGGAGGGGCTCCATAGATTCCGTTGAAATTGAGAAAGGGGAGAGAAGCTCGCGAGAGTTGCTGTCGTCTACGGATCTGATGTCACAGGAAAATATCCGGTTGGGCGAAAGGATGGAGCCTGCATATGTAGGGTTTTTCAATATAGACTCTCCCACACGAAAAAACTTGTCATTTAGAAATGCCGATACGCATGCTTTGTTTGTTCAAGCTCTAAGTCTGTCAGCTCCACGACGCCTTGCTCCTGCGAAGTAATAATTTATGTAGATTTGTCATTTTACTCATCAAGTCGGTGACTGCTTTACACTTCCAGTGCTTACATTGAAAACGACCGCACAATCCGCCCCAACGTCTCCATCGCCTTCTCCGAAGCCTCATCCCAAGGGCTGCCATAATTCAGCCGAATACAATTCCTGAACCGCTGCGCCGGTGAAAATATCGGCCCCGGCGCAATGCTGATCCCTTGCGCCAATGCCATCTGAAACAACTTCAACGAATCCATCTGCGGCGGCAATTCCAGCCACAAAAAATACCCGCCAGCCGGTTGGCTGACGCGAGTCTGCGCCGGGAAATAGCGCGCAATCGCCGCCAGCATCGCACTTTGCTGCTCTTCCAGCGCATAACGCAGTTTGCGCAGATGCCGGTCATAGCCGCCATGTTGCAGATAATCGGCAATGGCCGCCTGCGCCGGCATCGATGCGCACAGCGAGGTCATCAACTTCAACCGCTCAATCTTCTGCGCATAGCGCCCGGCAGCTACCCAGCCAATGCGATAACCAGGGGCTAGGCTCTTGGCGAACGAGCCGCAGTGCATTACCAACCCTTCGGTATCGAACGCTTTCGCCGGTTTTGGCGCCTGCTGCCCGTAATAGAGTTCTGCGTAAACGTCATCTTCGATCAGCGGCACCTGGTGGCTGCGCAACAGCTCCACCAGTTCCTGTTTCTTGGCCTCGGGCATGGTGGCGCCCATGGGGTTCTGGAAACTGGTCATGCACCAGCAGGCCTTGATCGGGTGGCGTTCCAGGGTTTGCGCGAGCACGCCGAGGTCGATGCCGTCGCGTGGGTGCACGGGGATTTCCACGGCTTTGAGTTTCAGCCGTTCGAGGATTTGCAGGCAGGCGTAGAACGCAGGGGCTTCGATGGCCACCAGGTCGCCGGGTTCGGTGACGGCTTGCAGGCACAGGTTCAACGCTTCGAGGGCGCCGTTGGTGATCAGCAGTTCTTCCATGGGCAGCATCAGGCCGCCGACCATATAGCGCAGGGCGATTTGTCGGCGCAGTTGCGGGTTGCCTGGCGACATGTCAGTGACGACCATGCGCGGGTCCATGTCCCGGGCGGCGCTGGCCAGGGAGCGGGACAGGCGTTGCAGGGGAAACAGGGTCGGGCTGGGGAACGCCGAGCCGAAGGGCACGGTGTTGGGGTCTTTGATCGAGTCGAGGACCGAGAACACCAGTTCGCTGACGTCGACTTCGGTGGACTCGTTGACCTGGCTGCTGATCACCGGCTCTGAAAACGGGCTCGGCGCATGGGTGTTGACGAAGTAGCCGGAACGCGGGCGGGCGCGGATCAGGCCGCGGCGCTCCAACAGGTAATAGGCCTGGAACACCGTGGACGGGCTGACGCCGTAGGTCTGGCTGGCGTAACGCACCGAGGGCACGCGCTGGCCGGGGCCGAGGACGCCGGAGCGGATCAGTTCAGCGATGTCGTCGGCGAATTTTTCGTAGCGTTTCATCGAGTGCCCGGTTCATTGTGGTTCAGTGAAATCGAGGTGACTTCTTCGCCGGCAAGCCGGCTCCTACAGGTCTGCGCGATTCTGTAGGAGCCGGCTTGCCGGCGATGCAGTCTAAGGGATCAACGGTTCATCGGCGCAACAAACCGGCTTTTGGCCACGCTATAAATCTCAGGTTCATCGCTGTCGATGATCTTGAAACTGATGCTCTGCGAGCTGCTGCTCGGCCGTTCGGTGGTCATCGCCACGGACACCGGCACGTCGACAATTTCGCCCGGCGCCAGGCTCAGTTCGGTCTTGCCTTGCAACTGGAAGCCGTCACCATCGACCAGGGTCAAGCGGTAGTCCTGACGTTGCTGGGTCTTGTTGATGACCTTAAGGCTGTAGATGTTTTCGATCTGCCCCTGGCTGTTCTCGCGGAACAGACCACGGTCCTTGCTGACGTCCAGCGACACCATCGGCCGTTCCACCAGCGCGAGGGCGAGGGCGCCGATCATCACCAGCAACACCGCGGTGTAGCCGATCAGCCGTGGCCGCAGCAGATGCGTCTTGCCACCTTGCAACTCGTGCTCCGAGGTGTAGCTGATCAGGCCACGGGCATAGCCCATTTTGTCCATGATCGAATCGCAGGCGTCGATACACGCGGCGCATCCGATGCACTCCATCTGCAAGCCATCGCGGATGTCGATGCCGGTCGGGCAGACCTGCACGCACAGTTGGCAATCGATGCAATCACCGAGGCCGACCTCGGCAGGTTTCACCTCACGTTTGCGCGGGCCACGGTTTTCACCACGGGCGACATCGTAGGAAATGGTCAGCGTGTCTTTGTCGAACATCACGCTCTGGAACCGTGCATACGGACACATGTGCATGCACACCGCTTCGCGCAGCCAACCGGCGTTGATGTAGGTCGCGCCGGTGAAAAACAACACCCAGAACAGGCTGACACCGCCCATCTGCAAGGTCAGCAGTTCTTCGGCCAGCGGCCGGATCGGCGTGAAGTAACCGACAAACGTCAGGCCCGTCATCAAACTGATCGCCAGCCACAGCGTGTGCTTGGCCGAGCGACGCATCAGTTTATTCACGCCCCAGGGCGCGGCTTGCAGCTTGATTCGTTGGTTACGCTCGCCTTCGGTGATCTTCTCGCACCACATGAAGATCCAGGTCCAGGAACTCTGCGGGCAGGTGTAGCCGCACCAGACCCGGCCGGCAAATACGGTGATCGCAAACAGACCGAACGCGGCAATGATCAGCAGCGCCGACAACAGGATGAAATCCTGCGGCCAGAAGGTCGCACCGAAGATGTGGAATTTGCTTTCGGAAAGGTCCCAGAGCACAGCCTGACGGCCACCCCAGTTCAACCACACGGTGCCGAAAAACAGCAGAAACAGAAACCCCGCACCGCTCAAGCGCAGGGTTCGGAACAGGCCGGTGAAGCTGCGGGTGTGGATCAGGTTGTCGCTGGACTTGGCCTTCATCTTTGGACGCGAAGGCTCATTTTTAACAAATGAGGCGGGTTCTACGGTTCGGACGGGGATTCTTTCGCTCATGGTCTTTCGCTCATCAGCCTCCATCAGGCATGAGCACTATGAGCGGCGATCTGTTTGCATAACAGACTCAGGTATCGCAATAAAAAGCGGATCAGATGAGCGCTGAGCCTCGCCCTGCGACAAGTTGATGCACCCGTCAAAACGGGGCGCGGGCGCCTATATCAGGCGCCCGCGCGTGATGTTGATCCGGGTCAGTCAAATCACCGAATCACTGTTGGTTGCCTTCAGATGCCGGCGGCCGTCCACTGCGCCTGCTACGGTCAATGCATCGGCTTCTGCTTCGGTGATGTAAATGCGCTGGCCGTCGATGTCTACCGCCGACATGGCCTTGGCGCCGTCGGTGATGATGGTGACGTCGGGGCACAGACGGATTTCTTCGCCGTTCTGCGTGATGAAGAAGCAGGTCTGGTTTTCGATGCGCACAGTCATGGAGAGGTCCTTTTTCTGCGGGTTCATGACTGTTAGGGCACCCGCGGTCGCCATCGTTCTGTGCAACCGATTAATGGTCGGCGCGGTCCATCCTCTATCGAGCATCTACAAGGATTGCACCATGAACGCCTGGTGGCATGAGGTTTGGGTGACGCTGCAAGCGGAGTTCGCCGACATCGGCGACGCCTCACAACTGACACGAATTACCGTCAGATTGCTGATAGCGGCGATTTTGGGCGGGATTCTGGGGTTCGAGCGTGAACACAAGGGCAAGGCGGCCGGAGTGCGAACGCACATGTTGGTCGCGCTTGGCGCGGCATTGTTTGTGCTGGTGCCGCAAATGTCCGGTTCTCAGGCGGATGCCATGAGCCGCGTGGTGCAGGGCGTGATCGCCGGGATCGGCTTTCTCGGTGCCGGGACCATCCTGAAAAACCAGGACGGTGATGAAGGCCACGTGAAAGGCCTGACCACCGCCGCCGGGTTGTGGATGACCGCGGCGATTGGTGTTTCCGCCGGATTGGGGCGCGAGGCGACGGCGGTGTTCAGTACGTTGCTGGCGTTGGGGATTTTCAGTGTGATGCCGAGGATCGTGAAGCTACTCGAAAACAAAGACTGACACGGACCTGTAGGAGCCGGCTTGCTGGCGATGGCGTCCGTACATTAAACATTGCGTTATCTGGACGACCGCTATCGCCAGCAAGCCGGCTCCTACAGGGGTTGCGGCATCATTCAGGTTGGCGGGCATCATTCGGGACTGACGATCACCGGCGGGATGGTTTCTGGCGGATCTTCACGCGGTGGCGGGGTAGTGCCCGGCGGGTCCTGCTCGGGTACAGGTTGCGGCTCAGTCGGCGGAATGGTCGGTTGGTCGATGTTCGGATCTGGCGTTTCTGCCGGGATTGGAATACTCATCGTTGAAGCCTCCAGTGGCACATGGCGCAAGTCGTGCTTAAGTGTGTTGACCACTTCGTGCAGGAATTGATTCCACCGGATACCCAGGCAAATCCCCGTGAACTTTACCGGCGCCCGTCGCTCGGAACTTAAGTGAGTTCATTCCGGGGCCGCTGGCCTTGCGCGAATGACGACCAGGTACAAGAGCGTCCATGGGGCGTGAAGGAGAGATGCTCGATGACTGCTGAAAAACCCACAGAGCTCAACTACAACCCTCATATGCCGCTGTCGCAGGCATTACTGCTACCGCGCATCGCCATCGAAAACACCATGCCGACCCTCGATGGCGGGCAATTCGCCGTTAAAGCGGTGGTGGGGCAAGACGTGGTCGTTACCAGCAAAGTCTTCGCCGACGGTCATGACAAACTGGCCGTCCGGGTCCGCTGGCGCGCCGCCGACGATGAAGTCTGGCAGAGCGAAGTCATGGGCGAGTTGGGCAACAACGGTTATCAAGGCCAGTTCCGCGTCGACCGCCAGGGCCGTTATGTGTTCTGCATCGAAGCCTGGGTCGATCAGTTCGCCAGCTTCTGTTATGAGCTGGAAAAAAAGTACACGGCCCGGGTGCCGGTCAGTCTTGAGTTGCAGGAGGGGCGCAATCAGGTCCAGCAGGCGGCCGAACGCACTGAAGGACCACTCAGCGAAGCGCTGGCCGCGCTGCACCATGAATTGTCCGGGTTGCTCGAAACCGAGCAGGTCGCACTGTTTTTGCACCAGCGTAGCGCTGACCTGATGGCCGAGGCCGATCACCACGCTTATTTGAGCCTGAGCGCCGAGTTTCCGCTGGATGTCGAACGCGAGCTCGCGCAGTTTGCCAGTTGGTATGAGTTGTTCCCGCGTTCGATCACCGATGACCCGGCCCGTCACGGCACCTTCAACGACGTGCATTCGCGGCTGCCGATGATCCACGACATGGGGTTCGACGTGCTGTATTTTCCACCGATCCACCCGATCGGGCGCAGCTACCGCAAAGGCCCGAACAACTCGCTCACCGCTGGCCCCGACGATCCGGGCAGCCCCTATGCCATTGGCAGTGAAGAGGGCGGGCATGAGGCGATTCATAAGGAGCTGGGCACCCGCGAAGACTTCCGTCGGCTGGTGGCTGCAGCGGCTGACCATGGCCTGGAAATCGCGCTCGACTTTGCCATCCAGTGTTCCCAGGACCATCCGTGGCTCAAACAGCACCCCGGCTGGTTCAACTGGCGCCCGGACGGCACGATCAAATACGCCGAGAACCCGCCGAAGAAATATCAGGACATCGTCAACGTCGACTTCTATGCCGTCGAAGCGATCCCCAGCCTGTGGGTCGAATTGCGCGACATCGTGGTCGGCTGGGTCGAGGAGGGCGTGAAGCTCTTTCGCGTCGACAACCCGCACACCAAACCGTTGCCGTTCTGGCAGTGGCTGATCGCCGATGTGCGGGCGCTGTACCCGGAGGTGATTTTTCTCGCCGAAGCCTTCACCACGCCGGCGATGATGGCGCGCCTGGGTAAGGTCGGTTATTCGCAGAGCTACACCTACTTCACCTGGCGCAACACCAAGCACGAACTGTCGACGTACTTCACCGAGCTCAACGAATCGCCGTGGCGCGAATGCTACCGGCCGAATTTCTTCGTCAATACGCCAGACATCAACCCGGCGTTTCTGCATGAGTCGGGGCGCGCCGGTTTTCTCATCCGTGCGGCGCTGGCGACTATGGGCTCCGGGTTGTGGGGCATGTATTCAGGGTTCGAACTCTGTGAAGCCGCGCCTGTGCCGGGGAAGGAGGAATACCTCGATTCCGAGAAGTACGAGATCCGCCCAAGGGACTTCAATGCGCCCGGCAACATCATCGCCGAGATCGCGCAGCTCAATCGCATTCGTCGGCAAAACCCGGCGCTGCACACGCATCTGGGGCTAAGGGTCTACAACGCCTGGAATGACAACATTCTGTATTTCGGCAAGCGCAGCGCCGATGGCAGCAATTTCATTCTGGTGGCCGTCAGCCTCGATCCGCACAACGTTCAGGAAGCGAATTTCGAATTGCCGCTGTGGGAAATGGGTTTGTCCGACGACGCCAGCACCCAGGGTGAGGATTTGATGAACGGGCACCGCTGGACCTGGCACGGCAAGTACCAGTTCATGCGGATCGACCCGGCGCATCAGCCGTTCGGGATCTGGCGCATCACCGTCTAAACGCAGGACCTGTAGGAGCCGGCTTGCTGGCGATAGCGCAATAGCATTCAACAGTTTCGTTGACTGGCCCGCCGCCATCGCCAGCAAGCCGGCTCCTACAAGGGAAATCATCGCGTCGGAGGACTGTGTACGGCCCAGCGACCTTCTCGAACTCAACAGGAGTTTCAAATGGCGAAGAAACCCAAGGCAGCCACGTTTATCAAGGACCCGCTCTGGTACAAGGATGCGGTGATCTACCAGGTTCACGTAAAGTCTTTTTTCGACTCCAACAACGACGGGATCGGCGACTTTCCCGGCCTTATCGCCAAACTCGATTACATTGCCGACCTCGGCGTCAACACCATCTGGCTTCTGCCGTTTTACCCGTCGCCACGACGCGATGACGGTTACGACATTGCCGAATACCGCGGCGTGCACGCCGATTACGGCACCATGGCCGACGCCAAACGCTTTATCTCTGAAGCGCACAAACGTGGCTTGCGGGTGATTACCGAACTGGTCATCAACCACACCTCGGACCAGCACGCGTGGTTCCAGCGTGCGCGCAAAGCCAAGCCCGGCTCGGCCGCGCGGGACTTTTACGTCTGGTCCGATGACGATCAAAAATACGACGGCACCCGCATCATTTTTCTCGACACCGAGAAATCCAACTGGACCTGGGACCCGGTCGCCGGTCAGTATTTCTGGCACCGCTTCTATTCCCACCAGCCGGACCTGAACTTCGATAACCCGCAGGTCATGAAAGCCGTGCTCTCGGTGATGCGCTATTGGCTGGACATGGGCATCGACGGTTTGCGTCTGGATGCGATTCCGTACCTCATCGAGCGCGACGGCACCAATAACGAAAACCTGCCCGAGACCCACGATGTCCTCAAGCAGATCCGCGCCGAAATCGACGCCAATTATCCCGACCGCATGCTGCTGGCCGAGGCCAACCAATGGCCGGAAGACACCCAGTTGTACTTCGGTGAAACCGATAAAAAAGGCCTGAACGGTGACGAATGCCACATGGCGTTCCACTTCCCGCTGATGCCGCGGATGTACATGGCGCTGGCCCAGGAAGACCGTTTCCCGATCACCGACATTCTGCGTCAAACCCCGGAAATCCCCGCCAACTGTCAGTGGGCGATTTTCCTGCGTAACCACGATGAGCTGACCCTGGAAATGGTCACCGACAAGGAGCGCGATTACCTGTGGAATTACTACGCCGCCGACCGTCGCGCGCGGATCAACCTGGGGATTCGCCGTCGCCTCGCGCCGCTGATGGAGCGTGATCGTCGTCGCGTGGAATTGCTCAATAGCCTGTTGCTGTCGATGCCCGGCACGCCGACGCTGTATTACGGCGATGAAATCGGCATGGGCGACAACATCTACCTCGGCGACCGCGATGGCGTGCGCACGCCGATGCAATGGTCGATCGACCGTAACGGCGGGTTTTCCCGCGCCGACCCGGCGAGCCTGGTGCTGCCGCCGATCATGGACCCGCAATACGGCTACCTGTCGGTCAACGTCGAAACCCAGGCCGGCGACCCGCATTCGCTGCTGAACTGGACCCGCCGCATGCTCGCGGTGCGCAAGCAGTCCAAGGCCTTCGGCCGTGGCACCCTGAAAATGCTGTCGCCAAGCAACCGCCGGATTCTGGCCTACACCCGTGAATTCACCGGCGCCGACGGCAAGCACGAAATCATCCTGTGCGTGGCCAACGTGTCCCGTAGCGCGCAAGCGGCAGAGCTCGACCTGTCGGCCTACGTCGGCATGGTGCCGGTGGAGATGCTCGGCGGGAATGCGTTCCCGCCGATTGGGCAATTGAATTTCCTCCTGACCCTGGCACCGTACGGTTTCTATTGGTTTGTGCTGGCGGCAGAAAACCAAATGCCGAGCTGGCACGTCGAGCCGGCGCAAAGCCTGCCGGATTTCACCACGCTGGTGCTGAAAAAACGCATGGAGGAACTGCTCGAAGCGCCGTCCCGTGGCACGTTGGAGCAGAGCATCTTGCCAAGCTGGTTGCAGAACCGGCGTTGGTTCGCCGGCAAGGACGCTGCCATCGACAAGGTCAATCTGGCCTACGGCGTGCGTTTCGGTGATGCGCAGCATCCGGTGCTGTTGAGTGAAATCGAAGTCACCAGCGGCGGCCAGACCAGTCGTTACCAGTTGCCGTTCGGCTTCATTGCGGACGATCAGGTCGGGCCGGCATTGCCGCAGCAACTGGCGTTGTCGCGGGTGCGACGCGGACCGCAGGTGGGTTTGATCACCGATGCCTTCAGCCTCGAACACTTCATCCGCGCCGTGCTGTCAGCCATGCAGGACAACACGGTGTTGCCTTCCGATGGCGGCGAAATCCGTTTCGAGCCGACTGCCGCACTGGCCGGCCTGGGGCTGACGGCGGAATCGGAAGTGCGTTACCTGTCCGCCGAACAGTCCAACAGTTCGGTGGTGGTGGGCAAAACCATGGTGCTGAAGCTGATCCGCAAGATCGCCTCGGGCGTGCACCCGGAACTGGAAATGAGCGCGTACCTGACCAACGCAGGCTTTGCCAATATCTCGCCGCTGCTGGGTTCGGTGGTTCGCCGCGACGCCAAGGGCGAAGACAATCTGCTGATGATCGCCCAAGGCTATTTGAGCAATCAGGGCGATGCGTGGGAATGGACGCAGAACAACCTCGAACGGGCGCTGCGCGATGAACTGGCCGACGCGATGTCCGAGCAGGAGCAGCATTACAACGCCCTCGGCGAGTTGAAAGACTTCGCCGCAATGCTCGGTCAGCGCCTGGGTGAAATGCACCTGGTGCTGGCGGCGTCTACCGACGACCCGGACTTCGCCCCGCACGTCACCACGCAAAAAGACGCCCTGGCCTCGGCCAAGGATGTCGCGGCGCAACTGGAGCACGCGCTGAAGTTGCTCAAGCAGCATCAAAGCGAACTGAACCCGGCGGACAAAACCCTGGTCAGCCGTTTACTGGACAACAAAAAAGCCATCCTCGCCCACGTCCAGGAACTGGGTAAAAAAGCAGTCGGTGGTCTGCGGATTCGCGTCCACGGCGACTTGCACCTCGGGCAGGTGCTGGTGATCAAGGGTGATGCGTACCTGATCGACTTCGAAGGCGAACCGGCACGGCCACTGGCCGAACGTCGCGGCAAACACAGCCCCTACAAAGATGTCAGCGGCGTGTTGCGTTCCTTCGACTACGCTGCGGCGATGACGATCAACGTGCACAACGCCGATCACACCACCGATGTGCAGGCGGCCCGTCAGCGTGTCGCCGATCGCTATTTAAGTGAAGCGCGACAGGCATTTGTCGACGCTTATCGGCTGGCGGCAGCTAGTCTTGCTCATGCGTGGCAAGATCCGGAAGGCGAGGACGCCGCGCTGGCGTTGTTCGGTCTGGAGAAAGCGGCGTATGAGGTGGCCTATGAGGCAGAGAATCGGCCCACCTGGTTGCCCGTGCCGTTGCACGGTTTATATGGATTATTGAGTGGGCTTAAACCCTTTTCCGATCTTGGTGGAGAGTAGTCATGAGTTTCTCGAACAAGGAACAGGGTCACGCTAGAGAGGCGTTACTGCCCAGATCCCGGGACATCGATGCGCTGGTACGCGCTGAACATCACGACCCCTTTGCAATCCTCGGCCCCCATGGCGATGGTGCTGGCGGGCAATTCATACGGGCTTATCTGCCTGACGCGCTGAGCGTGCAGGTGCTGACCAAGGACTCCGGCGAAGAACTCGGCAGCCTGGAGGCCACCCAGACGCCGGGGTTGTTTGTCGGGCATTTCGAGCACGCGCAGCCGTATGTGCTGCGCACCCGTTGGGCCGGTGGCGAACAGGTGTCCGAGGACCCTTACAGCTTCGGCCCGTTGCTCGGTGAAATGGACTTGTATCTGTTCGCCGAGGGCAATCACCGCGACTTGAGCAGTTGTCTCGGTGCGCAGCTGAAAAACGTCGACGGCGTCGACGGCGTGCGTTTTGCCGTGTGGGCACCCAACGCCAGACGGGTGTCGGTGGTCGGCGATTTCAATAACTGGGATGGCCGTCGGCACCCGATGCGCTCGCGTCACCCGACCGGCGTCTGGGAAGTGTTCATCCCGCGCATGCAGGCAGGCGAGGCTTACAAATACGAGATCCTCGGTGCCCACGGCATTCTGCCGCTCAAGGCCGATCCGATGGCCCTGGCCACCGCGCTGCCGCCGGACACCGCGTCGAAAGTCGCCTCACCACTGAGCATCGAATGGCAGGATCACGCGTGGATGCAGGCACGCGTCGAGCGTTCACAACCGAGCGCGCCGCTGTCGATCTACGAATTGCACGCCGGCTCCTGGCAGTGTGAGCTGGACGATCTGGGCGAAGTCGCGCGTCAGTACACCTGGCACGAACTGGGTGAACGGTTGATCCCGTACGTCAAGGATCTGGGCTTCACCCACATTGAGCTGATGCCGATCATGGAGCACCCGTTCGGCGGTTCGTGGGGCTATCAACTGCTCTCGCAATTTGCCCCGAGCGCACGCTACGGTTCACCGGATGACTTCGCCGCGTTCGTCAACGCCTGTCACCTGGCCGACATCGGCGTCATCCTCGATTGGGTGCCGGCGCATTTCCCGACCGATGTCCACGGCCTGGCGCAATTCGACGGCACCGCGCTGTACGAATACGGCAACCCGCTGGAAGGTTTCCACCAGGATTGGGACACGCTGATCTACAACCTCGGTCGCACCGAAGTGCACGGCTACATGCTGGCGTCGGGGTTGCACTGGCTCAAGCATTTCCATGTCGATGGCCTGCGCGTCGATGCGGTGGCGTCGATGCTGTATCGCGATTACTCGCGCAAGGCCGGCGAATGGGTGCCGAACCGGCACGGCGGGCGGGAGAACCTTGAAGCGATCGACTTCCTGCGCCACCTCAACGACGTGGTCAACCTCGAAGCCCCTGGCGCACTGGTGATCGCCGAAGAATCCACCGCGTGGCCAGGCGTGAGCCAGAGCACGCAGCAGGGCGGCCTGGGTTTCGATTACAAATGGAACATGGGCTGGATGCACGATTCGCTGCATTACATCCAGCAGGATCCGGTGTACCGCGCGCATCATCACAACGAACTGAGTTTCGGCCTGGTATACGCCTGGTCCGAGCGCTTCATCCTGCCGATCTCCCACGACGAAGTGGTCCACGGCAAACACTCGCTGATCGACAAAATGCCCGGCGACCGCTGGCAGAAATTCGCCAACCTGCGTGCGTACCTGAGCTTCATGTGGGCGCATCCGGGCAAGAAGCTGTTGTTCATGGGCTGCGAGTTTGGCCAGTGGCGCGAGTGGGATCATGATCAGCAGCTGGATTGGTACTTGCTGCAGTACCCGGAACACCAAGGTGTGAAGACTTTGGTCGGTGACCTGAATCGGCTGTACCGCGAAGAACCGGCGCTGCATGAGCAGGACGACGTGCCGCAAGGGTTCCAGTGGCTGATTGGCGATGACGCGATCAACAGCGTTTACGCGTTCCTGCGCTGGAGCAAGGATGGTCGGCCGGTGCTGGTGGTGGCCAACTTTACGCCGGTGCCGCGCCAGGCTTATCGCATTGGCGTGCCGTTTGCGGGGCGCTGGACTGAGGTGATCAACAGCGACGCGGCGACGTATGCCGGGTCGAATTACGGGAACAGCGGCGGGGCGTCTACCGAGGAAGAGGCGAGCCATGGGCAGGCGCTTTCGCTGGTGCTGAATTTGCCGCCGTTGGCGGTGTTGATGTTGAGGCCGGAGGGGTGATCTGAAACCGCGTCGCTGCCATTCGCCGGCAAGCCGGTCTCGCTCCCACAGGGGTCACGCTGTACCTGTGGGAGCAGCGGTGCGACGACCCGACTTGCCCGCGATGGTGTCAGCCGGGACAACGCATTTCTTGAAAACCGACGCTCACCAACGCATCCGCACACCCAAACTGCCAATCAGCCCATTCAAATCATTTTCATCCACACTGCTGCTGTAATCCGCGCTGACATACAGGCTCACGGCGGGAGTCACTCTGGCCACCAGGCCCAAACCCACTTCGACTGTCGATGAATAGCGGCTGGTGCTGATCTTGTCGACCTGATCCAGGGTCACGGTATTGCCGGTGTACACCGTGTGCCACAAGTTGGTCCGCACATACGGTTCGACCCCGAGGCCGTTGATGTCGTAGCTACCTTTCAACCGTGCACCGACCCGACCGCTCCAGGATGTCAGGTCGCTGGAGGAAGCATTGCCGGAACCGGCGTACGGGGTGTCCAGGGTGATGCGCTGATTGATCAACTGAGCCTGGGGTTCGACCACCCAGTTGTCGCCCAGACCAATCGGAAAGCCGCCTTCCACCGAGAAGGTGACTGCGCTGCCTTCGGTGGCTTGTCGGGCTCCCTGTTCATTACGACTGAAGCCGTTGACCCGACCGCCACTGGCCGTCAAGTCGACGTGCCAGCCCTGTGGGCCGGTCAGGCTCCAGTAGGCGCCGAGGCTCTGGCCTTGCAGGTTGAGGGTGTCGGTGTTGGGGTCGGCAAGGGCGCGACTGGTCAGCAGGCCGTTGCTGTTGCCTTGAAACTGGCTCATCCCGCCGATCAGCCCGACCTGCTGGGTATGGCCGCTACCGCTTTGCAGGGTGAGGATCGCCGGGCCTTTGAATTCGTTGGCGCCAGGAATGCTGAATCCCTGGGACAGATAATCGGTTTGTGCCTGACGCGATACCTGTCCATAGAGCTGATCCCAGGCCGAGGGCGCAGCGTCTTCGATGGTCAGGTGTGAACTTCGCAGATCAGGGTTGGCACTGAAGCGGCCGGGGTAGTTGGTAGCGAGCGAGGGCAAGGTGAGCACCGGGACCTCCTGGTCATACCAGGGGGTTGTTTCTTCCTCGGCAGGCGAGGCCTGCACTTCCATGGATGAACACAGCAAGAGTGAACTCGACACTGTGCAAAAAGTAACTTTGATCTCTTGTGGGGTGAATGAAGTTTTCATGGAGGTCTACCTTGCAGTCGCATGTGGTATCTCGCTCTGGCGTCTCTCCTACCCCTGATTGAGGGGCGACCGAATGGACTGGGGCAAGCCGCTGGCGGCCCGTTTTGACGGGTGTCTGGGGGTTGCTCCGGGTGGTACTTCCGGGGGTAGTAACGTCAAGTCAAGAAGACCGATGGCGTCGCGTCAAGAAAATGAACGATAAGCGGTATGTCTAATTTAGCCGTTGCAACTGATTGTTTTTTGGCGCTTATCTAAGTTCTTGTTTGTACGAAAAATCATCGTGAAAGTATTGTTCCAGAGGCGTTTGAGCAGCCGACGGTCGGTAAGAAAGTCGATGTGAACGGCGAGATTCACGGGCGCATCCCTTAGAACATTACTGTCAATATCAATGATGCCTGACGGATCATGCCTGAAACACTAAAGACGCACTTCCACCGCCAACGGCAAATGATCCGACAGATGCGTCCACGGCTTGCTGCCCAATATCCGCGGCTCATGGCTGCTGGCATTGCGCAGATAGATCCGGTCCAGGCGCAGTAACGGAAACCGTGCCGGATAGGTTTTTGCCGGGCGACCATGGTGGCGTTCGAAGGCTTCGTGCAGGTAGTCGTGGCGGGCGAGGGCGGCGTTGCCTTGTAGCTGCCAGTCGTTGAAGTCGCCGGCGATTATCACCGGTGCATCGTCGGGTAAAGACTCAAGCAGTTGGCAGAGTAACTGGAGCTGCAATTGACGATGACTTTCCAGCAGGCTCAGGTGTACGCAAATCGCGTGGACTTCGGCGTGGCCCGGTACGTCGAGCAGGCAATGCAACAGACCGCGGCGCTCGGGGCCGGTGATCGAGACGTCGAGGTTGCGGTATTCGCGGATCGGGTATTTTGACAGCAGCGCGTTACCGTGGTGACCGTTGGGGTAGACCGCATTGCGGCCGTAGGCGAAGTCGCTCCACATGCTGTCGGCGAGGAACTCGTATTGCGAGGTCTGCGGCCAGTTGTTGAGGCGGGAAGAATGGCGTTCGTGTTCACCGACGACTTCCTGCAGGAACACCAGGTCGGCGGACGTACTGCGTACCGCTTCACGCAGTTCCGGGAGGATGAAGCGTCGGTTTAGCGCGGTGAAGCCCTTGTGGGTGTTGACCGTCAGTACTCTGAGTCGATTAATCGCCGGCGGCGTGTTCAATGGCGTCGATTCGACGGTCTGGCGCTTGGAATCACTGGTCACTTTGACTCCTCTGAATCATGCTGGCTTATGTATGCGACTGATGCGGGGGCGGGCAGTTCAGTTTGAGCATGCGCTGCGGTCCGACTTGCCGGCGATGGCGTCTTCAAGATTAGCGCAAGGTTCAAGGGCCTCATCGCCAGTAAGCCGGCTCCTACAGGGGCGGGGGCAAATTCAAACCTGTGATCGACACAACCTTGTAGGAGCTGGCTTGCCAGCGATGGCGCCCGCAAGATCAGTGCAAGGTTCAAGGGCCTCATCGCCAGCAAGCTGGCTCCTACGGGGGCGGGGGTAAATTCAAACCTGTGATCGACACAACCTTGTAGGAGCTGGCTTGCCGGCGATGGCGTCTTCAAGATTAGTGCAAGGTTCAAGGGCCTCATCGCCAGCAAGCTGGCTCCTACAGGGGCGGGGGCAATTTCGAGCGGGTGATCGACACAACCTTGTAGGAGCTGGCTTGCCGGCGATGGCGTTCGCAAGAATAGTGCAAGGCTCAAGGGCCTCATCGCCAGCAAGCTGGCTCCTACAGAGGCGGGGGCAATTTCGAGCGGGTGATCGACACAAACCTGTAGGAGCTGGCTTGCCGGCGATGGCGTCCGCAAGAATAGTGCAAGGTTCAAGGGCCTCATCGCCGGCAAGCTGGCTCCTGCAGGGGGTGTTGGTTTAGACGAAGACGATTTCATAGGGCAACCGCATGCGCTCCAGCAGCACCCGGGGCAGCAGCGGGGCGATGCCGATGGCGGGTTCGCCGTCGAGCTGGCTGGCGTAGGCGTGGGTGGCGTGGCTTTTGCGCGCAACGGTCCAGGTGTCGAGGCGAACCTTGCGGGCGCGGTGCCAGGGGATCAGCCCTCGATCACGCGAGGGCCAATGCCACGCCCAGACGGGCACTTCGTTGAACGCTGCACCGACCGAGGCGGCGGCTTTGGCACTGGCGCGGCCGACGACGTCGTGGTCGACATTGCCGTCCTCGCTCCAGGTGCTGAACACCACATCACCAGGCCGCAAGTACCGCGCGATGAATTGAGTCAACTGAAGTTCACGCTCGGCCAGGGCGTTGTCGGTGAACCCACCGCGAATCCACTTCAGGCTGTGCATCGGCAAACCGAGGCGGCGCAAGGCTTCGACGCTTTCCTGGGGACGAAACACGCTGAGGCGTTTCTCCGACCATTGCTGTGACCCCGGATGGCTGGCGCTGCCGTCGGTGATCGAGATCAATTGCAGGGGATGGCCCAGAGCGCTGAGTAATTGCAGCAGTCCGCCGCAGGTCACGACTTCATCGCCGGGATGCGGCGCGATCACCACGGCGCGGGCGCCGGGCGGGACCAGGGTCTGGGTGTTGATGACGGGAATGTTGTCGAGCTGAGGCGCGTTGTTCCAGATCTGTGCAGTAAGGCTGCTGTCGCTGATGGAAACGGATTTCATCGGGCTACGTCCTTGTTCTAATTGATAGCAATGTGCCGCTCTCCGAACCCTGGATTGCTGCGAGCAGAGTATTGCTCAAGTCACGCTATTCGTCGCGTCGATGTTCCCACCGGTGCATATTTTTCTCCGGGCTGTGCCAGGTCGCGCAATTATCGCTGGAGTCGCTCCAGTGTCCGTCCGCTGCCTGGCCATGTAGAAACGCCCGTAGTTTCATTTCACTCTTCTTCCTCACGCTGCAATTCGAACAGCAGCAGCGAACGGCCGGTGACCGAATATTCGTGGCCGAACTCGAAGCGCTCCTGACCGCGGATCGATGGCTGATTGGTGTCGACCATGCAGGTCCAGAACCTGCCATCCGGCACTTGCGGCAAGGTGAAGTTGACGATGTCGTGGTGCGCGTTGACCACCAGTAGCAAGGTGGCATCACCGCCCTTGCGGCGAATCCCGGTTTCCTGGGCTCGGCCATCGAGCAACATGCCGAGGCATTTGCCGTGGGATTCCTCCCATTGTTCGGTGCTCATCTCGCTGCCATCCGGCGCCAGCCAGGTGACGTCCTTGACGCCGATGTCTTCGTTGTAATTGCCCACCAGGAAGCGCCCGCGTCGCAGGATCGGGTAGGCCAGGCGCAGCTTGATCAGGCGTTTGACGAACTTCAGCAACGCCTTGCCATCTTCGCTCAGGTCCCAATTGACCCAGCCGATTTCACTGTCCTGACAATAGGCATTGTTGTTGCCGTCCTGGGTGCGGGCGAACTCGTCACCGGCCACCAGCATCGGCGTGCCCTGGGACAGCAGCAGGGTGGCGAAGAAGTTGCGCATCTGCCGCTGGCGGAGCGCGTTGATCTCCGGATCGTCAGTCGGGCCTTCGACGCCGTGGTTCCAGGACAGGTTGTTGTTGCTGCCGTCCTGGTTGTTCTCGTCGTTGGCTTCGTTGTGTTTTTCGTTGTACGACACCAGGTCGTTGAGGGTGAAGCCGTCGTGAGCGGTGACGAAGTTCACTGACGCGTAGGGCCGCCGACCACGCTGATTGAACATTTCACCGGAGGCAGTCATCCGGCTGGCGAAGTCAGCGAGTTGGCCGTCGTCGCCTTTCCAGAACGCGCGCACGGTATCGCGGAATTTGTCGTTCCATTCGACCCAGCCCGGTGGAAAGCGACCGACCTGATAGCCACCGGGGCCAATGTCCCACGGCTCGGCAATCATTTTCACCTGGCGCAGTACAGGGTCCTGGCGGCAGGCAACGAGGAAGCTGTGACGTTCATCGAAACCGTCGTGGTAGCGCCCGAGAATGGTCGCCAGGTCGAAGCGGAACCCGTCCACGTGCATTTCCGACGCCCAGTAACGCAGGGAGTCGGTGACCATCTGCAATACGCACGGGTGACTCAGGTCCAGGGTGTTGCCGGTGCCGGAATCGTTGATGTAGAAGCGCTTGTCGTCGGGCATCAAGCGGTAATACGAGGCGTTGTCGATGCCCCGCATCGACAGGGTCGGGCCCTGTTCGTTGCCCTCGGCGGTGTGGTTGTACACCACGTCGAGAATCACCTCCAGATTGGCTTCGTGCAGGTGCGCGACCATTTCCTTGAACTCGGCGATCTTGCCGCTGGCCAGGTAGCGCGGGTCCGGGGCGAAAAACGCGATGCTGTTGTAGCCCCAGTAATTGGTCATGCCTTTGTGCAACAAGTGCTGGTCATTCACGAACGCGTGAATCGGCAGCAATTCCACGGTCGATACGCCGAGCTTGCGGATGTGTTCCAGCATGTCATCGACCATCAACCCGGCGAAGGTGCCACGCACGTTCTCGGGGACAGACGGGTGACGCATGCTGAAGCCGCGCACGTGAGTTTCGTAAATGATCGTTTTGTCCCACGGCACGCTGACGCGGTGGTCGTGGCCCCAGGTGTGCGCCGGGTCGATCACCTTGCATTTCGGTACGAACGGCGCGCTGTCGCGTTCGTCAAAACTGAGGTCGGCGTCGGGGTGGCCGATGGTGTAGCCGAACAGCGCTTCGGACCATTTCAACTGGCCGACCAGTTGTTTGGCGTAGGGGTCGATCAACAGTTTGTTGTGATTGAAGCGATGCCCGTTGGCCGGGGCATACGGGCCATAAACACGGTAGCCATAGATCAGCCCCGGATGAGCATCGGGCAGGTAGCCGTGGTAGATCTCGTCGGTGTATTCCGGCAGTTCGATGCGCTCCAGTTCAACTTCGCCGGCGTCATCGAAGATGCACAGTTCGACCCTGGTCGCGTTGGCGGAGAACAAGGCGAAGTTGACCCCCAGACCATCCCAGGTGGCGCCCAGCGGGAAGGGCAGGCCTTCCCGGATTCGCGAAGCCTCGGCCTGAGGTTCTGGCGCGGCTTTTTTTGGACTGGTCATAGATGCTCCTGCAATTGGGGAATCCCCTGTAGGAGCGAGGCTTGCCCGCGAAGACGGCGTGTCAGTCGATTCGAATGTTGAATGACACACCGCCTTCGCGGGCAAGCCTCGCTCCTACAGGTTTATCGGGGGCGAACGTGCCCACGGTGGCGAGAGGTCGCTCGCCACAAGGTCAGTCAGGACAATGCCGGGAAGCGTCAGACCGCAGGCGGTTTACGCACTGCGCGAGGTTTCTTCTCGGTGGACTTTTCCCCGGGCGGGATCACCTTTGCCGCAGCAGCGGGTTTGGCCTTGGCTTTGGTTTTTGGTTCGCCAGCCTTGCCGTTGGCGGTTTTGCTGACGGCAGGCTTGGTGCCTGCCGCTTTGCTGCTGGCCGCCTTGGGCGATTTGCTGGGGGCCAGGGCTTCGGCTTCTGCTAGTTTTCGAGCCATCTCCCAGTGCCGGGCTTCATGGCCCTCGGGTTTTCCTTCCGATTCCCAGATCTGATAGGCAAATTCGCGGATGCGTTTATCGTCGGTACTCATCGCTATGCTCCTGAACTGAACTCAAAGTTTTGGATAAAGAGATTGACCGGGAAATCCCCCAGCGCGGCGCCAATCATCAGCTCCTTGTGTTCTGTGACTGCGACGCTGGAAAAAAGTCCCTTCAGATTTTCGGCAGGGGTGGTAAACGGTAATTTGACTCGCGTATCGCCCCACAGCGGCGCGCCGACATGGGGTATGGCACTGTTTTTCAGCAGGCCCGCACAGCGTATCGGGACGATCACGATGGCCTGCTTCTGGTTGTACGAGCGCGCAAATGCCAACACTCGGTGTGCCTCGCCGCCGACCACTTCCAGCGCTTGATACGTCCCGCGTTGAAACAGCTCGGCCTGTTGGGCGCGCAGGCCTAATGTGCGCGCGATCAGGGTTTGTTTGATGCGTCCGTCACGCCAGTTGGCCAGCAGTTCCGGCAGTTCCGGCGGACGTTGCAGGGTGTGTTGGCGACTTGCGTAATCCACCGGGCGACGGTTGTCCGGATCGACCAGCGAGAAGTCCCAGTACTCGTTGCCTTGGTAAAGGTCCGCAATGCCCGGCACGGTCATGCGCAGCAAGGTTTGCGCCAATCCGTTAAGTGCGCCGGATGCAGCGATGGACGTCACGGCTTTGCTCAGGGCTGCGCGCAGCAGCTCGGCTTCGGGGCTTAGCAGAAGTCGTTCGATGAATGCCTGGGTCGCACGTTCATACGCATCGTTCGGCGCGCTCCAGCTGCTTTGCAGCTTGGCTTCACGCAAGGCTTTCTGCTGCCACTGCCAGAGACGTTTGAGGTAGTCCTCAAGCGCGGGCCGATCGTCGACGCGCAGTTCCAGCGGCCAACTGCCGAGAATCGTCTGATACAGAATCAATTCATCCCCCGCCGACGGCATCGCATCGTCGTCGCGAACTGGCCGAGCCAGCGTCTGCCAGAGCGGCACCTGCTCGGCGAACCACGCGCTGCGCTCGCTCAACACCGCCAGCCTGGCACGGGTGTCTTCGCCGCGTTTGTGGTCGTGGGTCGCGGTGGTCAGCAGGTTGTCGGGGAATTCTTCGAGACGATTGAGGCACGCGGCATGGAAGTCAGCCACCGGTGCACTGAATTGTTCCGTGTTGAACCCCACGTCATTGCGCGACAGCAAA
The DNA here is from genome assembly GCF_019947305.1 of Pseudomonas sp. BF-RE-21. Taxonomy (NCBI): domain Bacteria; kingdom Pseudomonadati; phylum Pseudomonadota; class Gammaproteobacteria; order Pseudomonadales; family Pseudomonadaceae; genus Pseudomonas; species Pseudomonas sp. BF-RE-21. The sequence continues at coordinate 20,425 of NZ_JAGYGF010000005.1, read as the reverse complement.
ACCGCCGAGCGATAAAACGCGGTGTCCTCGACAGCCTTTGCCGCTGCCGGTGACGTCAACTGCTGAAAACGCACGCAGGCATGCTTGAGCATCTTGCGCGGGCGGCCCACCGGGCGTTTTCGCCAGGGTTCGCCGCCCAGCCATCGGGCCAGACAATCGAGTACCGGCCAATCGGCTTCGCTGAGGTTTTGCCGCGCGCCGTCCATGGCTTGCTGAAAAAACCCATCGTCCTCAACGGTGCGCCCACAAGGGCTGATGTAGGTGCGATACACCGGGAAGTGCACGATCAGTTCCTGCAACGCCCGACGAATCGCGCCGAGGGTCAGGTCGCGGGTCATCACATCATCCCGGGCCACTTGCAGCAGCGCCTGGGCGACGCTTTCGAAGTCGCCGGCAAGCGAGCCGTTGAGAATTTGCTGACGGGCCAGGTGTGCTTCCTGACGGAAGTCGGCGGGCCGTTCGCTGAAGCGGTTCCACAATTCGCCGAGAGTTTGCGCACCAGCGGGATCATGTTGCAGCAACGACACCTGGTTCATGAATTCATAACCGGTGGTGCCATTCACCGACCAGTCACGGTGCAGGGTTTCACCTTCACCGAGAATCTTCTCGACGTAGATCGGCAAGTGTCGGCCCAGCGTCAGGCTGTCGACCCGGCGCCGCAGTTTGCGGCAATAAGCGCGCGGGTCGGCGAGGCCATCGATGTGGTCGATGCGCAGGCCGTCGATCAGGCCCTCGGCGACCAGTTCGAAGATTTTTGCGTGAGTGGCTTCGAACACTGCCGGGCGCTCCACACGCAGGCCGCCCAGTTCATTGACATCGAAAAAGCGCCGCCAGTTGATGTCATCCGCCGCCGTGCGCCAACTGGCGAGGCGATAGCTTTGGCGCTCCAGCAACTGGTGCAGGCGCTGGAAACCGTCCGGCGTGAGCGAGTCGTAGGCTTGCAGGTTCTGCTCGATGACTTGAAGCAGGGCCGGGTCGCTGGCCAGTTCGCGCAGCTCGTCTTTCAACGGTTTGGCCAGGCGGTGGGCGTCGGTCTGGTAACTCAAGGTGCTGAAACGGTCGGCCAGTGACTTGAATCGCTCGGTATCGTCCTTGAGCAATTCGCCGTAGTCCATCGGGCAAATCGGGAAGTGATGATCGTAGTGTTCGACGTAAAAAGCACCGTGCTGCGCATCGAAGCACAAGGGCAGGGTGCCGTCCTGCAACGCCACGCCATAGTCGCTGCCGAGGAATGGCAGCAAGAGCTGACCCTCCATCAACGGATCGGGCGAATGCCATTGGATGTCGAAAAATTCGCCGTACGGGCTCAACCGGCCCCATTCCAGCAAGTCCAGCCACCAGGGATTATCGCCGCCACCGACGGCCATGTGGTTGGAGACAATGTCGAGGATCAGCCCCATGTTCTGCTCACGCAACGCGCTGACCAAACGGCGCAACGCCGCTTCGCCGCCCAGTTCCGGGTTGACCGTGGTGGGGTCCACCACGTCATAGCCGTGCATGGAACCTGCGCGTGCGCTCAGTAGCGGCGAGGCGTAGACATGGCTGATACCAAGGCGCGAGAAATAGGGCACCAGCGGCACCGCATCGTCCAGCGTGAAGCCCTTATGAAACTGCAAACGCAGGGTCGCGCGTGGTTGATTCATCGGTCACGCTCGGCCGCCTGAAGCCGCGCGCAGGCAAGCAATTCCAGACGTCGGGCCGCGTCCAGGTCATCGAGCAGGGCTTCGCTGGCGCCGGGCAAGCGGCGCGACCAATTCGGATGGGTGTCGATGGTGCCGGGCAGGTTGGCCTGCTGTTCGATACCCAGGGCATCCTCCAGCGGCAGCAACACCAGCGGCGCGCGGGTATGGCCGAGGAAGCGAATGGCTGCGTCGAGTATCTGATCGGTCTCATGGGACTCTTCGCGGAAGTTCTGCGGGTCCTGGCTCAACGCCCGGCGCAGGCCTTCACGCTCGCGTTCGCGGTGACGGCGCCACTCGATTTCACCCGTGGCGTCGACCAGGCCCAATCGGGCATTCCAGTCGATATCGTGGCCATGCCACCAGCCGTTGAGCGTCGGTAAATCGTGGGTGCTGGTGGTGGCCAGTGCGTTGTCCGGCCAGTCGAGGATCGGCTTGAAGTGTGTGTTGTCCTGCTCGAACAGCAACACGCGCATGCCGAGTATTGAACGGGCGATGAGTTTTTCCCGCAGGCCGTCTTCCACCGTCCCGAGATCTTCGCCGAGAACGATGGCTTGATGCCGATGGGATTCCAGGGTCAGCAGGCGCAGCAGATCGTCCACCGGGTAATAAAGATAAGCGCCATCGGCGGGTGATGCGCCGTTGGGGATCACCCACAGCCGTTGCAGGCCCATGACGTGATCGATGCGCAGGCCACCGGCATGGGCGAAGTTGGCCCGGAGCATTTCGATGAACGCACGAAATCCGTGACGCACCAGGCCTTCGGGCGAGAACGCGGAAATCCCCCAGCCCTGCCCGGTGCGATTAAGAATGTCCGGCGGTGCACCCACCGTCAGCGAGGCGAGCAATTCGTCCTGGCGACTCCAGGCCTGGCTGCCGCCGCCGTCGGCACCGACCGCGAGGTCAGCGATCAGGCCAATGCTCATGCCGCTACTGCGCGCAGCGGTTTGTGCGCGCTCCAGGCAACGGGTAATCAACCACTGGCAGAAGGCGAAGAAGCCGATGCGCCCGGCGTTCTCTTCGGCAAATTCAGCCAGCGCAGCACTGCGCGGGTCGCGCCATTGCTCGGGCCACTCGCGCCAGTCGAGGTTTTCACCTTTGGCGGCACGGGCCTCCTGAATGGCTTCGAAACGGCAGTGGTTCTCCAGCGCTTCGCCAGCCGCGTGGCGGAAGCTGCTGAAGTCGGCGTGCAACGGGTGTTCGCCCTGGACAAAGCCTTCGTACAACGCCTGCAACAAACGGTGCTTGGCGTCGGCCGCCACAGGCCAGTCAACCAGCGGCTGTTGTTCCAGATGCTTGAGCTCGGCGGCGAGCCCGGTGGCGTCAATCGCCGTGCGCATCGCTCGTTCGCCAAGTATCGCGCCGGGTGCTGCGTACAGGCTGTTGAGGAACAGGCGGCTGGACGGCGAATAAGGGCTATAGCGCTGGGTGTCGCTGCTGAACATCGCGTGCAGCGGACTGATCGCCAGCGCTTCGGCGCCACGCTCACCGGCAACGCGGGCGAGGTCTTCCAGCGCCTGGGTGTCGCCAAAACCGCCATCGCCGGGACGGCGCAGCGAGTACAGCTGCACGCTCAGCCCCCAGGCGCGAGGGATCGGGCTGTCGACCGCATCGCTGACGCTGTAGCAGCGTGCCGGCGCCACGGCCAGCGTAAAGGATTGGCCTTCGATACTGACGTGCTGATAACCGACAGGAATCAGGCCGGGCAACATCGCCTGGGCATCGAGTTTCAGGTTGAGCCGCGATCCGTCCTCAAGGTGGATCTCGCAGGGGGTCTGCGGCTCGAAATAATGCGCGAGGCTGAGGCCCACGCCAACGTCCGCGGTCAGCAGCGGCGGCAGATGCCGGGTTTGTTGCACTTGCTGCAATTCTTGCAGGCTGGCATCGATCTCCTGGGCGCTGCCGGCCGGATGGCCGAGCCCGGTCAGGACATTGCGTAACACCGACGGCGCGACTTTTTGTGGGCGGCCGTTGGCATCGATCCAGTCGACGGCCAGGCCAGCTCGGCTAGCCAGTATTTCCAATTGCGCATCGCTCATGGGCGCTCTCCATCCGGGGGTAGCAAAGGGGCTGCGGTCGTGAGGCTGACTAGCGCGCAATACGGGGCAAGGGTGCCCTGATTCAGCAGGTCGGCGGACTTCGGCGGGTGTTCGAACAACAACGAAGTGCCGGCCTGTGGGGAGTGGACCACCGGCTTGTCGCTGAGGTTCAGGTCAATGCGCAGCAGGCTGCCATCGCCCAGTTGCCAGCGTGCGCTCACCGCGCCTGGCGCCAGTACCTCGGCACCCAACGGGTGTGCACCGGGCAGGCGCGCGATGATCTGCTCGTGGCGGATTTTCAGCAGTTGGCGATACAGCGTGTAAATGGCCGATTGCCCGCTCGCCGTCAGATTCGGCCGTGAGTCTTCGAAGGTCTGCTGCGCGTTCGGGTCGGGAATCTGTTCACGCCTGGCCGGGTCCGAAAATGCATCGAACGCGCAAAATTCGTTACGCCGACCTTCGCGAACGAGTTCCGCCAGTTCGCCGTGATGGCTGGTGAAAAACAGGAACGGTTGCTCGACGGCAAACTCGTCGCCCATGAACATCAGCGGGATCATCGGCGATAACAGCAACAACGCCGTCGCGGCTTTCAAGGCGTCAGGGTGGGCGAGTTGGTGCAGCCGTTCGCCGAATGCGCGATTGCCGATCTGGTCATGGTTCTGCAAGAACAGCACGAACGCCGTGGGCGGCAAATGACCGCTGGGTTCGCCGCGGGCATCGCCGTGGCGGTTGGTGTGGCCCTGGAACACAAAGCCCTGGCTCAGGCAGCGTGCCAACTGTTCGGTAGGGTTGTCGGCATAGTCGGCGTAATAGGCCTCGGTTTCACCGGTCAGCAGCACGTGCAAGGCATTGTGGCCATCGTCGTTCCACTGCGCGTCGTAACCTTCCTGCAGCAGGCTGGCCTGGTTGTGTTCGTTTTCGACTGTCAGCCACACGTGGCGCGCCGGGTCGATTTGCTGCCGGATGCGTTGCGCCAGTTCCTGTAGAAAGTCCGGGCTTTTGATCGCGTGCACCGCGTCGAAGCGCAAACCGTCAAAACGGTATTCCAGCAACCACATCAATGCATTGTCGATAAAGAAGTCGCGCACCTCGCGTCGCCGGAAGTCGATGGCCGCGCCCCAAGGCGTGTGCTTGTCTTCATTGAAGAACGCCTTGGCGTAGCGATGCAGGTAATTGCCGTCCGGGCCGAAGTGGTTGTAGACCACGTCGAGCATCACCGCCAGACCATGGCCGTGGGCGCTGTCGATCAGGTGCTTGAGTTGCTCGGGCGTGCCGTAGGACGCCTGGGGCGCGTAGGGCAGAACCCCGTCGTAGCCCCAATTGCGATCACCGGGGAACTGCGCCAGCGGCATCAGTTCGATGGCGGTAACGCCCAGTCCGGCAAGCCGCGCCAGGTGCTGCTCGACCTCGACAAAACCGCCAAGCGCACCGACGTGCAACTCGTAGATCACCGCCTCGTTCCAGGGCCGTCCCAGCCAGTCGCGGTGTCGCCAGGTGTAGGCGAGGGGATCGACCACCACGCTGTGCCGGTGAATGTCACCGGCCTGAGCGCGGGAGGCCGGGTCGGGCACCTCGAGTTCGCCATCAATGTTGTAGCGGTAACGCGTGCCCGCAGGACAGCGCGTCTTGATCACGAACCAGCCATCGGCCTGAGGCAGCAACGGCAAGGACTGTCCATCTTCCAGTTCGACACTGACAAAAAAAGCATCCGGCGCCCACAAGGCAAAACGCGTGTGCTCTGCGTCCAGCATGATTGCGCCGTGGGGCCAGGTCTCAAGGGTCCGTAACGGCATCGTTGAAAACCTCTTACTGTTTGTTCGATTTCCCCAGCGCTTTAGCCACCAGCTGTTCGTAGAGTTCGGCGTAGGGTTCGACGGCTTTGCACCAGTTGAACGGTGCGGCCATGGCCCGGCAACGCATGGCATTGAGCAAGCCAGGAAAGGCGAACACCTTGAAGGCACGGCTCAGGGCTTCCTGATAGCTCTCGACCGTGGATTCGTCGAACAGGAAGCCGGTCACGCCATTTTCGATGGTGTCGGCCAGGCCACCGGTGTTGCGTGCCACCGGCAACGAACCAAAACGCTGGGCGTACATCTGGCTCAAGCCGCACGGCTCATAACGCGAGGGCATCAGCAGGAAATCGCTGCCGGCGAACATGCGGCGGGCATCGGTTTCGTTGAAGCCGATGCGCACGCCGATCTGCCCTGGAAAGCGCAGGGCCAGTTCACGCATGGCCTGTTCTTCTTCCGGCTCGCCGCGCCCGATGATCGCGATCTGGCCACCGGATTTGACGATGTACTCGGACACGGCTTCCGTCAGGTCCAGGCCTTTCTGATAGACCAGGCGCGAGACCACGGCGAACAGCGGACCTTCGGAGTCGTCCAGCCCGAACAGTTCGCGTACGTGCGCCGCGTTGACCGCTTTGCCTTCCCAGTCACCGATGCTGAACGGACGGAACAGGTGGCTGTCAGTGGCGGCGTCCCAGCTCTCATCGATGCCATTGGGAATCCCGCTGAGCAGGCCTTGCTGGGTCTTGGCGGCGAGAAAACCGTCGAGGCCGCAGCCGAAGGCCGGCGTGGTGATTTCCTGGGCGTAGGTGGCGCTGACGGTGGTGATGTGGCTCGAATAAGCCATGCCGGCCTTGAGGAACGACATCTTGCCGTAAAACTCCATGCCTTCCTGTTGCAGGGCATGCGCGGGAATGCCCAGCTCGGGGCACGACCCCAGGCTGGTCACGCCTTGATAAGCGAGGTTGTGAATGGTGAACAGCGTCGGCGTGCGTTGACCGCGCCAGTGCATATAGGCGGGGGCCAGGCCGGCGGGCCAGTCATGGGCGTGCACCAGGTCCGGGCACCAGTGGATTTGCGCGAGGTTGGCGGCGATGTCGGCAGCCGCCAGGCCCAGGCGGGCGAAACGAATATGGTTGTCCGGCCAGTCGCGACCGTTATTGGCGCCGTAAGGTGAACCTTCGCGCTCGTAGAGTTCAGGGCAGATCAACACGTAAATGACCAGTCCGTCAGGCATATCCATGCGCCCGATCTTGCAGGCAGGCAGCGCGGCATGACCACCGAGCTCACCAATAATGTGGATCGGGTTTTCGCTGTGCAGCACTTGCGGGTAACCGGGGATCAGCACACGCACATCGTGCAATTTCGCCATGGCCCGGGGCAGCGCCGCGGAAACGTCACCCAGACCGCCGGTCTTCACCAGGTCGGCGATTTCCGAGGTCACAAACAACACTTTCTTTCTGTTGGGATTCTGACTGACCACCGGCGTCAACGTCTTGGTACCCGTGACGTTGATCGATTGGGCACTTGGGGCGCTCACGGCGCTTGTTTCGCCGACCTGCTGATGAGCACGTTCTCCCTGGATATCTAATGCCGTACTGATCATATGAATCTCCCGTGTTGTTGATCTAGTTCTAGGTCTGGCAAACGGTATTTCGTGGCCAAATCCTGTGGCCGGGCGCAAACGCGCTACGCATCGGTGAGCAAACGCTGCCCATGCGTTAAAGCAGAATGGCTGGAGTGGCCGTTGCAAGGATTGCACCAGTCGCAACGCACCTACCTTTCAGAGGACCGGCCACAAATGGCAAAAGTTTCGATTTTTTTGACACTTTGTGACCGACCGGTTTTGCCCCGCGAAAAGGAGTCTAGGCCAGAACTTAGAGCGGTGAAGGCCAGTTGGCAAAATTGTTCGACAATCGGTTCAAAGCGGTACGGACGTACCGGATAGGCAGCCAAACGCCCCGACGAAGGGCATGTTTTTTCGCGATTCGGCCCCAAAAAGTAACCTGGCAGTCACACGAATGTGCGAGGGCGATTACGGCTGCGCACTGTTGTGGTGCGCTCGCAGGTCCCGCTTTTGGCCGAACCGCTGCCTTACTGCGGCGCGGGTTGCCTTGTTATAGTTCGGGCCTCATTTTTTGCCCGGTAAAGGATCACTGCCATGTCTCAGTACACTGCGTTCACCGTCGAACTGGCCGATAAAATTGCCCATGTGCAGATCAATCGTCCGGAAAAGATCAACTCGATGAACGCCGCGTTCTGGAACGAGATCATCGAGATCTTCCAGTGGATCGATGACACCGACGAAGTCCGGGTGGTGGTGCTCAGCGGCGCCGGCAAACATTTTTCCTCCGGTATCGACCTGATGATGCTGGCCGGCGTGGCCAATGAGCTGGGCAAGGACGTCGGCCGCAATGCGCGCCTGCTGCGCCGCAAGATCCTCGCGCTGCAAGCGTCCTTCAATGCCGTCGACAACTGCCGCAAGCCGGTGCTGGCAGCGATTCAGGGTTATTGCCTGGGTGGTGCGATTGACCTGATTGCCGCCTGCGACATGCGTTATGCCGCCGAAGACGCGCAATTCTCGATCAAGGAAATCGACATCGGCATGGCCGCCGACGTTGGCACCTTGCAACGCTTGCCGCGGATCATCGGTGACGGCATGCTGCGTGAACTGGCTTACACTGGTCGCTCGTTTGGCGCCGAGGAAGCGCGCAGTATCGGCCTGGTCAATCGCGTCTACAGCGACGCCGCCAGCCTGCTCGACGGTGTCATGGGCATTGCCCGGGACATCGCCGGCAAGTCGCCGATTGCGATCACCGGCACCAAAGAGATGATCAGCTACATGCGCGACCATCGCATTGACGACGGCCTTGAATACGTCGCTACCTGGAACGCCGCCATGCTGCAATCCACTGACTTGCGCGTGGCCATGGCCGCCCATATGAGCAAACAGAAACCCGAATTTCTGGATTGATTGAAAAATGACTTCACGCTGGACCACTGCAGTACTGGACACCGATCAACCGGGCGGCTGGGCCGTTGCGCGCAGCCCCGAAGGCTTCCTGTTCGACGACAATGGCGCGCTGTTCCCGCGTGAATGGCTCAAGCGTCAGGACCTGCCGGTTCTGGCCGAACACGGCATCGGTCATCTGGATGGCGAACCGGTCTACCTGCTGGAGCTGCGCAGTCACAGCGAAGTACCGGGCTGCAACTGGAAAGGCTTGCGGGCGTTCATGCTCGATGGCGATCACGCGGTTTACAAAGTGCTGGGTTATGCCGCGCAGATCGGCACCTGGGCCCGCGAACACCGTTTTTGCGGCAACTGCGGGCAGGCGACCTTGCAGGTGCCGCGTGAGCGGGCGATGTACTGCGAGCCGTGTAATCTGCGCTATTACCCGCGGATTTCGCCGAGCATGATCGTGCTGATCACCCGTGGCGATGAAGTCCTGCTGGCGCGCTCGCCACGGTTTGTCACCGGGGTCTACAGCACGCTGGCGGGATTTGCCGAACCGGGCGAATCGGCTGAAGACTGCCTGATTCGCGAGGTGCGTGAAGAGGTGCAGATCGAGGTCAAGAACATCCAGTACATGGGCAGCCAGTGCTGGCCGTTCCCGCATTCGATGATGCTTGGCTTTCACGCCGAGTACGCCGGCGGCGAGATTGTCTGTCAGGAGGACGAGATAGAGGACGCCCAGTGGTTCAACGTGCACGAGCTGCCGCCGTTGCCGGCGTCACGCTCGATTGCCCGTTACCTGATCGACGTCTATGTGGCGCGGCGCTTAGGCCACGCTGAACCAGTGCTGCCAGGCTAGGCGCACAGTCAGGCCCAGCACCACGGTGATGAACACCGGGCGAATGAACTTGGCTCCGCCGCTGATGGCGGAGCGCGCACCGAAGAACGCACCGACCATCACCGACAGGCCCATGCTCAGGCCGATGATCCAGTCCACTTGCCCGGAAAAGATGAACACCGACAGCGCCGCAATGTTGCTGACGAAGTTCATGCTGCGCGCCACGCCGCTGGCCTTCACCAGATCGATGGGGTACATCAGCAGGCTGCTCACGGTCCAGAACGCGCCAGTGCCGGGGCCGGCCACGCCGTCGTAGAAGCCGAGGCTGAAGCCTTGGGTCGATTGCCACTTTTTCTTGATCGGGGCGTTGCTGTCCAGCGGCGCTTTCGGCGTGCCACCGAACAACAGGTAGAGGCCGCAGGCGAACACGATCACCGGCAGCATTTTGTTCAGCCATTCGGCAGGCAGGTAATGCGCGACCACGGCACCGGTCAGCGCGCCGACCAAGGTGCCGACGATGGCGTGCACCCACTGCCGGGGATGGAACAGTTTGCGTCGATAGAAGGTGAAACTGGCGGTGGCCGAGCCGAAGGTCGAACTGAGTTTGTTGGTGCCCAGCACCAGGTGCGGCGGCAGGCCAGCGGTCAACAGCGCCGGCGTGGTCAACAGACCACCGCCGCCGGCAATGGCGTCGATGAAACCGGCAATGAAGGCGACGACGGCCAGGATGGCGAGGGTGGTGAGGTCAACGCTGAGTTCGAAAGGCATGGAAATGGGCTTATTCGGCGGGGTGCAGCAAAGGGCTGCGGGGAAGGGCCGATATCTTACCTATATCCAACTTCTGCGGCGACTGGTGTGGCCTCTTCGCGGGCAAGCCTCGCTCCTACAGGTTATCGGTGTTGGCATGATCGCCTCACAACCTGTAGGAGCGAGGCTTGCCCGCGAAGACTGACTTGCAGGCGCTACATCACTTGGCGACCGGCCCATTCCCGATCTGCCACACAAACGGCGGTTCAGTCCCGTTAATCTCCCAATCCCCGACAATCCGCGCCTTGTAGATCACCGGATTATGCGAAGACACGGTCCGCGCATTACGCCAATGCCGGTCCAGCGACTTGCCCTGACGCACATCCGAAGCCCCCAGCGCATTGAACAGCTCGGTGGTCGCCCGCTGAATCAGCTCCGACACCACCACCTGCGCTTTCGCCGATTCGAGCTCCGCTGCAACATTCGCCGCCCGCTCCAGCGAGTCATCCCCCGAAAACCGCGCGAAATACGCCCGCTGCGCCGGTTGTGCGGCCTTCAACGCGCTCGCTTCGGCGGCGTACACCAGCGCCGCCACTTCACCGACGACTTGTTGAACTTGTGAATCCTCGCTGACGCGCTGGGCATTGCCATGGCTGTAAATACGTTTTCGCTCACGTACCTGATGCGCCACGTCGCGCAAAGCGGCGCGACCGATTCCGGCCAGCGTGGCCAATAACACGAGCTGATAGAACGCCGTCTGGTATTTGAAACGGGTGGCGAAGTCGATAACGTTTTCGGCGTCCACCTCGGCGTCGATAAACCGCGACGTGCCGCTGCCCGTGGTGCGCTGACCGAAACCGTCCCAGTCATCGCTTTGCACGATCCCCGGTTGCCGGGTGCGCACCGCTGCGATGACATCGCCGCCGGTATCACTGCGCTGTGCGTAGACGTCGATCCAGTCGGAAAACAGGCTGCCGGTGCTGTAGAACTTTTCACCGTTGAGTCGCCAGCCGTCGCCGTTGGGCGAGACTTTGGTGATCACGTCGCCAATCGCCACATTGCCGATTTCAGTCCAGGCGCAGCCGACAATGTCGCCGTCGACAAAGCGTTTGAACCACAGGTCCCGTGCCGGCCCTGGCGTGGCGTTCAAGCGGTCCTCGGCAAACGCGAAATGCCCCCGCAGTGCCTGGGGCACGTTGGAATCGGCTTCGGCCAATTCGATCAGCAACTCAAACAGCTGCGGCAGGGAGGCGCCGCCACCCCCATATTCCACCGGCACGCGCACCGCGCCGAAACCGGCATCCTTCAGCCACTGAATGGGCTCGTAAGGCAGGCTGCGCGACTGTTCACGCTCAACGGCACCGGCGGCGATGCGCTGGAAAACAGGACGGAATCTTGCGGCCAGCGCTTCATAGTCAGTGCCAATGGACAGCGGATTGATTACCTGGTGTTCGGTCATGGGACAGCTCCTTGGATCGGCAGTGGATGCCAAGGGGGATTGCATGGTCCATGCCGGAGAGGGGCGGCCAGGATTTACTGAAGCGTAGGGATTCAGATTCGGCTTGAACTGTTGCTGGGCCAACAGCGCCGCAGCAAATTGCCCTGACACACCCAGACCCATGTGGGAGCGAGCCTGCTCGCGATGGCGGTTGCACATACAACACTTTTGTTGGCTGACATGCTGCCATCGCGAGCAGGCTCGCTCCCACAGGGTTCTGCGGTTGGCTCGGGAAAGTACTGGCACGGTTGCTGCTCTCACCCCAGGACTTCCTAACGTCCCGAGGACACGTCAATGAGTCAGCAAGCCGTCAAATTTGCCTACTGGGTGCCGAACGTCAGCGGCGGGCTGGTGGTCAGCAAGATCGAACAACGCACCCACTGGGGCATCGACTACAACCGCAAACTGGCGCAACTGGCCGAAGCGGCGGGGTTCGAATATGCCCTGACGCAGATTCGCTTCACCGCCGGTTACGGCGCCGAGTACCAGCATGAATCGGTCGCCTTCAGCCACGCGCTGCTCGCCGCCACCACCACATTGAAAGTCATCGCGGCGATCCTGCCCGGCCCCTGGCAACCCGCGCTGGCGGCCAAGCAACTGGCGACCATCGATCAACTGACCAACGGCCGCATCGCGGTGAACATCGTCAGCGGTTGGTTCAAGGGTGAATTCCAGGCCATCGGCGAGCATTGGCTGGAGCATGACGAGCGCTATCGCCGCTCCGAAGAATTCATTCGCTCGCTCAAAGGCATCTGGAGCCAGGACAACTTCACCTTTCGCGGTGACTTCTACCGCTTCGACAATTACAGCCTCAAACCGAAACCACTGGGCCAGCCGGAAATCTTTCAGGGCGGCAGCTCCCGTGCAGCACGGGACATGGCGGCGCGAGTTTCGGACTGGTACTTCACCAACGGCAACACGCCGGAAGGCATCAAGGCGCAAGTCGACGATATCCGCAGTAAGGCCGCCGCGAACAATCACTCGGTGAAGGTCGGGGTCAACGCGTTCGTCATCGCCCGCGACACCGAAGAAGAGGCTCGCGCAGTGCTGGCGCAGATCATCGATCAGGCTGATCCGGAAGCGGTGAATGCCTTTGGCGATGCGGCGAAACAGGCGGGCAGGGCATCACCGGAAGGCGAGGGCAATTGGGCCAAATCGACGTTCGAGGATCTGGTGCAGTACAACGACGGCTTCAAGACCAACCTGATCGGCACGCCGCGGCAAATTGCCGAGCGGATTGTGGCGTTGAAAGCGGTGGGCGTAGATTTGGTGCTGGCGGGGTTTCTGCACTTTCAGGAAGAGGTGGAGTATTTCGGCAAGCGGGTGCTGCCGTTGGTGCGGGAGCTGGAGGCTGAGGCCAGCGTGAAACAAGCCGAAGTCGCCTGACCACCACAAAAACTTGTAGGAGCCGGCTTGCTGGCGATGGCGGTATCACAGACAACATCTTCGTTGAATGTGAGGACGCTATCGCCGGCAAGCCGGCTCCTACAGGGGGGCGATGTGTGTTTACAGACCTAGGTCGGACAGACCCGGATGATCATCCGGGCGACGCCCCAGCGGCCAGTGGAACTTGCGGTCGCTTTCCTTGATCGGCATGTCGTTGATGCAGGCGAACCGGTTGGCCATCAGGCCGTTCTCGTCGAACTCCCAGTTTTCGTTGCCGTAGGAACGGAACCAGTTGCCCGAGTCGTCGTGCCATTCATAGGCGTAGCGCACGGCGATGCGGTTGCCAGTGAACGCCCAGAGTTCCTTGATCAGTCGATAGTCCAGTTCCTTGGCCCATTTGCGTGTCAGGAAACCTTTGGCTTCTTCACGGTTGTAGGCGAATTCGGCGCGGTTCCGCCATTTGGTGTCCAGTGTGTAGGCCAGAGACACACGCTCTGCATCACGGGAGTTCCAGCCATCTTCGGCCAGGCGAACTTTTTCGATGGCCGATTCACGGGTAAACGGCGGCAATGGCGGACGAACTTCGGCGTTAGACATTTAAAGTCTCCCAATAAGATTAAAGTTCAAGCAAGTTGTCGGGCTTGTTTAAAGTGTTACAGGTCCAATAACTTTCGCGCCATGCATTGCGCATTATCGGCGGCACTGTGATCACCCATGACAAGCGCCACGGTAATGGCGCCATCGATCAGGATCAGCAGCTGTTTGGCCAGCGTCTCCGGGTCGGTTGCGCCATGTTCGGTGCAGAGCTCGCGCACGTAGTCGAGCAGCTTCTGTTTGTGTTCTTTGGCAACCAGCCGGACCGGGTCTTGCGGGTCGCCGGTTTCACCGCTGGTGTTGATGAAAGCGCAGCCACGGAAGCCTTCGGAGGCAAACCAGGCCTTGAGCACGGTAAACAGGTTGAGCAGCCGGTCGGCCGGGGTTTCGGCCTGGTCGACGGCACTTCTGTACCAGAGCATCCAGCGCACGTCGCGGCGTTGCAGGGCGGCGACGGTCAACTCCTCCTTGTTGGCGAAGTAGCGGTAGATGCTTTTTCTGGAGACGCCGGCGGTTTTCACCAGAAGATCCATGCCCGTGGCAGCGATGCCACTTTTGTAGATCAACTTTTCGGTGACATCCAGAATGATGTCGCGTGTGTCGTTGCTAGTGATTTCGTTCATGGGGCATACAGTAGAACGATCGTTCTCCTTGGTCAAATATTATTTTGTACCGACCATGAAATCGCCTTCGCGGGCAAGCCTCGCTCCTACTGGGGATCGCATACCTCTGTAGGAGCGAGCGGTGCGACGATTCGACTTGCCCGCGAAGGGGTCATTACAGACCGTAACAAGACCCAAACCCCTCCATGGTGTAAGCTCTCAACCTCTCCGGATTCGACCCATTGCGAGCCCTATGCCGTCGCTTTTCAAACGCTCTCTGCTGCCCAAACTGCGCAGTTTTCCGCTGACCGCCGATGCCGTCACCATCCTTTCTGGCGCTGCCGAATTCCGTCGTTGCCTGTTGGAAAAAATTGCCCAGGCGACCCGGCGCATCTATATCGTCGCGCTGTACCTGCAACAGGATGAAGCCGGCCAGGAAATTCTCGATGCCTTGCATGCTGCCAAACTGGCGCGTCCGGAACTGGACGTGGTGGTCGTCGTCGACTGGCTGCGCGCCCAGCGTGGCTTGATCGGTGCCGGCAAACAGCCGGGCAATTCGGCGTGGTATCAGGAAACCACCCGAACCCACGCCAGCGTGGTCCCGGTGTACGGTGTGCCAGTGCAGACCCGCGAGCTGTTCGGCGTGCTGCATTTGAAAGGCTTCGTGATCGATGACTGCGTGATCTACAGCGGTGCGAGCCTGAACAACGTTTATCTGCACAAATTCGACAAATACCGCTACGACCGTTATCACCTGCTGCACAACGGTGCCCTGGCCGATTCGATGCAGCACCTGGTTCAGCACGGCCTGGTCGCCTCGAAAGCGGTGCATCGCCTCGATTTGCCGAACCTGCCGACCACCCGCAGCCTGCGCCACGACATCGGCGACCTGCGCAGCCGCCTGAAACATGCGGCGTACGACACCACGACGGGCACCACGGTTAAAGACGGTTTGTCGGTCAGCCCATTGCTTGGGGTCGGCAAGAACAACCCGTTGAGCCGGGTAATCTGCGAGTTGATCGCCAGTGCCCAGCATCAACTGACGATCTGCACGCCGTACTTCAACCTGCCGTTGGCGGTGACCCGGGAGATCAACCGGGCATTGGCCCGGGGTGTGAAGATCGACATCGTGGTCGGCGACAAAACCGCCAACGACTTCTACATCCCGCCGAGCGAGCCGTTCAAGGTGATCTCGGCGTTGCCGTACCTCTACGAGATCAGCTTGCGGCGTTTCGCCAAGCGTCATCATCGCAGCGTCGACAGCGGCCAGTTGAACCTGCACCTGTGGAAGGACGGCGATAACACCTATCACCTTAAAGGCATGTGGGTCGATCAGCGTTACACCTTGCTGACCGGCAACAACCTCAATCCGCGCGCATTCCGTCTCGACCTGGAAAACGCGCTGCTGATTGATGACCCCAAAGGTGAATTGCTGGAGCCGCGTCGCAGTGAGCTGGCGGAGATTTTCCAGCACACCACGCGCATCGAGCGTTATCAGGACCTGCAAACCCTGCCGGATTACCCGGCGGGCGTGGCCAAGTTCCTCAAGCGTGTCAGTCGCGTGCGCATTGAACGCTTGCTCTATCGCATCCTATAAAGCCTGACGCTGCCGGGGCCCTGGCCACAGGGCCACCAGCAGCAACAACGCAGCCGCTACCAGATACGGCAAACGCGGTTCGATGCCGTAGATCAGCGTGGCGGTCAACGGCCCGATCACCACGCCGAACCCCTGGGCGGCGCCGATGGAACCTGCGGTCGCGCCTTGCTCCGAGGCCTCGACCGCATTGGCGGCAAGCGCGGCGAAGGACGGGAAAATCAGGCCCATGCCGCTCGCCGAGACAAAGAACCCCAGCCACAACCCCCACGCCGAATCGACCATGATGCTGCCGGAAAACCCCAGCGCAGCGACCATTGCGCCGACCCGGATCAGCCGTAGCGGCGGCCATTCCAGTCGACGCACAACCAACTGCGAACAGATCAACGCGAAGCCGACCATGGTCAGGGCGATACCGGCCGTTTGCGCGGCGTCGGCCGGGCTCATGCCCAGTCGATCGATGGCGAAGAAGCCGACGGTGATCTGCGCGACAGAAACGCACAGCATCGCCACGAACGCGACCGCCATGGGCCGGCGCAACCGTGGATCGTTGAGGTGCACCTTGCGCGGTGCCTGGCGCAAATGCAGTTCCTGGGCCTTGAGCTTGTAACGCAGCACGAGGAACGCCATCAGCGGTAGAAACGCCATGGCGTAGAAGGGCAGGCTCAGGCTGTATCGGGACAGCAACGCCGCTATCGCCGGGCCGACCACCAGCCCGCAGGCGTTGGCAGCGCCCAATGCGGCCATGGCTTTGGCGCGGTGTTGCGGCTCGACGTTGTCGGCAATCAGTGCATTACAGCCGACCGGAATCGCCGCATAGAACACCCCGATCAGCCCGCGTCCGAGCATCAGCCCGATAAACGCCAGCGCCGCTGAAGGCAGGAATCGCAAAGACGTGTCGATGAACAGGCACAAGGCCCAATAGGCGAGGGTGAATCCCGCAGTGCCGAGCAACAGAATGCGTCGTCGTCCGAAGCGGTCGCTGGCCTGACCCCATGGACGCGCCAGCACCATCCAGATCACCCCGGACACCGTCACCGCCGCCCCGGCCTGCCAGGTGGCCAGGCCCAACACCCGGGCGATGGGCCCGATCAAAGAAACGAACGCCATCATTGCCATGGTGCAGGCCATGTTGGCGACCATGAGCGGGCGCAGGTCGAAGGTTGAAGCGGACATGGGTGAGTCTTCCGTGAGCTTTTATTATTGGCGGGGGATGGTAGCAGGAGGGGGATGTGTCGGGGCTGAAAATGCCTTCGCGGGCAAGTCGAATCGTCGCACCGCTCGCTCCTACAGGGGATCGAATACCTCTGTAGGAGCGAGGCTTGCCCGCGAAGGGGCCCGCCCAGACGCTACAAAAAAATCAGTTCAAACCCAGTTTCCCACGCAACGTCGACAAATCCTCAGCCAACGTATTCACCGGCCCAACCAGCGCCTTACGGTCGCTGTCCTTCACCTTGTCATAGGTCTCAAAACCGCCATCCCTGGTTTTGTACTTCGCCAGCGTCTTGTTCACCGTGGCAAAGTTTTTGTCGACCTTGGCAATGAACGCCGCGTCCTGCTTCTCGATCTGTGGACGGAACAGGTCGACGATTTTCTTCGCGCCGTCGATGTTGCCCTGGAAGTCATACAGGTCGGTGTGGCTGTAACGATCCTCTTCGCCGGAGATCTTGGTGGCGGCGACTTCTTCCAGCAGTGCCGCCGCGCCGCCCACCACTTTTTCAGGCGGGAAGGTCAGGCCGGCCACGCGGGTTTGCAGGTCCTTAACGTCTTTGTTCAAGCCATCCGCCAGTTCGCCCAGGTCCTTGGTGCTCTTCTCGGAGAACAGCGAGTATTCGATGCGGTGGAAACCGGTGAAGTCTTCGGCTTTCACGCCTTTTTCGTGGTCGTCGACACGGGAGTCGATGGAGGCGTCGAGGTCACTGAACAGCTCGGCAATCGGCTCGATCGATTCGTAGTAAACCCGGGTCGGCGCGTAGAGTTTTTGCGCGGTGGCGAGGTCACCTTTCTTCACCGCATCGGTGAATTTCTGAGTGTGGCTGGCCAGTTCGTCCAGTTGCTCGGTGACGTAGATCTTGTAATCCGAAATCGGCCCCACCAGTTCCAGCGGCGCCGTCGCCGCGAAAGCCGAAAACGGGGTGTTGAGCAAACCAAGGGTCAGCAATAACGCGAGTGGCGACTTTTTCATGGGACGGTTCCGTGTTGGGGGTTGGTTAGGCGGTGGCTTTTGTTTGTGTGGCGTTGAGCAGCGAGCGACCGATGAAATCCTGGTCGCCCGTCACACCCGGCAGGGTGAAGAAGTACCCGCCGCCGACCGGCTTGAGGTACTCCTCGAGTGGCTCGCCATTGAGTCGGGTTTGCACGGTGATGAAGCCTTTTTCCAGGTCGGCCTGGTAGCAGATGAACAGCAAGCCCATGTCCAGCTGACCGTTCTTGTTCACGCCGTTGGAGTAGTTGAACGGCCGGCGCAGGATCAGGTTGGCCTGACTCGCGGCGGTGCGCGGGTTGGCCAGGCGGATGTGCGCGTCGAGCTTGGTCAGCTTGCCTTCCGGGTCCTTGGCGTAGTCCGGCACCTCGGTTTCGTGCGCACCGCCCATGGGCGCGCCGGTGCTTTTGACCCGGCCGAGAATGCTTTCCTGTTCCTGCAACGGCGTGCGGTCCCAGCGCTCGACGAAGTTGCGGATGATCCGCACCGCTTGATAGCTGCCATTGACGGCCCACGCCGGTTCGTCGCTGCCGGGCTGGACCCAGACGATGCGGTCCATGGCTTTGGCGTCGTTGGAATCGGGGTTGGCCGAGCCGTCGCGAAAGCCCAGAAAGTTACGCGCACTCTGCGCCGGCACACCGGGTTTCGCCGGTGCCTGGGGCGGCACGCTGCCTTCCTGTTTCCAGCGCACCAGCAGCAAGTCCGGCAGGTTTTTCACGATGTCGCGCAGGGCGTGGATGTTTGTGTCGGTGGTGTTGGAGCAGAACTGCAAACTCAGGTCGCCGTGGCAGCAATCGGCTTCCAGCGCATCGTTGGGGAAACCGACCATGCGGCTCAGCCGTTTCGGTTTGGCGTGGGCCAGGCCGAAGCGTTCGTCGAACAACGATTCACCCACCGAGACGGTGATAGTCAGGTTGTCCGGCGTGACCACCGGGCCAAGAATCCCTGAATCCACTGGCGGCAGTTTCGGATCGACCTGCGCCACCGGGCCGCCCTTCATCAGGAACGCGATGCGCTCATTGAGCGTGCGGAACAGCCG
Source organism: Pseudomonas sp. BF-RE-21 (assembly GCF_019947305.1). NCBI lineage: Bacteria > Pseudomonadati > Pseudomonadota > Gammaproteobacteria > Pseudomonadales > Pseudomonadaceae > Pseudomonas > Pseudomonas sp. BF-RE-21. The sequence goes on along the minus strand of NZ_JAGYGF010000005.1, from coordinate 1,466 downwards.
TTCGAGGTCTTCACGGTCACTGGCCAACACATCAAACGACACCAACATGCCCGACGCCGGGCGCGGGGTGACGATGCCGCTTTGGTGCTGGCCGTGGAAGTCGTGGTGGTCTTCGGTCCGGTCGCTGCTCGGTGCTTCGGTGACTTGCGCGGGGCTGGCGGCCATGGCCGGGCAGCTCAATGCAGAACCGGCCAACGCCACACCGGCGGCCCCCATGCCCATCAATACCCGGCGACGCTGGAGGTTGAATTGCTCTGAATCGTTCATCTGAATGTCGTCTTCTGCTACAGGCCGGAAAGGCCAAGGGCGGGATCGATTCCATCGAGTGCATCGGCCAGTGCCTTGGCCTTGTCGGCGATCTGTTTGCGTTGCGCGGCGCCGACCGTGTCATAGCTCGCATAGCCGTCCTGGACCTTGAAACCGTTGAGTTCGGCATCAAGGCTGACGATTGCGCTGTCGATGGTTGGCAGCAGTTCGGCGGCGGAGTTGGTCAGCAGCGGGCGCAACAGGTCGACGACTTTGCGGGCAGCTTCGAGGTTGCCGGCGAAACCGTTCAAGTCGGTGTGGCTGTAGCGTTCTTCTTCACCGCTGCTGGCGCGCACATCGCCGAGGTTATTGAGGTTGCGCACCACGATGCTGACCAGTTGTTCCGGGGGCAGCGATTGCGCGAGCAGTTGTTGCTTGAGCGTGGTGACGTCGGTCAGCAGCTGTTGGGCTACCGGTGTCAGGCCGTCGAGGTTGCGTTGCTGGAACAGCGCATATTCCAGGCGATGGAAACCCACGAAGCCGGGGTCCTGCTCGCGCTTTTCAAAGTAATCGGCACGGGCGTTGATGGTGTTGTCCAGTTCCGCCAGGCGTTGCGTGGCCGGGGCAATGCGTTGGTAGGCACTGCGCGCCGGGACGTACAACGCTTGCGCCTGGCTCAGGTCACCGGCTTCGATGGCTTGTTCGAGCGCGGTGACGGCTTTGATCAGCGCGGTACTTTGGCTGCTCAGGTAAACGCGGAACTCCGACAACGGCCCGACGAAAGCCACCATCGACGGCTTGGCTTTGGCCGCGGCATCGGACGCCGCGGTCGGTGTCACGTGCAACGTGCCACGCGGGTTGCTCAGCAGGCCGCAGGTGATCGCGTAATCGCCGGGCAACAGGTTGGCGTTGATTACCTGACTCAGGCCGGGCGCGATGTTTTCCCGTTCTTCGACCACCAGCACGCCGTCAAGGATCTCCCATTCAACGGCACGATCCGAGCGGTTGACGATGCGGAAACTGGCTCGACCGGCCGGCACTGTCAACGCATTCGGCTCGCAGCTGTGGGGGTGAATGGTCACCAGCACTTCGTCATGGTTGGCCTGGCGTTTGGCCGCGGCCATTTTCGAGGCGTAGTAGAACAGGCCGCCGGCGGCGATCATCACGATCACCGAACCGGCCACCGCCCAGCGCAAGGCGCGGGGAGGGGAGGCCTGGGG